>NZ_JAXOFT010000001.1:0-341800 GCF_036409385.1 Thermomonas sp. LB-4 | reverse complement strand
GCGCCAGCTGGTTGGCCTGGCGGGCGTTGTCGGCGTTCTGCTTCACGGTGGAGGTGAGCTCCTCCATCGACGCCGCGGTTTCCTCCAGCGACGCCGCCTGCTGCTCGGTGCGGCGCGAGAGGTTGTCGTTGCCGGCGGCGATCTCGCTGGCGGCGGCATTGATGTTGCCGGCGGCCTGCTGGATGCCCGAGACGATCCCGGTGAGCTGGGTCATGGTGGCGTTGGCGTCGTCGCGCATGCGTGCGAACACGCCCTGGAAATCGCCGTCCATGCGCGCGGTGAGGTCGCCGCGGGCCATGGCCTGCAGCAGGCCGGAGATCTGGCCGAGGTTGTCGTCGGTGGTCTGCATCAGCCGGTTGAGGCTGAGCAGGATGTCGCGGAACTCGTACTGGTAGGCGCCAGCGTCGCCACGCAGGCTGAAGTCGCCCTGTGCAGCCGCATCGCCCAACTGCCGGATGCTCTGGCTGATCGCGCCGAGGTTGCGCTTGATGGTCGCCATCGTCTCGGTGATCTCGGCCTTCTCGCCGGGCAGCGCCGGCATGTCCTGGCTGAAGTCACCGATGGCGTAGCGCTGCGCCAGCGCGACGACCTGCATCTTCACGCCGATGTGGTTGGCCACCAGCTGGTTGGTGCCGGCCACCATGGCGCCGTACTCGCCCGGGAAGGCGCTCTCGTCCATCCGGTAGCTGATGGCGCCGCTTTCGTGCTGGCGCGCCATTTCGCGCTGGGCCGCCAGCACCGCCTGGATGCGCTCCTGCATGCCGCGCATGCTGCCCAGCAGCTGGCCGCACTCGTCGCGCGAGGCCTGCACGACCACGTTGTCCAGCTTGCCGTGCGCGATCGCGTCCGCCACCGCGGTGGCCTTGCGCAGCGGCCCCACGATGCGGTCGCCGATCAGCCAGCCCAGCCCGAATACCAGCAGCACCAGGATGCCGCCGGTCAAGGTCATCATCCCGGTGAAGCGCCAGGCCTGCGCCTGCACGTCGTCCATGTACACGCCGGTGGCCACCACCCAGTTCCAGGGCTTGTAGAGCTTCGCGTACGCCATCCTCAGGACCGGCTCGTCACCGTGGCCGGGCTTGGCCCAGTGGTAGGTGGTGAAACCGTCGCCCTTGCGCACGGATTCCAGCTGGTCATGGAACAGGCGGTCGCCGTGCTCGGTCCGGTAATCCTTCAGGTCCTGCCCGACCAGGTCCTGGCGCAGCGGGTGCATCAGCATCCGGTTGCCGGTATCCAGCACGTAGAAATAGTTGTCGTTGTCGTCCGTGTGCATGGTGCTCAGCGCGGACAGGGCCTGCTGCTGCGCATCCTTGAGCGGAAGCCGGCCATCCTCGGCCAGCTTCTGGTAGTGATCCAGCACGCTGTTGGCCAGCTGCACGCGGATATCCAGCGCGATCTTGCGGGTGTTGTTGACGTCCAGATACTGGAAGCGCGCCGCGGTCACGGCGATCGCGATCACCCCGATCGCGCTGATCAGGGTCAGCAGGATCAGCTTGCGCTGGACCGAGAAGTTGGCGAGCTTGTTCGACAGCGAAGCGAAGAGGCGCATGTGGACTCGAGATACCGGAAAGTGGCGTTGGCTGGGCGGGTGCGTGCAACAACGCCTGGCGGCGATGCCGGAGGCGCTTGGCGGCCTCCGGATGGCGTCAGGCCGCCTGGGCGGCCGCGCTGTCGACCACCAGTCCCATCTCGGTGCTGGTCATCAGGCCCTCGATGTCGAGCAGGATCAGCATGCGCTCGTCCAGCGCACCGATGCCGGTCAGGAAGCGGCGGTCGATGCCGGTGCCCACCTCGGGCATCGCGCGGATCTGCTCGGCGGTCAGTTGCACCACGTCGGAGACGCTGTCCACCACCATGCCCACCACGCGGTCGGCGACGTTCAGGACGATCATCACGGTCAGTGCGTCGACCTTGGCTTCCAGGCGGAACTTCACCCGCATGTCGATCACCGGCACGATGGTGCCGCGCAGGTTGATCACGCCCTTGATGTACTCCGGCGCATCCGGCAGGCGGGTCACCGCGTCGTAGCCGCGGATCTCCTGCACCTTCAGGATGTCCACCCCGTACTCCTCCTGTCCCAGGGTGAAGGTGAGGAACTCGCCGGCGGTCGCGGCCTTGGAAGAGGCGCTGGTGGCGGAATGCGGCGCTGCGGGACTATTCATGGAATATCCGGGTTCAAGGTTTGGGCAGTCACTTCATCGGCCGGTATCGCGGATTCTTGAGGTGCGACGCGGGGGGAGAATCTTGACCGCGGTCAAGGACGCGCCTACGCTCCGGTTATCCGCCGGGCTGCGTGCCCGTGCGGAAGCCGCAGGGGAGCAGGCATTTGGGCAGTAGCACGGCGTTCACATCCGTTCGCGCGTGCGATCCGGGCCGGGTCACGCCCAAGCCGCCGCGCATGGGCAGCCGGGCGCACCTCGGATGAGCACGGAGTTTGTCCACAGCCGCTGGGCCCTGCGCGGGTACCTGCTGTACTCGCGTCTCGCCAGCCTGTTGATGATCCTGGTGGGGCTGGGCAGCGGCGTGGAATGGGCGACGCATAGCGATCTCGTCCCGGCCTTGGGCGGCCGCGACATGCGCCTGACCGCTGCCGTGTGCATCCTGCTGTCGGGACTTGCGCTGGGCGCGGTCGGCAGCCGCCGCCGTCGGGTCCGCGGCCTGGCCAGCCTGCTGTGCGCGGTGGTGGCCGTGCTGGCGGCGGATTCGCTGCTGGAATACGCCGGCGTCGGCTATCGCGGAATCGCTGCGGGGCTGGATGCCGCGTTTGGCGAAGGCCTGCGACCACCGGCGCGGATGGCGGAACTGGCTGCCTGCGGTTTCCTGCTGCTGGGCGGGCAGGGCCCGCTGATCCTCAATGGGCGCGCGCTGGTCCTGCGTGAGCTGTTCGGACTCGGCGTGCTGGCGATCGCGATGGCGAGCTTGGCCAGTTTAGCGTTCGTGCCGGCCCAGCACGGGGAAAGCCTGTTGGAGCGCCTGCCGATCCTCACCGGGGTGCTGTTGCTGTTCGGCACGCTGGGGTGGATGTCGTCGGTGCCGACCACCGGCCTGACCCGGCTCAGCACCGCCGCCACTCTGGGCGGCCTGCTGGCGCGCAGCCTGCTGCTGCCGGCGCTGCTGCTGCCGCTGGCCTACACCTTCGCGTTCAAGCTGCTGGAAAGCCGGTTCGGCGTGTCCCAGATCGTCGCCTCCACGCTCGGCGCGGTGTTCACCGGAGGCTCACTGGCCTGGATGATCTGGTTGGTGGCGGCGCTGCTGGATCGCAGCGAACGCCTGCGCGAGGCGTCGCTGCAGCTGCGCGATGCCGCTGACACGGATGCGCTGACCGGGCTGGGCAACCGGCGCAAGTTGGACGGGATGCTGCAGCGGCTGCTGCACGCCGACCGCCGGCAGCGACTGCCGTTTTCGCTGCTGATGCTGGATCTGGACCACTTCAAGGCCTACAACGACGACTTCGGTCACCCTGCCGGCGACGACGCCCTGCGCGAGATCGGTCGGCTGCTGCGCGCCACGCTGCGTCCGGAGGACGCGGCCTTCCGCTATGGCGGCGAGGAATTCGTGCTGGTGATCCACGGCGCCCACCTGCACCAGCTGCCGGCCATCGCCGAGCGCGTGCTGCATGCGGTCCGCACCAACGCATGGCCGCTGCGGCCGCTGACCACCAGCATCGGCGGGGCTGAGGCCTGCGATGCCGACGTGACCGCCGCCTCCCTGCTGCAGCGTGCCGATGCCGCGCTGTACCGGGCCAAGCACAACGGGCGCGACCGCTTCGAGAGCACCGGCCGCGCCGAATGCCTGGCAGGCGGCAGCGGACCGGGGTCGATGCCGGCGCGGAGCTGGAGCCAGCCGCCGCTCGGCTGTCGCGCAGCGGGATCCGCCTGAGCGGCGCCGCCGGGGCAGCCGGCGGCGTCCGTCAGTGGTTGCCGGCGAACAGCTCGCGGCCGATCAGCATGCGGCGGGATTCGACTGGCGTGCCGGCATCGCCGTCCATGGCGCGATCAGTGGTTGCCGGCGAACAGCTCGCGGCCGATCAGCATGCGGCGGATTCGACTGGCGTGCCGGCATCGCCGTCCATGGCGCGATCAGTGGTTGCCGGCGAACAGCTCGCGGCCGATCAGCATGCGGCGGATCTCGTTGGTGCCCGCGCCAATCTCGTACAGCTTGGCGTCGCGGAGGATGCGGCCGGTGGCGAATTCGTTGATGTAGCCATTGCCGCCCAGTGACTGGATCGCCTCCAGCGCCACCTGCACTGCGGCTTCGCTGGCGTGCAGCAGGCAGGCGGCGGCGTCGATGCGGCTCTTGTGGCCGGCATCGTAGTCACGCGCCACCTGGTAGGCGAACGCACGCGAAGATTGCAGTGACGTGTACATGTCGGCGATCTTGGCCTGCATCAGCTCGAAGGTGCCGATGGCCTGGCCGAACTGGCGGCGTTCGCGCACGTAGGGCAGGGCGATGTCCAATGCGGCCTGCATCAGCCCGATCGGGCCGCCGCTGAGCACCAAGCGCTCGGTGTTCAGGCCGCTCATCAGCACCTTCACGCCGTTGTTGACCTCGCCCAGCACGTTCTCCTGCGGGATCTCGCAGTTCTCGAACACCAGCTCGCAGGTGTTGCTGCCGCGCATGCCCAGCTTGTCCAGCTTCTGCGCGGTGGAAAACCCCTTCATGCCCTTCTCGACGATGAAGGCAGTCATGCACTTGCTGCCCAGCTCGCGGCTGGCGGTGCGCATGTAGACGATGAGCACGTCGGCCTCGGGGCCGTTGGTGATCCACATCTTGTTGCCGTTGGCGATCCAGGTGTCGCCCTTCAGTTCGGCGCGGCAGGCCATCGAACCCACCACGTCGGAGCCGGCGCCGGGCTCGCTCATCGCCAGCGCGCCCTTGAACTCGCCGCTGCACAGCTTGGGCAGGTACTTCGCGCGCTGCGCTTCGTTGCCGTTGGCATGCAGGTTGTTGACGCACAGATTGGAATGCGCGCCGTAGGACAGGCCGATCGCGCCCGAGGCGCGGCTGATCTCTTCCATCGCCACCAGGTGGGCCAGGTAGCCGAGCCCGCTGCCGCCGTACTCGCCGGGAATGGTCAGACCCAGCAAGCCCATCTCACCCAGCATCGGCCACAGCTCCTGCGGGAACCAGTTGTCCTCGTCGGCCTTGGCCGCGCGCGGCGCGATCTCGGTTTCGGCGAAGCGGCGGACCGCCTCGCGCAGGGCATCGATGTCTTCGCCAAGGGGAAAGGGACGCATGGGATTTCTCGAAGGTGTCGGAAGGCCCGCTGGCGGCGGGCCGGATGGGTCAATTGTAATCGGCCGGCAACATGGCCCTCGCCGCAACAAAAACGCCCGGCAAGCCGGGCGTTTTCTCCTCTCTATCCGGATGGGAAGCCCCCATTGAGTCAAGGGGGGCGCCGCGACAGCGGCGGGGGATGTGGAGGCCACGGACGAACTGATTCCGGCTCCGCCGGAATCAGTTCCCGCGGATGCGGCCCTGGAAGCGGGTGCGGCCGCGGCCCAGCGGCAGCTTCAGCTTGCCGATCTTCTCGATGCGCTCCTCGGCCAGGCGGTCGGCGGCGCGGTAGGTCGGGATGCCGTCGCGGTCGGCGATCTCGTAGATGCGGGTCAGGTTGTGGTAGATCGTGCGCATCATGCGCATGGCGCGCTCGCGGTTGTAGCCGTCGAGCTCCAGCGCCACGTTCATCACGCCGCCCGCGTTCACCGCGTAGTCCGGCGCGTACAGGATGCCGCGCTTGACCACTTCGTCACCGATCTCGTTGTTGGCCAGCTGGTTGTTGGCCGAACCGCAGATCACCTTGAACTTGAAGCGCGGCAGGGTCTGCTCGTTCACGGTGCCGCCCAGCGCGCAGGGCGAATACACGTCGGCCGGCACGTCGTAGATCTCGTCCAGGCCCACTGCCTCGGCGCCGTACTCGGTCACCGCCTTGTCCACCAGCGCCTGGTTGATGTCGGTGACGAAGATCTTGGCGCCGCGTTCCTTCAGCAGCTTCACGTATTCCATGCCCACGTGGCCCAGGCCCTGCACGGCGTAGGAATACTTGCCCACGTCCTCGTCGCCGAACTTGCGGTTCAGGGTGGCCATCAGGCCCTGCAGGCTGCCGTAGGCGGTGAACGGCGACGGGTCGCCCGAGCCGCCGTGGACCTGGTGCACGCCGGTCACGTACTCGGTTTCGCGGTACACGTATTCCATGTCGTTGACGTCGATGCCGACGTCCTCGGCGGTGATGTAGCGGCCGCCCAGCGATTCCACGAACTGGCCGAACGCGCGGAACAGCGCCTCGGACTTGTCGGTGGCCGGGTTGCCGATGATCACCGCCTTGCCGCCGCCGATGTTCAGGCCGGCCACGGCGTTCTTGTAGGTCATGCCGCGCGACAGGCGCAGCACGTCGTTCAGCGCTTCCGCCTCGCTCTTGTACGGCCACATGCGGGTGCCGCCCAGGGCGGGGCCCAGCACGGTGTTGTGGATGGCGATGATCGCCTTCAGGCCAGCGTCCTTGTTGTGGCAGAACACGACCTGCTCGTGGCCGTAGATGTCGAGCGTTTCGAAGATCATTGCAAAAACTCCGGCCGGGGCCGCCGCACGCAGCGGAACCAGTGGCAGTAGGAAGGGAACGGGATTGGACTGCGGCCGGCCACGGCCGCCGCAGCCGGTCATTTTAGGCCATTCCTCCGGACGGGGCCTGCATACGCGGGGGTACGGCCGGGGTGATCCCCGTTCAGCCGGATGACGCCGGCGCCTTGAACCCCGCGCACGGGTCGGGCCGCGTGGTGGCCGGAATGCGTTGCACGGCGTCGAACGCGGCCGCCTCGGAGGTCGGTTCCAGGAAGCCCACCGCGCGCGGCGCCAGGCCGTCGCGCCGCAGCCAATAGGGCACCGCGATGTCGCCGCGCACGTGGCCGTTGCCGGCGACCAGCACCACGCCGCGGGCGGCGTGGGTGCGCAGGGTCTCGGCCATCACCACGTCGCGGGCGATCTGCGCCTTCGCCATCGGCGACACCAGTGATTCCGGCAGTGCGCCGCAGTGGCTGTCACGCACTTCCGTTTCCTGCGCGGCCAGCACCGCCGCCGGCAGCGCGTCCAACTGGTAGCGCGCGATGAGCGCCGCCGGCAGCGCGGCTGCGAAGCCGTCCTTCACCACTTTCGAAGCGTCCGCGCGCGACAGGTTGGCGGCCAGCAGGGGCAGCCTGTATTCCAGCGCCAGCGCGATCACCGGCTGGTAGAAATCCCAGTTCCAACCCGACTTCCCCGTCACCACGCGTGCCACCACGCAGGCTGCATCGCCGCATTCGGCCATCGCCGCGTCCAGCGCCGCCTGCTGGGCGGTGTCGAACTGCTCCATCGCGATCGCCGGCCGCCAGCCCGCCTCCAACTCCTTGCGCAGCAGCGCGGCGCGCGCGGCGTGGCCGGCGGCGCTGTCGTGGACCTCGCCCAGCAGCAGCAACCGCGAGGTCGCCGCCGCGGAGGGGGGCGGCGCGTGCTGGCAGGCGCCCAAGACAATGGTGAGGGCGAGGGCGGCGGGCAGCAGTGGCAGGCGAGGGCGCATGGGCAGGGCATCCGGTGGCGTTCTGGCCATCCTAACCCGCGCGTTACAATCGGGAATTGCCATTGAATATGTGGATGCAGCCCCATGAGCACCCCGGCCGAAACCCTTCCGCAGCAGCAGCCTGACGCCACCCCGCTGCGCTTCGTCACCGCGGCCAGCCTGTTCGACGGCCACGACGCCGCGATCAACATCATGCGCCGGCTGATCCAGGCGCAGGGCGCGGAAGTGGTGCACCTGGGCCATAACCGCAGCGTCGAGGACGTGGTGCGCGCGGCGTTGCAGGAAGACGCCGACGCCATCGCGCTGTCGTCCTATCAGGGCGGCCACGTCGAATACCTGAAGTACATGGTGGACATGCTGAAGGAGCGCGACGCTGCCCACATCCGCGTGTTCGCCGGCGGCGGCGGCACCATCACGCCCGAGGAAATCCGCGAGCTGGAAGCCTACGGCGTCGAGCGCATCTACCACCCCAACGACGGCATGCACATGGGGTTGGTGGCGATGATCGAGGACGTGGTCAAGCGCGCCGGGGCCGCGCGCCTGCCCGTCGACAAGCCGCACAAGGTTGAATTCGACAACGAGATCGAGATCGGCCGGATGCTCAGCGCCATCGAGGAGCAGGCGCTGGACGAGGCCGAGCTGGCCCACCTGCGCAAGGAATGGCAGCTGGCCGGCGGCAAGACCCCGGTGGTGGGCATCACCGGCACCGGCGGCGCCGGCAAGTCGTCGGTCACCGATGAGCTGCTGAACCGCTTCCTGGCCCACTTCCCGGACATGCACATCGCCGTGGTCAGCGTGGACCCCACCCGCCGCCGCACCGGCGGCGCGCTGCTGGGCGACCGCATCCGCATGAACTCGCTGCGTTCGCCGCGCGTGTTCATGCGCTCCATGGCCACCCGCCGCCAGCACGCGGCCACCAACGTGGTGCTGAAGGACTGCATCGCCTTCCTGAAGTCGCTGGGCTACGACCTCGTCATCGTGGAAACCGCCGGCATCGGCCAGAGCGACTCGGAGATCGTGGACCTGGTCGATTTCCCGATGTATGTGATGACCAGCGACTTCGGCGCGCCCAGCCAGCTCGAGAAGATCGACATGCTGGACTACGCGGAACTCGTGGTGCTCAACAAGTTCGACAAGCGCGGCGCCGAGGACGCCCTGCGCGACGTGCGCAAGCAGTGGAAGCGCAACCGCGTGGCGTTCCAGACCAAGGACGAGGACGTCCCGGTCTATCCCACCATCGCCAGCCAGTTCAACGACCCCGGCCTGAACTGGATGTTCGCCAACCTGTGCCGCCTGCTGCGCGAGAAGCTGTCGCTGCCGGCCGACGCCCTGCAGCCGGCCATCGACACCGCGCTGAAGGAACCCCGCGCCACCGTCCTCATCCCCGGCAACCGCGTCCGCTACCTGGCGGAGATCGCCGAGCAGGGCCGCAACATCAACGCCCGCATCGAATCGCAGGCGGAGATCGCCGACCGCGCGCAGTCGCTGTGGGACGCATTGAAGGAACTGGATGACGCGGCGCTGCCCAAGGCACTGGACCTGTACCCGGCCGAAGCCCTCGCCGACGGCGACGACCGCAGCCTGAAGACCCTACGCCAGCGCTACAACGACGCCATCCAGTCGCTGGATTCCGAGGCGCTGAAGCTGCTGCGCGACTGGCCGGCCCGCCTGAAATCCATCACCGAGCCGGTGAACGAATACCAGGTACGCGACAAGACCATCCGGGTGGAGAACTACCGCGAGTCGCTCAGCCACCAGCAGATCCCCAAGATCGCCGCGCCCACCTACAAGGCCTGGGGCGAGCTGCTGGTGTTCCTGCAGAAGGAAAACCTGCCCGGCTACTACCCCTACACCGGCGGCGTGTACCCGTACCGCCGCACCGGCGAGGACCCCATCCGCATGTTCGCGGGCGAGGGCACGCCGGAGCGCACCAACCGCCGCTTCCACTACCTCAGCCTGGGCCAGCCGGCCGCGCGCCTGTCCACCGCCTTCGACAGCGTGACCCTGTACGGCGAAGACCCGGCGCCGCGCCCGGATATCTACGGCAAGATCGGCAACTCCGGCGTCAACGTGCCCACGCTGGACGACATGAAGAAGCTGTATTCCGGCTTCGACCTGTGCGCGCCCACCACCAGCGTGTCGATGACCATCAACGGCCCGGCGCCGATCATCCTGGCGATGTTCATGAACACCGCCATCGACCAGCAGGTGGAGCAATACCTGAAGGCCGACCCGGCGCGCTGGGCCGATGCCCAGAAGAAGATCGACGCGCTGTTCGAAGGCAAGCCGCGCCCGCGCTACGAAGGCGAGCTGCCGCAGGGCAACAATGGCCTGGGCCTGGCGCTGCTGGGCGTGACCGGCGACCAGCTGGTGGACGCCGAGACCTACGCCCGCATCAAGGCGCAGACGCTGAAGACCGTGCGCGGCACCGTGCAGGCCGACATCCTGAAGGAAGACCAGGCGCAGAACACCTGCATCTTCAGCACCGAGTTCGCCCTGCGCATGATGGGCGACATCCAGCAGTACTTCGTGGACCACGCCGTCCGCAACTTCTACTCGGTGTCCATCTCCGGCTACCACATCGCCGAAGCCGGGGCGAACCCGATCAGCCAGTTGGCCTTCACCCTGAGCAACGGCTTCACCATCGTGGAGTACTACCTGGCGCGCGGGATGAAGATCGACGACTTCGCGCCCAACCTGAGCTTCTTCTTCAGCAACGGCATGGACCCGGAGTACACCGTCATCGGCCGCGTGGCCCGCCGCATCTGGGCCCGCGCCATGCGCGAGCGCTACGGCGCCAGCGCGCGCAGCCAGATGATGAAGTACCACATCCAGACCAGCGGGCGTTCATTGCACGCGCAGGAAATCCAGTTCAACGACATCCGCACCACGCTGCAGGCGCTGTACGCGCTGTTCGACAACTGCAACAGCCTGCACACCAACGCCTACGACGAGGCCATCACCACGCCCACGGAAGAGTCCGTGCGCCGCGCGGTGGCCATCCAGATGATCATCAACAAGGAGCTGGGGCTGAACTTCTGCGAGAACCCGTGGCAGGGCAGCTTCATCGTGGACAAGCTCACCGACATCGTGGAAGAGGCGGTGTACAAGGAGTTCGAGGCCATCAGCGAGCGCGGCGGCGTGCTCGGCGCGATGGACACCATGTACCAGCGCGGCAAGATCCAGGAAGAAAGCCTGTACTACGAGCACAAGAAGCACGATGGCAGCTTGCCGCTGGTGGGGGTCAACACCTTTCTGCCCAAGGAACACGGCGGCGACATCGTCACCGAGATCGAGCTGATCCGCTCCACGGAAGCGGAGAAGGGGCAGCAGATCGCGAACGTGGCGGGCTACCAGGGCAACCGGAATGGGTTTGCGTCAGACGGGCTGAAGGGCCTGCAGGCGACCGCGCGGGAACGGCGAAATGTGTTTGCCAGCCTGATGGAGGCGGTGAAGACGCACAGCCTCGGGCAGATCAGCCATGCGTTGTACGATGTGGGTGGGGAGTACAGGCGGAATATGTGACAGCAGGGGAGGGGGATGAAGAGCATCAAGGATCTGATCTCAACAATAGAAAAATTCAAGCCCGGAGCGCCGCTTCAGAAATATATCGGAAGCATTCGTTTTCCCAACTTTAAAAACATCGAGCCGGGGACGACGGTCGACTTTCCTTTCCCCCTAACAGTGCTTGTTGGCGCCAATGGAAGCGGGAAGAGCTCTATTCTTCATGCACTCTACGGCGCGCCGGACAAATACTCCCTAAAGGATTTCTGGTTCTCGACCGAGTTGGACCCGATTGTCGAAGGGAAGGGGCTCGGCGTGTCGCGCTTTATCTACGCCCACTGGAATTCGCACATTGGGGAGTTTGTTGAAACACGAAAGGCGCGCGTCCGAAGCGGGACGCGACTGGACTACTGGGAGCCAACGAAGATCGTCGTTGGCGATGGCATGAAGCCTCTCCCTGCCGGTGCTCCCGTCGGAGCCGCGTCTGATCGCTGGCTTCCGGTGGAGCGCGCTGTCGTACACATAAACTTTAAAGCTGAAATCAGCGCTTTCGATCGGTTCTTCTATTTCGAGACTGGGCAAAGTAAGGAAGAAAAGCACATTGCGATGCTGCGTGAGGCGCGGCGTCTGAAGTGTGTAATTGAGAAGGGGTACTCAACCTATCCCTTGTGGAATCGCGAGCGAGTTTTTGAGAATCGCGTGCTAACCCCTCAGGAGCTAGAGTGTGTTAAGCACATTCTGGGGCACCAATACATTTCCGCGACGATCGTACGACACACACTCTACCCCGGGTATCGGGGTCAGGACATTAGTGTTCTCTTTGAACGGCCGTCTCTCAAATACTCTGAGGCTTTCGCCGGCAGTGGTGAGGTGGCTGTCGTTAGTTCTGTCGTCAAGTTGCTAGCTGCCGATGCAGGTACTCTCGTGCTTCTAGACGAGCCCGAGACCTCGCTCCACCCTGGGGCGCAGCGGCGCTTTCTCCAATTTCTTCTTGACTGTATTGTCCAAAAAAAGATGCAGGTGGTTATCTCCACTCACTCACCAGAGTTCGTGGACGAGCTGCCAGATCGTGCGATTAAGGTGCTCGATCTCACCCCGAGCGGTCGGGTAACGGTCGTCAACAGTTCCTCTTCCTTGGTCGCGTTCAACAGGTTGGGCGCAAAAGCCCCGGGACGAATTCGCGTCATCGTCGAAGACGAGCTCGCATGCAAAGTCGTCGATATCGCCAAACGGGCACTACCCGCAGGCGAGCGCGAGCTTATCGATGCAGTCGTGGTTCCAGGCGGAGCGCCCATGATCTTGGCTCACTACATCCCATCCGCTATTGCGGGTAAGGACGCGACGTTTGCCCTATTGGACGGGGACCAAACGTTTAAGGCTCCTCTCCCCGACGTGGCGTCGGTCGCGCCTGCTGATGAAGGCTTGCTAGGCGACCGAATCCGAGCCTCGACGGGCGTAGATCCGTCGCTTTATCTGACCGGTGGGAATGACGCCGGGCTCCAAGCCAAAAAAATCGCGGCGCAAAAGGAATACATAACCTGGGTAACTGATCGCGTGCGATTTCTACCGCGGACTGTGCCGGAAGAGATTGTTGTACGCGCGGCGTTCCCGACGCTCGTACCTAGCTTGGACGGTACGGGCGACAAAGCGAAGATTCTGTTGTATGGCCAGATTGCAAACGATGTCCCAGACGCGTCAGCATCGCAGGTGATTGAGATCTCAGGTTATGAGCTATCCAAGCACGCGTCCGCTACCAATGACGTCCATGAAGTCAGCCAAATTCTTGCGGGATTCGTGGCGAAGTGGCGGGCTGAACATGGGTGACACTCGACCTTCGGCGATCGATCTGTTTTCCGGCTGTGGCGGCCTATCGCTCGGGCTTCGCTTAGCTGGATATCGTGTAGTGGCGGCGGTAGAGATTGATAGAAAGGCTGCGCAGACCTATCGCTTAAACCATCCAGACGTCGTTCTGATGGAGCAAGACATTACTAGGCTCGAGCCGCGTGAGCTGATGGAGCGCTGCGGCATCCGCCCTGGACAACTGAACCTGCTCGCAGGGTGTCCACCATGCCAAGGCTTCTCGAGAATTCGAACTCGCAACGGATCTTCAAGCAATGCGGATCCTCGAAATAACCTGGCAATGAGCTTTCTTGATTTCGCTGTAGCCCTGAAGCCCCGGCATTTGTTGCTGGAGAACGTTCCGGGGCTTCGCGCCCAGCCCCTATGGACCAAGCTGAAGCGCGAGTTGTCTGCTGCGGGCTATCGACTAGTTGAAGATGTTGTCGATGCGCACGACTTCGGTGTCCCGCAGCGAAGGAAGAGACTTCTTCTGCTTGGGACGTTCGGACGTCAGCCAAACGTTCCTGCGCGATGTGACAATCGACTTACGGTTGGTGATGCGCTTGCGCACGTCCCTGAAGACGATGAGTTGCACCGGCTGCGTGTCAACCATTCTGAGGCGGCGCTGCGCATCATCCGTGCTATTCCAAAAAATGGCGGTAGTCGTGGCCAGTTGCCGGATATGCTGAAGCTCGCCTGTCATGGGAAGACGAATGGATTTAGCGATGTATACGGAAGGATGAGTTGGGACCGGCCGGCGCCAACAATTACGAGTGGATGCCACAATCCATCTAAGGGACGGTTCCTACATCCTTTCGAAGACCGAGCGATCTCGCTACGAGAAGCTGCGTTGTTGCAAGGTTTTCCTCCGGACTACCAATTTGTTCTAGAGCACGGCAAGGAATCCATTGCGTTGATGATAGGAAACGCTTTGCCGCCGCCAATGATTCGCATACATGCGGAAGCACTTGTATCTTCGACGTAAACAGAAAAAAAGGTGTCAGGGACAATTTCTGCGCTCTGATTCCTCTTGCGCTCCACTCACTGCGACTTGCGGATATCCAACAGCTCGACCTGAAAACAGGGGTCAGAGTCGACTTTTTGAGAAAACGGGGTTGAGAAAACGGGGTCAGGTTCACTTATCCCGTTTCGGTGGTTGGAGCGGTCTTGTCCGCGGCGGCCTGACCAGCAGGTGCGTAAAACGGCTAAAACGGTAAAACGGGGTCAGGTTCACTTATCCCGTTTCAGTGATTGACTTGGTCTTGGCCGGTCGATGCGCGGGGCGCACGCCGGCGAAGCGTTGGGTCTTGGCTTCCACCATCGCGCGGAAGGCGTCGCGGCCGTAGGCGCGTTGTTGTTGCAGATAGAGGCGGAGGGTGGCGAGGTCGTCCTCGCTCAGGGCTTCGGCCAGCAGCGCCTGGTAGCCCTCGGCGCCCAGGGCGCGTTGCACGGTATGCGGCGCCAGCAGCGGGTCGTCGCGCAGGCCGCAAAGGCCGGGGCAGCTGGACCAGGCGAACGCGGTGGGGTCGTCGGTCATGCGGGCGCGCACCGGATTGAGGTCGATGTAGCGGGCGCAGCGCAGCAGGTACTCGGTGGTGTCGACCAGGCAGGCCTTGTAGCGGCCTTCCCACAGCGTGCCGGTGCGGCCGTGGCGGGCGTTGAACTGCCCGACGTACTGGCGGCCAAGGCGCTGCATCAGCTGGCCGATGGCGCCAGCGCGGGGCGGGGTCACCAGCAGGTGCACGTGGTTGTCCATCAGCACGTAGGCGTGCAGCCGGCAGTCGATGGCCAGCAGGGCTTCGCGCAAAAGTTGGCGATAGCGGGCGCGGTCCTCGTCGTCCAGGAAGCAGGGCAGGCGGTTGTTGCCGCGCTGCACGACGTGCTGCGGGATGCCGGGGAGGTCGATGCGGGGCAGGCGCGCCATGTCGGAAGCCTCGCCCGGGCGGCGCCCGTCGCCCATCGGCGAACGCAGGCGCTGCGGGTCGGCGAATGCGCCGCGTCCGTGTCAGAAGTGAACCTGACCCCGTTCTTAACCCCGTTCTTAACCGTGAGCCAACACCGTCTCGCGCAGCAGCTGGCGGCAGCGTGCAGGATCCTCGTCGTCCAGGAGGCATGAGAGGCGGTCAGGCGCTGAGATCGAGCTCTTCAAATTTCTCGTAGAGCACCGAGAGGCGTTGTCGAGGTATCCGGAATTGACTGCGCGCTTTGACTTTCGGGCGTGCCGTCGCGATTCCGTCGATCTTTGACCCGGGATCGAATACGACATGCCCCGCAACGAGGGCGCTGAGATACTTCGAGAAATCTGTCCGTTCTCCCAGCAGAACGGGATTCCGATAGCAGTAGGATGGATCGGCTCCGCTTTGCAGCTTGTATGGCACATACGCAGCCGAGGCGTGCTTGCGGTTCCAGTGCGTCAGCAGGTTGCTGTATGTCCACGTTGCAGCTTCATTGCCGCCCTGGTCCAGCAGGACGATGCTGCCACTTGCATCCGTGATGACACCTTTCGCATTGTCGAAGCCTGTCAGTCCAAGCGTCATGGCGGTTGTGGCGTCCGGTTTGCCGTAGTGGTGTCGGCCAGTGAAGTACATCTGGTCCTTGCCGGCGACGTGCCGGCCATAGCGCCGGACGAAAGCGCCGACGCCGTTGGCGCCGTAATAGCCTCCGTTCGGTTCCGGCGTCATCAGCGTGATATAGCTACCGCTGTACGCCTTGATCTCCCATCCGAGGTAGTCGGGTGCGGCGTCACCGTTCGGCGTTATCCCCAGCAACGCTTCCAGCGTGTAACCGCCACCGTTGAGCGCCTTGTAGGGAATGCGCTCGCCGTTCCTGTTGAGTCGCATTGAGGGAACGGGCCCGAGCTGCTGGATCTCGCGTAGGCGCATGAGCACCAGGGACTTCGAATTGCCCGCGGGTGTGCCGGGGACGGCCAGCTCCTTGAAGAGCCCCGCATCGATATGTGGCGCCAGCGCCGCCTCGAGCGCCAAGGACGATCCGCCCGGTGCCAAGTGGGCGAGTGTGAGGCCGTCCGCTGTGGTTCCGAAGAAAAGCAACCGGCCATCGACGCCGCGTCGCAGGTCTTTCGGGGTCGGCCGCAAGTGTTCATTGGGTGCGGTCCTGCAGCCGCGCAGGAAGCCTGAAAGTCTCACTTCGGGATAGCGTGAGTAAAGGATGAGCTGTGCGCCTGGAGCCTTTTCCCGGCTTGTCGGGCCGATCCAAAAAAAGTCGAGAGGTGCCTTGAAAGTCGGGTCTTTCAGCCCCGGCTCGGCTTGGACTTCTCCATACGGGAAGTAGGTCAGAACCTCGAAACTACCGCCGAGATACACCTGCTGCTTGCTGTTGTCGTTCTCGCTGAGGGGTTTGAAGAAGATGCGCGTGGCGCCAAGTTCGCGGAAACGGGCCACGAGGGCCTTAAGATCTTCGAAGGAATCCACGGTGTGCTCGCTGGACCGGACATGACGAGATTAGCATTGCCCTGTATCAGGGCTGCCGAGGCGAATGGGCCCTGATCCGCTCGCCCAAGGCGCTGATGGAACGAGATTTCTCCTCCGCCGTTGCGCCACGGAGTTGGCACTCCCAGATCGTTTCGACGTTCCATCCGAGTGCGCGCAATTCGGCCTCCTTGCGAGCGTCGCGCGCCCGATTGGTATCGATTTTCGTCTTCCAGAAGCCGGCACGGGTCTTCGGCAGTCGGAATAGAGGGCAGCCATGTCCGTGCCAGAAGCAGCCGTGTATGAAGACAGCCGTCTGATACTTCGGCAGCACAATATCCGGCCGGCCGGGCAGCCCTGCGCCGCCGAGTCGATAGCGGAATCCGAGACGATGCAGGCCCTTGCGTACCTGCACCTCGATGCCTGTGTCCTTGCCGCGTATCCGCGACATCAGCGCGGAGCGGCGCTCCGGGCTGATGATGTCCATCTCAGGCGGCCTTGGCTTTGCGAACCGGCTTCGCACCGATCGCATCAAGGTGGGGAACCATGATGCGTGCGACTTCGGCGATGACCGGCACGACCACGGAGTTGCCGAACTGCTTGTAGGCGCGTGTATCTGAAACCGGAATCAGGAAGGTGTCGTCGAAGCCCATGAGGCGGGCGCACTCGCGTGGTGTCAGGCGGCGCGGATTCCTGTGCGGGCCCTGATCAACCAGGATTTCGGAGCCATCCTTGTAGTAGCGGGCCGACAGTGTGCGCGCGGTATCCTTCTTTCCGACGAGGCCGAACCCGAAGCCGTTTCCCTTCTCCCGGTGTTTGGCCGCGTAGTCCTTGAGAAAGCTCCAGAGCTTGTCGGAGAGCGTGTATTTGTCGGACACCTTGCCGCGCTTGCCTTCGAGCCAGCGGGTGTCCAGCGGCTCGGTGCCATCCTGACGGTGAAGGATGCTGCCGAGCTTCGGGCCCTCGGCGATGGGCGGCAGCTCCAGGTCATCCCAGGAAAACGGGACCGGCTCGCGGAACCCGACAATGATGATGCGTTCGCGGTGCTGCGGCACGAAGTGCTTGCCGTTGATGACCTTTGTGTGGACGTCGTAGCCGAGGTCGTTGCGCAGCACCTCCAAGATGGTGGCGAAGGTGCGCCCCTTGTCGTGGTTCACCAGGTTCTTCACGTTTTCCAGCAGGAAGGCCTTTGGCTGTTTGGCTTCGATGATGCGTGCAACGTCGAAGAACAACGTGCCCTGCGTTTTGTCCAGGAAGCCGTGTGGCCGGCCCAGCGCGTTCTTCTTCGATACACCGGCAATCGAGAAAGGCTGGCAGGGGAATCCGGCCAGCAGAACGTCGTGATCCGGAACGTCCTGCGCATCCACCTCGGTGATGTCACTGGCAAAAACATGACCGCTGAGGTCAGGAAAGTTCGCAGCATAGGTCTTGCGTGCGTACTCGTCCCATTCGCTGGTGAACACGCAACGACCACCGTGCGCCTCGAAGGCTTTGCGGATCCCGCCGATCCCGGCGAACAGGTCGATGAATCGGAATGCTGCCGGCGCCGGTTCGCCGTCGGGGAACTTCAGCAGCCTCTGGCGGATCGCATCCGAGACGTAGGACGGCGGTTCGGTTTCCCGCGTGTGCCAGCGGCGGACGGTGCGGGCGTCAACGCCAAGGGCCAGACCGACTTCCTTCGGGCTGTAACGTTGAAGGGCAAGCTCGATTAGCGTCTGCGTATCCATGCGTTCTCTTCTGCTCAGGCGGGACGCCTGCGGACAGTATGTCCGAAAAAGTCCCGTGGGTGGTTGGCTGGCTGTGATTGAAGCAGAACCATGAATCACAGGCTGAGACTCGCCAGCACAACGGATCACGTCTACATGAGTGGGCAGGCGGTTGTTGCCGCGCTGCACGACGTGCTGCGGGATGCCGGGGAGGTTGATGCGGGGGTGTTGGGCCATGGCGGCAGTCTCGCCCGGGCGGCGCCGGTGGCCCATCGGTCAACGCAGGCGTGATGGGTCGGTGGGTATGCCGCAGTCGTGTGGGAAGTGAACCTGACCCCGTTCCCTCACTGGGCTTGGGCTTACACTGCACAGCATGATGCCTTCTCGCCGTGTCTTTGCCTTGTTGTTGATGCTGTGTGTGCCCGCTGTCTGGGCTGCGGAGCCAGTTTCCGAAGTGCCACCTCCGCACCAGTCGGTCGTGCTTGATTCGGCGGTGATGAAGGAGCAACGGAGAATCAATGTCTACCTGCCTTCAACGCTCCAGGAAGAGCGTCGCTACCCGGTGATCTACATGCCGGACGGTGGAGTGGCCGAGGACTTCCCGCATGTCGCCAACACCATTGATGCGGCGATCCGCGAAGGCCGGATGGCGCCGGTGATCCTGGTGGGGATCGAGAACACCCAGCGCCGCCGCGACATGACCGGGCCAACCACGGTGAAGAAGGATCGCAAGATCGCGCCGGTCGTGGGTGGGGCTGCCGAGTTCCGTAAGTTCATCGCCACCGAGCTGGTGCCGTGGGTGGAAGCGAACCATCCGGCAAGCGAGCGTCGCGGCATCATTGGCGAATCCGCGGCGGGGCTGTTCATCGTTGAAACGTTCTTCGAGATGCCGGGGTTGTTCGAGACCAGCATCGCCCTGGATCCCAGCCTGTGGTGGAACGCCGGCAAGCTGGCTAAGGACGCGGGAACCTGGTTTGTGGCGCACCCGGAGACGCGGGGGCGATTGTTCGTGGCGTGGGCGGAGCCGGAGACCATTGGCCCGAACGTGCGCATCCTGGAGGATGCATTGAAGCAGGCTGCGCCGAGCCAGTTGGAATGGAAGGTCGTTGCGCGACCGGATCTCAGTCACGGCACCATCTATCGCGCATTGGCACCGGTGGTGTTGCCGATGATGTATCCGCCGGAATGAAGCAGCTAAAGATGCGTCAAAGGCGTGTAACTGCGGAAGTTGCATGCTGAGGACGGGTAGATAATCGACTGCATTGGGAGGCGTATGTCCAGTTCACGAGCACGAGCAAGGCGTACGCTGCCTGGTGCATTTCTACTGGCGGCGACTGCCTTGACTGCGATGCCTGCATCGGCGCCTTAGAAAAAGGGGTCAGGTACATTTTCCCCCGGTTGCCCATGCGGCAGGAGCGCGCGTTGGGTTCGCCTGCGTTCGGGTCGATGGTGGCTAGGGCGCTGAATAGACCGGTGCAGGTGCGGCGTCAACGGCGGCCGCGCCGCAGTTCACGCGCAAATGTTCTCCGCCCCCTTTGGAGCGCCTAGAATCAGGAAATGCTCCCCCTCTCGATCCTCGATCTCGCGCCCGTTGCCGAGGGCAGCGCGCCCGCCGACACCTTCGCGCACATGCTTGACCTGGCCCGGCTGGGTGAAGCGCTGGGTTACCGCCGCTATTGGCTGGCCGAGCACCACAACATGCCGGGCATCGCCAGTGCGGCCACGGCGGTACTGATCGCGCACGTGGCCGCGGCCACGCGCACCATCCGCGTCGGCGCGGGCGGGGTGATGCTGCCCAACCATGCGCCGCTGCAGGTGGCCGAGCAGTTCGGCACGCTGGGCACCCTGCATCCGGGGCGCATCGACCTGGGGCTCGGCCGCGCGCCGGGCACCGACCAGGCCGCCACGCGGGCGCTGCGGCGCTACTACGCCGCGGCCGACGAATTCCCGGCTGACGTGGTCGAGCTGCTGTCGTATTTCCAACCGGTGCAGCCCGGCCAAGCCGTGCAGGCGGTGCCCGGTCCCGGCGTGGAACTGGAGGTCTGGATCCTGGGGTCTAGCCTGTTCGGGGCGCAATTGGCCGCCCGCCTGGGCTTGCCGTACGCCTTCGCCTCGCATTTCGCGCCCGCGCTACTGGAGCCGGCGGTGGCGGCGTACCGCGCCGGATTCCGGCCGTCTGCCCGCTTGGCGCAGCCGCGGGTGATGCTGGCGGTGAACGCGGTGGTGGCGGACACGGATGCGGACGCCGCGCGCCTGTTCACCACCCAGCAGCAGGCCTTCGCGAACCTGCGCAGCGGGCGGCCGGGCCTGGTGCCCCCGCCGCTGGCCTCCGCGGAGGCGTTGCGGTCCCGCTACGCGCCGCAGGTGCTGGCGGGCGTCGACGAGGCGCTGGCGTGCGCGGCGGTGGGATCGGTTGCCACTGTGCGCGCGCGGCTGTCGGATTTCGTGGCCCGCCACCGCCCGGACGAGTTGATCCTGACCGCGAACATCCACGATCCCGGCGCGCGCCTGCGTTCGTTTGAGCTCGCGATGGAGGCGGCGGGCGGAATGTAGGAAAAGGGGTCAGGTACATTTTTCCCCTGCCTCGGGGCGCCCGCGCGGACGGATGGTGTGCCCGGCACCGGGAACTGACACCATTTCGCGCGCGTGTAGTATTTCCGGATACTTTCCCGAGCCGCTAGAACATGCGTCCATCTTTCCTCGTGCTGGCGGTGGCAGTGGCAGCGGCCGTGGGCGGCTGCGGCGGCGATCGCAAGACGGCCGCCGAGGCTGCACGCGCAACCCCTGAGGCCGCAGCCGCGGGTGCGGATGCTGCGATTCCCGCCGGCGCCGCGGAGGTGATCGCAACGCCTGCGGCCGTTCCCGTCGCGCTTCCCGGATGGTTCCCGGCGGACGTCTACCTGCCCGCGGACCATGTGGTTGCCGAGGTCAATGAAGACGAGGGCGCGCATGCGGTCGAACTGCGGACCCGCGGCGAGGTGCTGAATCTTGCCGGGCAGGCGCAGGCCGCGATGCTGGCCGCAGGCTGGACAGAGATCCACTATTCGCCGGTCGACACGCGCGGAGGCGCGAGCATGTACTACCGCAAGGGCGACCGCAGCGCGACCCTGGCAATGGCCTGGGCCGGCGACGGCCAGGTCCGGCTGATGTACAACTTCGCCACCGTGGGCGGGGCGCAGAAGCAGGGTTCGGAAACAGGGCGGGATTCAGCGGCCCGATAGCGCCGGGTGACGGCGACAGACCAGAAGGGTCAGAGCGCATTTCCGTTTGAACGCGCTGCGTCTTGCGCATCCGTCGGGGCAGTACTTTCTGACTTCTTGATTCAGGCGGCTCACTGCTTGTCGGTGAACAAGGGGTGATCCCGCCGGAGGTGCGCTGCAGCCCGCGCTGCGGGCGGGGATCAGCGGAGTCGCGGGGTTCCCACGACGGCCGCGGTCATTTGCGGACGTCCAGCAGCTCCACCTCGAACACCAGCGAAGCGCCCGGCGGGATGACGCCGCCCGCGCCGTCCCGGCCATAGCCTAGGTCTGCGGGGATGCGGAGCTCGCGCTTGCCGCCCACCCGCATGCCGGCCACGCCTTCGTCCCAGCCGCGGATGACGCGCCCCGCGCCCAGCAGGAACACGAACGGCTGGCCCCGGTCGCGGGAGCTGTCGAACTTCTGGCCGCGCTTGTCGGCCGCGTTCTGGTCGTAGAGCCAACCGGTGTAGTGCACGCTGACCTCGTCACCGGCCGCGGCGACAGCGCCCTGTCCCATCGCCACGTCGATGCGCTGCAGGTCGGCGACGTCGCCACCGGTGTAGGGCAGCGGCTGGCTGCAGGCGGCAAGCAGCAGGACGGACAGCGTTGCGGTCAGGCGAAGTGCGGGAGAGGCCATGGCAGGGGTGCGGTGGACGGCGGGACAGCATACGTCGCAGGACAAGCAGAACAAAAACAAAAGCAAAAGGTGTCAGGGACAATTTCCCACGCGCGTTTGCGCAAGGCGCTGATCGACTGATGTCCCGATGGCGGGAGGTTGTGGCTGCCGCGCCGCGATGTGGCCGGCATCCGCCAGCACCCGGTGGTGGAGCGGGGCAACAATCGGTTGCCCGGCGTGATCGACTGGTCGGCCGCTTTCGCCAACGCGCGGCTTCACCTTCCTGACCCGGCGTGATCGGGCGCACGCATTCGGCATTCGGGGCGCCGCGGCCTTCATCCGCCGGCCCGGCGGCCGTTACCCTGGGGGACCGGGTTGCTTCCCATGCGGGCCATTCGCCTATGACGACACACGCATCCCGCCCAGCGCCGCTGACCGTTCCGTTCGGCGATCCGCTGGCGCTAGGGGCGATGCTGGAAGCACTGCTGCAATCTCCTTCGCTGCCTGCGCTGGCGAAAGGGATTGCCCACGCGCTGGCCGAGGCCGGCGCGGCGCCGGCGACGGTGGCATGGTGGATGGCGGATGGCACCAGCGGCACCGTGCCGGCCGGGCTGGCGCCGGCCGCGGATGCAGCGCTGCTGGCGATGCTGCAGGCCGGTGGCGACCCGGTTGCCGACGGCGCCGATGGCGGTCGGGGCGTGCGGTTGCTGGCGCGCGATGCCACCGGCGGCATCGCGCTCCTGCTGCCCGCCCATGCGGACGCGGCGTTGCTGGACCGCGCCTGCGCGCTGCTGGCGCCGGTGGCGGATGCGGTGCTGGAGCGCCGCCACCTCACCGGCTCGCTGCAGGCGCTGGCGCGATCCGAGCAGCTGCAGGCGGCGCTGTTCCAGATTGCCGACATGGCCAGCTCCGGCATGGACCTGAACGCGATGCTGCGAGAACTGCATGCCATCGTCGGGAGGTTCATGTATGCCGAGAACTTCTACATCGCCCTGTACGAAGAGAGCAGCGACGCGCTGCGCTTCATCTACCTGGTCGATACCGTCGATCCGGTCATCCGCAACGCCAACGAATTCATCTCGATGTCGGTGATGGAGCGCGGCCTGACCTGGTACTGCATCCGCGACCGGCGCCCGCTGATGGGCGCGCTGGACCAACTGCGCGCGCAGGTGTCCGGGCCCATGCGCGACATCGGCGAGGAATGCTTCGACTGGCTGGGCGTGCCGATCCTGGTGGGCGAGGCGGTGCGCGGCGTGCTGGTGGTGCAGAGCTACATCGAGCGGCCCCGTTACACCACCTCCGACCAGGCGCTGCTGTCCTACGTTGGCAGCCACATCCTCAATGCCGTGGACCGCAAGCTGCAGCAGGAGGAGTTGGAGCGGCGGGTGGCCGAGCGTACCCAGGCGCTCACCCTGGAAGTGCAGGAGCGGCAGCGGTCGGAACGCATCCAGGAGGCGCTGTACCGCATCGCCGAGCTGTCGCACACCGCCACCGATCCCGACGGGTTCTACCAGGCGGTGCACGGGATCGTCGGGCAGTTCCTGGATGCGCGCAATTTCTACATCGCGCTGCTCTCGGACGATGGCGAATGGCTGCACTTCCCGTACTACGTGGATGAAACCGGCGGCACCGCGGAAAGCCGGCGGGTGGGGCACGGCATCAGCGAATACGTGATCCGCCGGGGCAAGCCGCTGCTGGTGGACATGGAGGATCCGGCGGTCCGGGCGCAGTTCGAGGCGCTGCAGGCGTCCGGCGAGCTGGACGTGGTCGGGCAGCAGTCGATGGCGTGGCTGGGCGTGCCGCTGGTGGCGGGCGAACGCGTGCTGGGCCTGCTGGCGGTGCAGAACTACACCAGCGGCCACTGCTACAGCGCCAGCGAACGCGATCTGCTCACCTTCATCAGCTACCAGATCGCCAGCGGCCTGGAACGCCAGCGCGCCGCCGCGGAGCTGAAGGACGCCAACGCCGAACTGGAGCAGCGGGTGGAGGCGCGCACCGCCGAGCTGTCGGAGCAGATCCGCGTGCGCGAGGACGTGGAGCGCCAGCTCAAGTACCAGGTGCTGCACGATTCGCTCACCGGCCTGCCCAACCGCGCCTACCTGCGCGACCAGCTCCAGCGCGCGCTGGCGCACGGGCAGCGCGAGCAGGGCTACGGCTTCGCGGTCTTGTTCATGGACCTGGACCGGTTCAAGGTCATCAACGATTCGGTGGGGCACCTGGTCGGCGACGCGCTGCTCCAGGAAGTGGCGGCGCGCTTTTCGCGCTGCGTGCGCAGCGGCCGCGACATGGTGGCACGGTTGGGCGGCGACGAGTTCGCGATCCTGATGGAGGTGAACGGGCCCGACG
The DNA here is from genome assembly GCF_036409385.1 of Thermomonas sp. LB-4. Lineage (NCBI taxonomy): Bacteria > Pseudomonadati > Pseudomonadota > Gammaproteobacteria > Lysobacterales > Lysobacteraceae > Thermomonas > Thermomonas sp. LB-4. The sequence goes on along the minus strand of NZ_JAXOFT010000001.1, from coordinate 317,573 downwards.
CGGCGCTGCGCATGGGCCAACGCATCGTGAAGGCGATGGAGGCGCCGGTGCGGGTGCAGGGCAAGGAGCTGTACAGCAGCGTGAGCGTCGGCATCGCCCTGAGCGCGCCGCACTACACCCAGCCGGAAGAGCTGCTGCGCGATGCCGATATCGCGATGTACCGCGCCAAGGCGGGCGGACGCGACCGCATCGAAGTCTTCGACGAGGCGCTGCATGCGCGCGCGCTGCAGCTGCTGGAGGTGGAAAGCGACCTGCGGCGGGCGATGGAGCGCTGCGAACTGGTGCCGTGGTTCCAGCCCATCGTGCGGCTGTCCGACGGCGGGGTGGTGGGTTACGAGGCGCTGGCGCGCTGGCACCACCCGCATCGCGGGGTGCTCGCGCCCGCGGCGTTCCTGCCGGTGGCGGAGGGCAACGGCAGCCTGGAGGCGCTGGATTGGGCGGTGTTCACGCGCACGCTGGAGCTGCTGCCTTCGCTGCTGCGGCCGGAGCAGTACGTGAACGTCAACTTCTCGCCGCGGCATTTCGGCGCGCCGGGCCTGGTGGCGCGGCTGATGGCCCTGCTGCGGGCGCACCGCATCGCGCCTTCGCAGGTCCGCATCGAGGTGACCGAAGGCGCGCTGCTGGAGAACGCGGAAAAGATCGGCGAGGTGTTCCGCCAGCTCGCCGACTGCGGGGTGATGGTGGCGCTGGACGATTTCGGCACCGGCTATTCCTCGCTGAGCTACCTGCACCGTTTCCGGATGCACACCCTCAAGATCGACCGTTCGTTCATCTGCGACCTGTCGCCCGACGACGAAAGCGGCAGTACCGCGGTGGTGCGGGCGATCCTGGCGCTGTCGCGGGCGCAGCGCATGGAAGTGGTGGCCGAGGGCATCGAAACCGAGGCCCAGCGCCAGGCGCTGCTGGCGTTGGGCTGCGAGCTGGGGCAGGGCTATCTGTTTGCGCGGCCGGCGCCGTTGGGGGCGGGACCGGCGGACCGGTGACGCAAGGGGCGGGGCCGCGCGCCTGTGACCGCAGCCGGCGACTACGAAGCAGCGCCGCGCCGTTTGCGCTTGTCCTGGTACATCGCCTGGTCCGCGCGGGCCAGCTCCGTTTCCGCATCGCCTTCGCCAGCGCGGATCACGCCGATGCTGGGGCCGCTGTAGGCGATGCTGGCGCTGCCCAGCTCGAACTGCCCGCTGCAGGCCGCGCGCAGCCGCGCTTCCAGGGCCTGTTGGCAAGTGTCCGAGGCCGAGCAGACCGTGCCGATCACCACGAATTCGTCGCCCGCCAGGCGCCCGCAGAAATCGTCGGCGCGCATGCAGCCGGCCAGGGCGTGGCCGATGGCCGCGAGGAAACGGTCGCCGGCGTCGTGGCCGTGCACGTCGTTGATCCGCTTGAAGCCGTCGAGATCGATGAAGGCGATCAGCACCTCGGTGCCGGTGCGCTTGCGCAGCTGCAGGCGCCGCTGCAACTCCTCCATCAGCGCGCGGCGGTTGGCGAGGCCGGTCACCAGGTCCGTCATCGCGTTCCGATGCAGCTGCGCGTTGGTGGCCTTGAGGAGGTTGAGCAGGGCCTCGCGCTCGACCTGCTGGCTGATCAGGTGGGCGAACAGGCGCATGACCCGTTCGGCGTCGTCCTGGAGCGGCTGGCGCTGCCCGCTGGCAGCGCACAGGGTGCCGTAGAGGGCGCCTTCGGCGCCGTGGATGGGCACGCTGGCGTAGGTGGCGATGCCCAGCGCGCGCGCGGCATCGGAATCGCCCCAGCAACCTTCCACGTCGTCCGTGTAGTTGCGGCCCTCCTCGAGCGCGCGCTTGCACAGGGTGTCGTTCCAGGGCACCGACAGCCCTTCCGGAATCTGCAGGCGGTCCGAATTGCGGGCGAACAGGATGTGCTGGACGCCGGCCTGTTCGTCGATGGTGGTCATGTAGGTCGATTCCAGGCCGGTGGTCGCTTCCAGCAGTTCCAGCAGCGGCCTGACCAGCTCCTCGAGTGACCTGGCGTTCTCCAGCGACTCCGCAAGCGTTCCGATGAGGGTGCCTGGCGACAGCGTCGGGATGCGATCCATACGGCAATCCTTCTACAAAATGCGCCGCGGCGCCACCCGGTGCCCGGACACGCGCTGCCGGCGCTCCCGACCCGGCGCGGATGCCTCTGGCAAAATCGTGCCGGTCGACGTTCGACTTTGGAGCCCCGATGTCCCCGCTTGCCCACCACGTTCCCGCGCCCGCACAGGCGCCCGCCGGCACCACGCTGACCATCGCGCGCCCCGACGACTGGCACCTGCACCTGCGCGACGGCGTGCTGCTGGGGGCGGTGCTGCCGCACACGGCGGCGCAGTTCCGGCGCGCCATCGTGATGCCGAACCTGCGGCCGCCGGTGACCACCACCGCGCTGGCGGCGGCGTACCGGGAGCGGATCCTGGCGGCGCGGCCGGCGGGCTCGGACTTCGAGCCGCTGATGGCGCTGTACCTCACCGACAACACGCCGGCCGGGGAGATCCGCGCGGCCAGGGCCAGCGGCTTCGTGCACGCGGTGAAGCTGTACCCGGCGGGGGCGACCACCAATTCCGATTCCGGCGTCACCGACCTGCGCCACGCCCGCGGGGCGCTGGAGGCGATGCAGGAGACGGGCATGGTGCTGGCCATCCACGGCGAGGTGACCGACCGCGACATCGACGTGTTCGACCGCGAGAAGGTGTTCATCGAGGACATCCTCGTCCCGCTGCGCCGCGACTTCCCGGGCCTGCGCGTGGTGCTGGAGCACATCACCACCAAGGACGCGGCGGACTACGTGCGCGACGCCGGGGGCGAGATCGCCGCCACCATCACCGCGCACCACCTGCTGTACAACCGCAACGCGATCTTCAGCGGCGGCCTGCGCCCGCACTACTACTGCCTGCCGGTGCTGAAGCGCGAGGTCCACCGCCGGGCGCTGCTGGACGCCGCCACCGGCGGCAGCCCGCGCTTCTTCCTGGGCACCGATTCGGCCCCGCACGCGCGCGGCGACAAGGAAGCCGACTGCGGCTGCGCCGGCTGCTACACCGGCCTGCACGCGCTGGAGCTGTACGCCACCGCGTTCGAGGCCGCGGGCCGGCTGGACCGGCTGGAGGGCTTCGCCAGCCACTTCGGCGCCGACTTCTACCGGCTGCCGCGCAACCAAGGCACGGTGACGCTGCGCAAGCAGGAATGGGTCATCCCGGCCGAGCTGGCCTACGGCGAGCGCACCCTGGTGCCGCTGGCGCAGGGTGAAACGCTGGGCTGGCGCCTGGTCGGATAGGGCGCTTGCCGCCGCCGCTGCCGCGCGGGCCGGCATGCGCGCATGCAGGTGGCCCGGCGGACGGCGCGACGGCATCGGCTGGCCGCGAACATCGCGGCGGGGTGCCGAGTGGGCTGGCAGGAATTCCCGGCTGCCTGTCGCGGGCGGGTGGGCTCCGCGGTCGTTCGGTTACCGCGCCAGCCACAGCCGCAGGCGCAGCCCGTACTCGCTGGTCCAGCCGCTGGTGGCCAGGCGCATGCGGCCGTCGGAGACGATCGCGATGGTCGGGGTGACGCCCACGCCCAGTGCCTGGCTGATCGCGCCGTCGGGATCGTTGACCACCGGGAAGGTGAGCCCGTGCCGGCGCATGGTGGCGTGCACCTGCGCATCGTTGCCGGACTGCATGGCCACCGACACCACGCGGTGGCCGCTGCGGTGCAGGCGTTCGATGGCCGGCGAGGTGTGCCGGCAGTAGCCGCACCATTCCGCCCACACGTAAAGCACGGTCGGTTGGCGCTGCGCCTGGAAGTCCACCGGCGCGCCCTGGGTGGTGGCGAGGCGGGTCGCTGCCACCGCGCGCGCATCCGGTGCGCGATACCAGTCCAGCGCGGCAATCAGCGCCAGCAGCAACAGCAGGTTGATGGCCAGGCTGCGCAAGCGCGCGGGCCAGCGGCGTTCGGGTGGGGTGTTCATGCGGCGCAGTATCGGCGAACGCTGGGGTACAGCGGCGATCGCACCGGCGCTATCCAGGTGCCCGATGCCGGGTGCTCAACAGGTTCACGCAGGACGCCCGTGGCCGGTTTGGCGTGGCGGGGCGCGCGCTGGCATCGAAAACCGACGGGAATCCCCTTTTTGCGCTGGACTGGGCATTCGGGTTTCGGTGACCATGACCGTACATGCCCGCCCACGCCACGCCGCCCGGCCACCTGCTGCAGCTGCTGCCCGAGGCGGTGGTGCAGACCGACGCGCTTTGGGAGATCACCTATCTGAATCCGGCCTGGGCGAGGCTGACCGGGCATGCGGTGGCGGCGGCGCTTGGCCAGTCCCTGCTGGACTTCGTGCATGCCGACGACGTCGGCACCTTGCGCGCGGGCATGCCAGTGTTCCGCCTGCGTTTCGCCGATGCGGACTATCGCTGGGTGCGCCTGCAGCTGCATCCGGAAACGGATGCGGCGGGCAGGGTGATCAGCCGCCAGGGCGTGCTGATCGAGGTCACCGAGGTCACCGAGCAGATCCTGGTGGAAGTGCGCCAGCGTTTCCTGCGCCTGCTGGAAACCATCGACGGCGTGGTCTGGGAGGCCGAGCATGGCATCGGCAATACCTTCCTCAGCCCGCAGGTCGAGCGGTTGTTCGGCTACAGCGTGGAGGAGTGGCGCGCCGATCCGGGGTTCTGGCGGGCGCATGTGCATCCCGACGATCTGCCGGAGGCGCTGGCGATCGACGATGCCGCCTACAACGCCACCCACAGCTATGCCTATGAAATGAGTTACCGGCTGATCGCCAAGTCCGGCAAGGTGGTGTGGGTGCGGGATCTGTGCCGCGCCGTGGTCGAGCCCGGGCGACCGAACCGCATGATCGGCCTGATGATCGACGTGACCCGGCAGAAGCAGACGGAACTGGAGCTGCTGCGCTCCGACGACCGCTATGCGCTGGCCACCCGCGGTTCCAACGACGGCATCTGGGACTGGGACCTGCGCACGGATGTGCTGCACGTGTCGGAGCGCTTCCACGCAATCCTCGGGCTGGAGGAGGCCCCGCATGTGCATGACGGCGGCTGGCGCTTCCTGCAGCAGCGCATCGACCCCGACGATCGCGCCCGCGTGCAGGCAGCGTATCGCAGGCACCTGGCTGCGGAGACGCCGAATTTTTCGGTGGATTTCCGGGCGTTCCACGGATCGGGCCGGCTGGTATGGGTCAACTGGCGTGGGGTGGCCCAGTTCGAAGGTGGCGCGGCCGTGCGCATGGCCGGTTCGCTCAGCGATCTGGCGGAGCGCGGCAGTTCCTATGACACGCTCACGGACCTGCCGGGCCGGCCGCTGTTCCGCGAGCGCCTGGCGCATGCCATCGCGGCCTGTCGCCACAAGGCGGCAGCGGAGGACGGGGCGCCGGCACCGGGCGGTGCCCAGACGTTCGCCGTGCTGCTGCTGGACCTCAACCGCTTCAAGGCCGTCAACGATACCCTGGGGCACCATGCCGGCGACCAGCTGTTGCAGCAGGTGGCGCGCCGGCTGGAAACCTGCGTGCGCACCGGCGACCTGGTGGCACGCATGAGCGGCGACGAGTTCAACGTGCTGCTCGAAGCCATCGAGCCTGCCGAGGCGCTGCAGCGCGCCCGCGAGATTGCGGCCGTGCTTGGAGTGCCCTACGACATCGGCGGACACAGCGTGACCAGCGGCGCAAGCATCGGGCTGGTGACCAGCGTGCCCGGCCTCGCCACCGTCGACGATTACCTGCGCGCCGCGGACGCCGCCATGTATGAGGCCAAGAGCCGGGCGTCGGGGGTGTGCGTTTTTCCTGCCGGAGGAAGCGGGGGAACGCGGCCGGGTTGAAGGACTGCGTTCGATCGACGGGCGTTGCCGACGCGGGCGTTTCGGTCGAGGCGTTTCAGCCTTCGGCGTAGCGCCCGCCCATCAGTTCGCAGCTGGACTTCACGTCCGGCAGATCCTGCACGGGGCGCTTGTAGTAATAGGCCGTGAGCTTGGAGCCGTTCATGTGCACGCAGCGGCCCTGCGGGGCGGCCGGACAGCTGGCCAGCCAAGTGGTTTTGGGGGCCGGAATGCCCATGCCGGTGGCCATCTTCGAAATGGTGTCGCAGGCCTCCACCAGATTGGCGTGCGAGGCGCCGTCGTTCTGGATGCAGTCGGAGATGTCCATTTTCTGACCCATGAACTCGAACTTGCCTTCCATCAGGCAGGCGCGGGGCGCTGCTGCGGGCTTGGTCTGGGCGGAGGGCGAGAGCGGGACGGCAAGCAATCCGAAGGACAGCAGCAGGGCCAGCGGATATTCCATGGGCGTACTCCGATGCGTTGAAAGTCCCGGACAAGCGTAGGCAAGCGGGCGAGGGATGTCGAATGGATCGGAGTATCGCTCAGGCCGTCGAGGCCCCGGCGCCGCGTGTCCGCAACTGGCGTGCCAGGTCCAGTGCCAGGATGGCGAGCAAGGGCAGCGCAAAGGCCGCCGCCAGCAGCAACCCCGGCGGCCGCACGAAGCCGAACAATCCGGCCACCGCCGGATGCAGGATCGTCAGCGCCAGTACCGTGCCGGCGGCAACCGCCACGATCCAGAACGCGGCGTTGGGCGTGCGCAGTGCCCGCCAGATCGAGCCACCCGAACGGTGCAGCAGGATCAGGAACAGGTTGCCGGTCACGATCGCGGTGAACGACAGGGCCGCCAGCTGTGCATCCGCCAGCTCCGCGCGCATGCCCAGCAGGTAGGTCAGGGCGACCGCAAGGAACATCGCCAGCCCCTGGCCGAGCGAGGCGAGCAGGGTGGCCCGGTCGAGCAGCGGGTGATCGGCGGGGCGCGGTGGCCGCCGCATGATGTCGTCGGGCGGCGGCTCGCGCTCCAGCACCACCGAGCAGGCCGGGTCGATGATGAGTTCCAGCATCACCACGTGCAGCGGCATCAGCATCGGCGCGGAGCCGGTGAGCAGCGGCAGCAGCGCCATGCCGGTGATCGGCACGTGCACCGCCAGGATATAGCGCGCGGCGCGGGCGATGTTCTCGTAGATCGTGCGGCCCATCCGGATGGCGCGGACCACGCTGACGAAGTTGTCGTCCAGCAGCACGATGGACGCCGCCTCGCGGGCCACGTCGGTGCCGCGGCCGCCCATCGCGATGCCGACGTGCGCCGCCATCAGCGCGGGCGCGTCGTTGACCCCGTCGCCGGTCATCGCCACCACGCCGCCGCGCGCCTTCAACGCCTCCACCAGCCGCAGCTTGTGTTCCGGCCGCACCCGCGCGAACACGCTGGAGGAGGCGAGGCGTTCGGCCAGGGTGGCGTCGTCGCAGGCGTCCAGCGTGTCGCCGCGCACCACGCCCGCGTCGGTGTCGATGCCGATGCCCGCCTGCCGCGCGATCGCGCGGGCGGTGCCGGCGTGGTCGCCGGTCATCATGATCACGCGCACGCCGGCCGCGCGCGCCTCGGCCACGGCGTCGGGCACGGCGGCGCGCAGGGGATCGGCGAAACCGACCAGGCCCTGCCACTCCAGCGGGAACGTCGTCGGGTCCTCCGGCAGCGGCTCGCTGGCTGCATCGGGGATACGCGCAGCGGCAATCGCCAGTACCCGCAGGCCGCGCTGCGTCATCGCGGCCAGGTGCTGTTCCAGTTCCGCCTGCGTGGGCGCCGAGCCCTTGCACATCGCCGCGATGGTTTCCGGCGCGCCCTTGGCGGCGATGAAGAATTCACCTGCGTGCGTGCGCCATGTCTGGATGAAGGCCGGGCGCTGGCTGCTCAGCGGATAGTCGCGCAGGCGCTGCCAGCCGGGCGGCGACGCCGGCATCTGCCGTTGCGCGGCCGCATCCGCCAGTGCGCGGTCCATCGGGTCATGCGACAGCGGCGGGCAGGCCAGTCGCCCCGTTTCCAGCGCGCGGGCGGGATCCGCGGCGTCCAGTTCCGCCACCGCCATCCGGTTTTCGGTGAGGGTGCCGGTCTTGTCGGTGCAGAGGATGCCGATCGCGCCCAGCGCCTCGATCGCGGGCGCGCGCCGGACCAGCGCGTTGTGCCGCGCCATCCGCCATCCGCCCAGCGCCAGGAACACGCTGAGCACAACCGGAAACTCCTCGGGGATGTTGGCCATCGCCAGCGTGATGCCGGCCAGCACCCCTTCCAGCCAGTTGCCGCGGAGCAGGCCGTACAGGATCACGACCAGCAGGCAGGTGACGAAGCTGATGACCGCGAAGATCGTCACGATCCGGCGCATCTCGCGCTGCAGCGGCGTGCGCTCGCTGACAATCGACTGCAGCGAGTGGCCGATGCGGCCTACCGCGGTCTCCGCGCCCACCGCGATCACTTCGGCTGTGCCGCGCCCGCGCACCACCAGCGTGCTGGCGCGGACGATGCCGGCGTCGTCTTCGGCGCCGGCATGGCGCGCCACCGCGACGGACTCGCCGGTGAGCAGGGATTCGTCGACATGCAGGTCGGCGGCCTCCAGCACGCGCGCGTCGGCGGCCACGCGGTCGCCTTCCTCCAGCAGCAGCACGTCGCCAACCACCAGTTCCTGCGAGGCCACCACCGTTGCGGCGCCGTCGCGCAGCACGCGCGCGCGCGGGCTGCCGAGGTCGCGCAGCGCCTGCAGGGCGCGCTCGGACTTGTATTCCTGGTACAGCGTCAGGCCGATGACCAGCGCTACAGATGCAAGCAGCAGGGCCGCCTCGCCTGAGTCGCCCAGCAGCAGGTACACCAGCGCCGCGGCCAGCAGCAGCAACAGCATCGGTTCGCGCAGCACCTGGCCGGCAAGCGCCAGGCCGCCCTTCCGCCCCGGCTCCGGCAACACGTTGGGCCCGTTACGCGCCAGGCGCGCCGCGGCTTCGGCAGAGGTCAGTCCGGGCATGCGAGCCCCCTCGTCAGTTCGCGCGAGTATGCGGACAAAAGCGGGCCGGGCGCATGTCGACGGCGGGCGGAAGGCTTGGCCCCGCCGCGCCTGCCGCGCGCGCCTGCTTGCCGGCGACGTCGGCTGTCCGGCGCGCGCTCGCGGCTGCGCCAGCGCGCCCGTTGCTACCCTTGGCCCGGTTTCCGCAACGGGTTCAAGCATGGACAGAAGGCGATTCCTCGGCACCGCCGCGCTGACAGGCGCGATGTTGCCCCTGCTTGGCATGGGCAGGGCGACGGCGGCCACGCCCCGGCAGCTGCTGGCTGCGGGCCTGCGCAAGGGCGATACGGTGGGGCTGGTCAGTCCGTCGTCGGCGGTGAGCGAGCGGCTGGCGCTGCAGCTGGCGCAGGAGGCGATGGAGGCGTTGGGCCTGCGGGTCCGGACCGGCGCGCATTACGACGGCCGCTACGGGCACTTGGCGGGAACCGATGCCGAGCGCGCGGGCGACCTGAACGCGATGTTCGGCGACCGCGAGGTCAAGGCCATCGTGTGCGTGCGCGGCGGTTCCGGCGCGGCGCGGCTGCTGCCTCTGCTGGACTACGCGCTGATCCGCCGCAACCCCAAGGTGCTGCTGGGCTATTCGGACATCACCGCGTTGCACTGCGCGATCCACGCCAAGACCGGCCTGGTGACCTTCCACGGCCCGGTGGGGACGGGCAGCTGGAACCGCTTCAACGTCGACCAGTTCGAGCGGCTGTTCTTCCGGCGCGAGCTGATGCAGTACCAGAACAGCCGCGACGCCGGCGACGAGCTGGTGCCGCGCCGAAACCGCATCCAGACGCTGCGCGGCGGCAAGGCGCAGGGCGAACTGGTGGGCGGCAACCTGACCGTGCTCACCGCGCTGGCGGGCTCGTCCTACCTGCCGGATTTCAGCGGCAAGATCCTGTTCCTGGAGGATGTGGGCGAAGCGCCCTACCGCATCGACCGCATGTTCAGCACGCTGAAGCTGATGGGTGCGCTGGACAGGATCGCGGGCTTCGTCTTCGGCGACTGCAGCGACTGCAACCCGGGCGACGGCTATGGTTCGCTGACCCTGGACCAGATCTTCGACGACTACATCCTGCCGCTGAAGATCCCGGCCTACCGCGGCGCGATGATCGGCCACATCCGCGAGCAGTTCATCGTGCCGGTGGGCGGCAAGGTGGAGATGGACGCCGATGCGGGCAGCTTCCGCCTGCTGGCGCCGGTGCTGACCGGCGCGTGACCGATCGCCGCGCGGCCGCAGCGGCCGCGACGGCGTTCAGATCCCCGGCGCTTGGGTCACATCCGCGTGGCCGCCGGCAGCGCCTGGCCGCGGCGGCGCACCGGCAGCCGGGCGGCGGCGCCCGTAGCGTCCGGGCGCATCTGCAGGGTGGGGCGTACACCGCGACGGACGAGTGGGCGCCCGGATGCGGCAGGCGGCTTCTCTGGGTGCTTCGCCTTTCCTTTGCGGCGGCTTGCGTTATCTTCCGGTCCGGAGAGAAGCAGGTACCCCATGTGAAAGCCACCGTCGTCGGACTTGTTACCCCGCATGTTCTGCGCGTCCTGGATCTGGCCAAGATGGCCGAGACCGGCGTCAACGTGGACTGGCATCTCCGCGATGCCGTGACGAAGACCGTCGATGAGCTCGGCCAGCAGTTCAACGCACGTGACCTGTTGCAGGCCTATGTCGATGGCCTGCAGACCTTGGCTCGCGACATGGGGCAGGGCCGCAGGCTCTACGCCGGCATGCTGCAGGATGCGGTGGCCATGGCCACGCGGGAGCTTCAAAAGCTCGACTGAGCCGCCGCCGCAGTGCTTGCGACCTTCGCGGAGGGAAGCCCGCCGCAGCGGTTGCGCTGTTCGGCGCGGAGCTGCAGGGCGGGCAACACGCATGCGGTGCCGTGCGGCAGCGGACGTTGCGGTGCAACGGAGCAACGGCGGAAGGGTCTCCGCCGGGGCCGCCTCAGGTCGGTGCGAACGCCTTGGTCGCCTTCTTTTCCCTCTTCTCGGCCTTCTTTTCCTTCATCGTCTTGGCGGGCTTCTTCTTTTCTTGCTTCTTCTGGTCCATGCCCTTGCTCACGTGCCTCTCCTTGACGTTGCGGTTGCGCGGCTGCGGTTGCAGCCGGTCGCCGGAGTATGTACCCATGGGCGGAGCAGGCGACAAGCCGATCGACGTGCGGCGGATCGATGTGCCGCGGACCGATGTGCCGCCCTGGGGGACGGTCTAGAACCGCTCGCCCACCGGCAGGTAGCGCCACGTCCCCGCCGGCATCTTCGCCAGCGAGACCCTGCCGATCCGCAGGCGGCGGATCGACACCACTTCCAGTCCCACCTGCGCGCACATGTCGCGCAGCTGCCCACCCTGCACGCCCTTGAGCGCAAAGCGCAGGCGGACTTCGTTCTGCCAGCTGACCTTGCACGGCGGCAGCGGGCGGCCGTTGTAGTGCAGGCCGTGGTTGAGCTTGCGCAGGCCGTAGGGGGCAAGCTCGCCGCCGACTTCGACCACGAATTCCTGCTCGATCTCGTCGCCATCCTCGGTGAGCCGGCGCCACACCCGGCCGTCCTGGGTCAGCACCATCAGGCCGCTGGCGTCGGCATCCAGCGGGACCAGCGGGGTCAGGCGGTGGAAATGGCGGGCCAGCAGGCGCACGCCGGAAGGGTCTTCGGGCCAGCGGGTGTCCGGCTGCACCAGCGCTGCCGCCGGGTTGCGGCCGCTGATGGTGTCGTAGCCGGCCGGCTTGTGCAGCAGGATGGTGGCGGGCTCCACGGCTTCCAGCCGCGCCGCTTCATCCAGCGTCACCTCCTCGCCGGACACCGGCTGCGCAGGATCCTCGACCACCCGCCCATCCACCTGCACCCAGCCGTTCTTGATGTAGTGCTCGGCATCGCTGCGCGAGCAGGCGGCGAGCTCGGCCACGCGTTTGGCCAGTCGAATCGGGTCGGACATGCATCACTGCCGTGCAAGCGGGACAGCAGTGTAGCGATCAGGCACTCTGTCGGGCCGGATTTCCGCAAGCGGCGGCGCATCGTTGCCGCGCGACTCCCTCTCCCCTTCGAGATGACATGAAAACCCCCCCGGGCCTGCAGCCCCTGATCGACGACGGCGTGATCGACGAGGTGATGCGGCCGCTGAAGAGCGGCAAGGAAGCCGCCGTCTACGTGGTGCGCGCGGGCAACGAGGTCCGCTGCGCCAAGGTCTACAAGGACATGGCGCAGCGCAGCTTCCAGCAGCGCGTGCAGTACCAGGAAGGCCGCAAGGTGCGCGGCAGCCGCGAGGCGCGGGCGATCGGCAAGGCGACGAAGTACGGCCGCAAGCAGCAGGAAACCGCGTGGAAGAACACCGAGGTCGATGCGCTGTACCAGCTGCGCGATGCCGGCGTACGCGTGCCGGAGCCGTACGGCTACTTCCACGGCGTGCTGGTGATGGAGCTGGTGGTGGATGGCGACGGCCACTCCGCGCCGCGGCTGGGCGAAGTGGAGCTGTCGCCGGAGCAGGCCCGCGGCTTCCACCGTTTCCTCGTGCGTCAGGTGGTGAAGATGCTCTGCGTCGGCCTGATCCACGGCGACCTGTCCGAGTACAACGTGCTGGTCGCGCCCGATGGCCCGGTGATCATCGATTTCCCGCAGGTGGTCAGCGCCGCCGGCAACAACGCCGCGCGCGCCATGCTGCTGCGCGACGTCAACAACTTCACCGCCAGCCTCGGCGCGTGGGCCCCGGAGCTGCTGGACACCTGGTACGGCGAGGAGATGTGGGCGCTGTTCGAAGCGGGGGAGCTGCGCCCCGACAGCGAACTCACCGGCGTGTTCGACCACGACGAATCGGCGCCCGACCTCGACGGCGTGCGCCACGCCATCAACGACGCACGCGAGGAAGCGCTGATCCGCCAGCAGGGTCGCGAGGCGGCGGCCGAGCCGGATTAGCCGCGTAGCGCACCATCCAGCCTTCACGCCGCACCCGGCATGGTGAGAGGGTGTTCCAGCCACGGGCCATGCATGCCGAAGCGACGCAACCCCGGCAAGTCCCCAGCTTCGCCTGCCAAACGCGCGGTCAGGAAAGCCGCGACGCCTGCGAAACCAGGCAAGGTGGTGGAGAAGCTCGACCCCACCCAGCCCACGGCCTCGCGCGAGCGCAGCGGTGTTTCGACCCGCCGGCCCGCGGTGGAGGCATTCATCCGCAAGGCACGCGGCAGCCTGCCGATGGCGCTGCTGCGGCGCTTCATCGATGCCGACCTGATGTCGCAGGCGGCGGCGCTGGCGCTGTACGCGTTGCTGTCGCTGGCGCCGCTGCTGCTGATCCTGGTCTGGCTCACCACCTCGATCCTGCCGATCGCGCAGGAGGCGGTGATGCAGCAGATCGCGCTGCTGGTGGGCGCCGATGCGGAGCGGGTGGCGCGCACCATCGTCGCCAATGCCCGCGACCGGCCCGATACCGGCTCCATTGCCGGGTGGTGGAGCCTGGGCTTGCTGTTCGTCGGCGCCACCGCGGTGTTCGCGCAGCTGCAGGACGTGCTGAACAAGGTGTTCCGCACCGACGCGACCGCGCTGTCCGGCCCATTGGCGTGGCTGCGCAAGCGCGTGTTCTCGCTGGGACTGGTGCTGGCGCTGGGGTTCCTGCTGGTGGTGTCGCTGACCCTGAACACCGTGCTGGAACTGATGTTCGCGCGGGTGGACTGGGTGTTGCCGCTGATGGCGCAGGTGGCCGCGTGGCTGGTGTACATGCTCGCGTTCGCGCTGATGTACCACTATCTGCCGGATCGCCGGGTCGGCTGGAAGCGTGCCGTCGGCGGTGGTGCGGCCACCGCGGTGATGTTCCTGGTCGGGCGCGCGGCCATCGGTTGGTACCTGGGCCGCGCGGATCCCGGCTCGGCCTATGGCGCGATGGGCACGCTTGTGCTCGCCCTGGTGTGGATCTACTACGCCGCGCTGATCATCTTCGTCGGTGCGCTGTTCACCGCGGTGGTGGACGAGCGCGCCAGGGCCCGGGCGAAGGCGCGGGCGGCGAAAAAGCGCAGCGGCGGCAGCGGGGCGGTTTCCGGCGCAAAGACAGGCGGCGCCGCTACCGGTGGCCGGTAGCCGGCGGTTCCGCTATGGTCGGTGGCGGATCCCGCCATCGACACGAGACCTGCCATGCGCCTGCTTGCGATCTGACTGCTGTCCACCGCCGCGTGGTTCGCGCACGCCGGTTCCCTGTCCATCTATGGCAAACCGTTCGCCGACGGCGTGGCGGTGCCGGTATCGCGGGCCGTCGACGCGTTCGATGCCCATGCCGGCAAGCCCGGCCGCTTCAGCGGCCGGATCACAGAAGTCTGCCAGGCCAAGGGCTGCTGGATGGTGCTGGAACACGAGGGCCGGACGGCGCGGGTGATGTTCGGCAACGACGCCTTCTTCCTGCCCAGGGACGCCAGCGGCAGCGCGGTGGTCCACGGGGTGCTGGCGCGCAAGCAGCTGACCCCCGCGCAGGCCAGGCACCTCGGCGAGGATGGCGGCAAGGGCCTGCCGGTCGATCCGGTTGAATACCGGATCGTCGCGGACGGTGTGCGCGTGGTCGGCGCCCCCTAGCCGCCGCGCTGGCGCCTCCGAGGCGCCGGGAGGCGAGGCGGCGTGGCTTCCTGCTCGACCAGCGCGCGCAGGTGCTGGCCTGGATCGTGGACGGCGCCCGGGCCCGCACCGTGGGGGCTGAGGTGCTTTGCGTGGCGGACGGCGTCGGCGGGCGTGGCTGCTATCCTCGCGCCATGTCGAAACTGCTGATGAATCTGCGCAACGTGCCCGACGACGAGGCGGACGAAGTGCGTTCGCTGCTCGACCAGCACCGGATCGAATACTACGAAACCAAGCCCAGCCGCTGGGGAATCTCCTTCGGTGGGATCTGGCTTCGCGACGCGGCCGGCTACGCGGACGCGAAACAGCTGTTGGCCGACTACCAGCAGGCGCGCCAGCTGCGTGCCCGCGCCGAGCGCGAGGCCGCGGAGCGCGACGGCACCGCCGAGACGTTCTGGTCGGTGCTGCGCGCGGAGCCGGGGCGGGTGGCCCTGGTGGTCGCGGGCATCCTGCTCACGCTGGCCCTGTTCGCGCTGCCGATGCTCCTCCTGCGCGGCTGAGGCCGCGCCGGGCGCAGGCCCGGCCGGCACGGTCGATCAGCCGCGACGGGCGGCTTCGATCGCGGCGACGCCGATCTTCCGCATCGCCGTCAGCGCCTCGAATACGCGCGCCGCGACGGCAGGACCCGGGTCGGCGATGGCGTCCAGCCGCGGGCCAGCGGCGATCTGCCAGGCGATGCCCCATTTGTCCCGCCCCCATCCGCAGGCGCTTTCCTCGCCCGGTCTGGCGAGACGGAGGCCAGACCATGTAACATGGCCGGGTCATTGGGGAGTAGCCGCTCTTCGTCGCGAAGAGGCCCACGTCAACACACTTGGCCCAACGGCCATGGCGCGGGCAGTTTCCATGCCTGGCAAGACCTTTGACCACTGCGCCTCCGAGATGGCCGGGGATGCGCGGTGGTCATTCGTCCGTTGTCCGGCCTGGAACATCCATGGAATCACTGCTCGTCTCCACCGGGGTGGTCGCGCTCGCCGAAATCGGCGACAAGACCCAGCTCCTCGCCTTCATCCTCGCCGCGCGCTTCAAGAAGCCGCTGCCGATCATCCTCGGCATCCTGGTCGCCACCCTCTTCAACCACGGCCTGGCCGGCGCGCTGGGCGCCTGGATCACCGCCACGCTGACGCCCGAGGTGCTGCGCTGGGTGCTGGGCCTGTCGTTCATCGGCATGGCGATCTGGACCCTGATCCCCGACAAGATCGAGGAAGAGGAAACCCGCATCGCCGGCAGGTTCGGCGTGTTCGGCGCCACCCTGGTGACCTTCTTCCTGGCCGAAATGGGCGACAAGACCCAGGTCGCCACCGTGGCGATGGCCGCGCACTACGCCACGCCGCTGCTGGTCGTCATCGGCACCACCCTGGGCATGCTGATCGCGGACGTGCCGGCGGTGTTCGTCGGCGACAAGCTGGCGAACCGCATCCCGATGAAGCTGGTGCATTCGATCGCCGCGGGCATCTTTGCGCTGCTCGGCATCGCCACGCTGCTGGGGGCGGGCGCGAAGCTCGGGTTCTAGGTCGCTCGCTTGATCCTAGGGGCGGCGCGCATCGGCCTCGATCCGCCCGTCCACCAGGGTGATGGTGCGGTCGCAGGTCTCGGCCAGGCGCGGGTCGTGGGTGACCACCAGCACCGCGCAGCCGAACTGTTCGTTGAAGCGGCGCAGCAGGGCGAACACGTCGGCGGCGGTTTTCGTGTCGAGGTTGCCGGTGGGCTCGTCCGCCAGCAGCAGGGCCGGCCGCGTGACCAGCGCGCGCGCGATGGCCACACGCTGCTGCTGGCCGCCGGAGAGCTGGTCGGGCTTGCGGTCGGCCAGCGTCTCCAGCCCGACGTCGGCCAGCAGGCCGCGGGCGCGCTCCAGCGCCTCGCGGTCGGGCTTGCCGTGGGCCACCATCAGCGGCATCAGCACGTTTTCCAGCGCGGTGAACGCGCCGATCAGGTGGTGGAACTGGAATACGAAGCCGATGTGCTGGCCGCGCGCGGCGGTGCGCGCCTCGTCGTCCATGCTGCGGGTGGGCTGGCCCAGCAGGTACAGCTCGCCGGCGGTCGGCGAATCGAGCAGGCCGATCTGGTTGAGCAGGGTGCTCTTGCCGGAGCCCGAGGGGCCCACCAGCGCGGCGAAGTCGGCGCTGTCCAGCCGCAGGTCGAGGCCGTGCAGCACCTCCACCTCGTTCGGTTGGCCGATGTTGTAGGACTTGCGCAGGCCTTCCAGCCGCAGCACCTCGCGCAGCTCAGGCATGGCGGATGGCCTCCACCGGATCCAGCCTGGCCGCGCGCGAGGCTGGCACGGCCGCGGCCACCACGCCGGCGACCGTGGCCAGCGCCATCGCCGCCGGGATCAGCGCCGGCGGCAGCGGGATATAAAACAGCTTCGGGCCGAAGGTGTTGAACGCGCCCACCAGGCCGAGGCCCGCCAGCGCGCCGATCAGCGAGCCCACCAGGCCGAGCACCGCGCCCTGCACCAGGAACACGCGCAGCATCTGGCCGCGCCGCGTGCCCATCGCGCGCAGAATGCCGATCTCGCGGGTGCGCTGGGTCACGCTGACCGCGAGCACGCTGGCGATGCCCAGCGCCACCGACATCGCCACGAACACGCTGATCATCCGGGTGGACATGCTCTGCGAGCTCAGCGCGTTCATCAGCTGCGCGTTGGTCTCCATCCAGCTTTCCGCCTTCAGCCCGGTCAGCCCGCGGATGCGCGCGGCACTGCGGTCGGCGCCGAACAGGTCGGCCACGGTCACGTCGATGACGGTGATCCCGCCGGGCAGGGCCAGCAGCGATTGCGCCTGCTTGAGGTCGAGGTAGACGTAGCGCGCGTCCAGTTCGCGCACGCCCAGTTCGAAGATGCCGGCGATATTGACGATCGCCTCGCGGCCCTTGCCGGCGTCGATGCGCAGCTTGCCGCCGGTGCGCAGCCCGAGGTCCCTGGCCAGCTGGCGGCCGATCACCGCGTTGCCGGCGCCCAGGTCCAGGCGGCCTTCCACCATGTTGCGGTCCAGCGGAATCACCCGCAGGTAGCGCGACAGGTCGACGCCCACCAGCGCGACGGACTCCACTGCTTCGCCGCGGCGGCCGAACGCCGGGCCGGACGCCACCGGAGACACCGCTGTGATGCCGGGCAGGCGGTCCAGCACGTCGCCCACCTGCGGCCAGTTGACGATGGTACGCAGCACCTGCGCGCGGCGGTCCTCCAGCACCAGTTGCAGGGTGCCGGGCGGGGCGGGTGCGATGCGGTTCACTTCATCCGGCGCCTCCACCCGGATGTGCGCCTGCGTGCCCAGCGTACGCTCGATGATGTTGGACTGCAGGCCGGAAATCAGCGCGGTGACGAACACGATCACCGATACGCCCACGGCGATGCCGAACAGGATCAGCAGCGATTGCCCGCGCCCCTGGCGCAGGAACCGCATGGCGATGGTGGTCTCGATCCACATCGCTCAGTCGAACTTCACCGGCAGCTCGCGGCGGGTGGCGGAATCCGCGGCCGGCGGCGGCTGGGCCTCGATGCGCACGCGGTCGCCGTCGGCCGGCAGCGCGTCGGCGGCCAGGCCGCTGGCGGCCAGTACATGGTCGCCGGCGCGCAGGCCCGCGGTGACTTCGCTCATCGCCAGCCCGCGCAGGCCCAGCGTCACCACGGTGCGGCGCACGCGGCCGTCGCGCACGACGAGCACCGTGGCGCGGTCGCTGCCGTCGCGGGCTTCCAGCAGGGCATCGTTCGGCACCGCCAGCGCGCGCTCGCGCTGGCCGGTCAGCACGGTGGCGGTAACGGTCATGTCCTGGCGGACGAAGTCGGCCTGCGGGTCGATGCGCAGGCGCACGTCCACGGTGCCGCGCGCGGGGTCCACGCCCGGCGCGATGTGGTGCACGGTGGCGGCGAACGGCCGGCCGGGGAAGGCGTCGGCGATGCAGGCGGCGGATTGGCCCACGCGCAGGCGGGCGATGTTCTTTTCGTCCACCGGCAGCAGGATCTCGCCCGGTGCGTCGGCGGCGATTTCCAGCAGCACGTCGCCGGGGCGCACGGTGTCGCCGGGTTCCACGCCGCGGGTCAGCACGGTGCCGGCCACGGTGGCGCGGATCACCGCGCGCGCCAGCGCGGCGTCGGCGGCAGCCAGCTCCTCGCGCGCCTGCGCCTCGCGGGCACCGCCGCCGGCCAGCGCGTCCACCGCCAGCCGCGCCTGTTCGGCCGCGGCGCGCGCGGCGACCACGGCCTGCGCCGCCTGCTCCACGCTTTCGCGCGCCACCAGCTGGCGCTCGCCCAGGTCGCGCCGGCGCGCGTAATCGCGTTCGGCCTGGGCCAGCTGCGCCCGCGCCTGGCGCAGGCGGGCTTCGGCGTCGGGGCGTTCGGCCTGGCGCAGCGCGGCCAGCGCGGCGCGGGCCTGGTCGCGACGGGCTTCGAGGTCGCGTGCACGCAGCACCACCAGCACGTCGCCCGGCGCCACCCGGTCGCCGTCCATCACCCGGCGCTCCAGCACCAGCCCGGTGATCTCAGGGCCAACCTGCACCCGCGACGGCGCGGCCACGCGGCCGGTGGCCACCACGTTCTGCACCAGCGGGCCGGCCTGCACTGCGTAGCCGGGGAGCACGGGGCCGCGCAATTCCATCACGCCCCACAGTGCCACCAGCCCGATCGCGGCCACCGCAGCGGCGAGCCATCCGAGGCGGCGGGGCAGCGCGTGGGGCATGGCGGTCATCCGGTGGGCGGAAGCCGCCATTCTTGCCGAGGTGGGCAAGGGTGTCGATGGATCGCCCCGTTGTGCGCGCGTGCGGAGAGGCAGCAACGCTCCCGCGCGCCGCGCCGCGCGCCCAGCCGTGGAACCTGCGGGAGCGGGCTGCGAGCGGGCGCGTGCCGTGCAGGGTAGCGCCGGCGCGGAATGCATTCGCGGATGGCGGCCAAAGCGATGCTCACTGGCCCCGTCGGGCGTTGGCAGGCGGGCGGCCGCGGCCCCCGCGCGGAGAGGGAGCAAGGGCGGCTCGGGCCTGCAACGAAGAAGGGAACCGTCGATGCGGTTCCCTTCGGAAGATGCCGGGCTCAGCGCGCGGCGCGGGTCGTGGGTGGCGGTGTCGGGGGCTTGCGCTGGGCCGCGTTGGAGCGGAACGAGGTTGGCGTGTACTTGCGCAGCGGGGTGTTGCCGAGGACCTGGATGCGGCCGCCGCGGCGGCGGAACTCGGCGATATCGGCGGCGATGCTCTGGTGGGTGGCCTCTCGGGCGTCGACAGCGGGGGGCGTTGGCTTGCGCGCCATGCTTCTCCTTCTGTGGGGCGAGTGTCCGATAATTATATTCAAAATCAATGATTTAGTCAATTATCATGATGTCGGCCGCAAGGGCGGGCGGCGTGGCAGGGGCGCGCCCAGCCCAAGTTCCGGCATGCCCGGGGCCCGCCGCCGGGGAAGGCGCGCTGCCAAACCTGCCGGCCCGACCGGGGGCGTCGCGCTCAAAGCAGCGAGCCCGGGGCGGGGGCCTGGGCTTCGCTGGCGCGGTCGCGACCGGCCTTCTTCGCGGCGAAAAGCAGGCTGTCGGCCCGGCCGATCAGCGATTCAGGGGTGTCGCCCGGGTGGGCGCCGGCGATGCCGATGCTGACGGTCACCGGCCGATGCGGCCACTCGCGGGCGTGGAAGGCATCCAGCAGGCGTTGCGCCGCGCGGCGCGCGCCAAGCGCCCCGGTGTCCGGCAGCAGCACCGCGAACTCCTCGCCGCCGAACCGCGCCGCGATGTCCTGCGGCCGCAGGACCGCGGTCAGGATTTCGCCGGTGGCCTGCAGCGCGCGATCGCCCGCCAGGTGGCCGAAGTCGTCGTTGTAGTGCTTGAAGTGGTCGAGGTCGACCATCAGCAGCGAGAACGCGCGGTCCGACTCCCGGTGTCCCTGCAGGAACCGGTGGAGGGCCTCGTCGAAGCCGCGCCGGTTCACCAGTCCGGTCAGCGCATCGGTGTAGGCGGCGTCGTGGAACTGTTCGGATTCGCGGCGCTGGCGGTCCAGGTTGTGCAGCAGCCAGGCCATCGAAACCACCATGGTGAGCGCCCCCAGGCCGCTCAGATAGGCGACCGCGGCGATCACCTCGTCGTGGCTCCAGCCCAGTGCGGAGACGGGTGGAGTGCGGATTATGCGGGTTCACCCTGCCGGCAACGACCGCCGCGGCGGTCCGCCGGTGCGGGGATCCCCCGGGTCAGCGCCATCCCACGACGATGTTCAGGTGATCGGCCTCCCGCGCCAGGCGCAGCGGGCGCAGGGCGATCACCAGATCCTTGATGGCGAAGCCCAGCGCCAGCACGACGGCGACCAGCAGGCTCCAGCCCCAGTCCGGCATCGCCATCCGCCAGGCCTGTCCGCTGCCGAGGAAGACCAGCCCGGCCAGCACACCAGTGGCGCCCAGGGCCGATTCCAGGCACAGGCAGGGCATCCGCCGCGGCTGCGCCTCCGCGGCCAGGGCCCGGCGCCGCCACAGCAACCAGAGATCGCGCAGCAGACCCTGCAGCAGCAACAGCACCGCGCCCGCCAACAGCAGATCGCCAAGGCCGGGGGCGTCCGGCAGGCGCGCGGCCACGCCCCAGGCCGCCGCGGCGGCCAGCGGGATCAGTGCGAGTTCCAGGCGTTCGGCGCGGGTCATGGCTTCTTGTACGCAGGCGGCGGCCGGCAGGATGCAGGGCGCGGCCGCTCAGGGGTTGCAGTGGTCGCAATGGGCAGGATCCGCCTGCGTCCGCTTCGCCGGTTGCTCCGCTTCGTGCCCGCAGCCGTCGCAGCGCATGCGGTGGGCGCGCGGCAGCGCGGTGGGGCGCAGGCACCAACCGCACGGGAGGCCCGGCACCGCCACGGCCGGCACGAAGCCAGGCCGGCCGCAGGCCAAGCAGCGGCTTAGGCAGGCGCGGGCCAGCGCCAGCGCGGCGCGACGGATCCGGCGCATCCGCGGCGGGCAGCGGTGCGCGCGCAGGTCGGTTTCCAGCCACGCCTCGCCGCGCGCGGCCAGTTCATGGGCCACCGCCGCGTCCAGCGCCGTCGGGGTGTCGAGCGCCTTGTGCAGGCCGTGCCGCGGGGCCGGCGCGCCGTCGGCCATCGCCAATGCGATCAGCCTCTGTGCCGGAAATCCCATCCGCGCCGCAAGCGCATGTGCGGCTTCCAGCGACGTCACCCGCTCGCCGCGGGCATACGGTGCCGGCGCGCGATGCCAGCCGGCCAGCTCCAGCCCGTGCGTCCGATCGACCAGCAGCACCAGCTCGGTGCCCAGCGGCACGAACGGCAGCGCCGGATGCGGGCCGAAGCTGCCTTCGCTGGCAAGCCCGACGGTGGCGTCGGGCCGGCAGGCGAAGCCGGCGGCGATCTTGGCGCGTGCGGCGTCCAGCGCGCTGCCGGTGCGCGGTATGTCGCGGCTGAAGGTGCCGAAGCGGTCGCTGTCGAAGTCGTCGGGCACGACCACTTGCAGGCCGGTGAAGCGCGCCAGCACCGGCGCGATCGCGGCCTCCTTGCCGTGCATGGTGGCGAGCACCGCGGTGCGGCCGGCCCATGCGTCCGGTGGGGGCGACGACATGCGGGGGCGATCAATCGGTCGGGACGCTGCCCTGTCCGGCGGCGCGCAGCAGGCGGTCGCGCAGTGCTTCGGCGGGGCCGCCGCCTTCCGGCAGCTCCGCCACCACCACCTCGACGCCCAGGGCGTCAGCTTCGCGCAGCAGCCCGTACAGCCGCTGCATGCGGGCGTCGGGCGTATCGCCTGCCGCCAGCCAGACCAGCGATGGATGCGGTTGCGCGGGCGGCGCGGCCGACAGCTGCGCGGTCCGAAGGCCCGCTGCCAGATGGGCCGCGACCCGATCCGCCAGCGCGGCGGGCGCCGCGCATTCCACCCGCGCGCGCGGGCTGTAGTGGCGTTTCATCAGGCCGGGCGCGCGGGTGCCGGCGGCGGGGCGCAGGTCCACGGCGCGCTGCAGGCAGTCCGCGATCTGCGCGGCGCTGATCGCACCGGGGCGCAGCACGCGCGGCGTGCCGGTGGACAGGTCCACGATGGTGGATTCGATGCCGACCGTGCAGGCCCCCCCGTCCAGCACCAGCGGTAGCGCGTCGCCGAATTCCTCGCGCACGTGGGCGGCCGTGGTGGGGCTGACCCGCAGGTGGCGGTTGGCCGACGGCGCGGCGAGCCCGCGGCCGAGGCGGCGCAGCAGCGCCAGCGCCACCGGGTGCGCCGGCATCCGCAGGGCCACCGTGTCCAGTCCGCCGGTGACCACGCGCGGCACGTCGGGGCGGGCCGGCAGCACCATGGTCAGGGGGCCCGGCCAGAATGCGCGGGCCAGCGCCAGCGCGGCGGGCGGCACCTCGGCCGCCCAGGCCTGCAGTTCCTCCAGCGTGCCGATGTGGACGATCAGCGGATGGTCGGCGGGCCGCTGCTTGAGCGCGAAGATGGCCTGCACCGCGTCGGGGTTGCGGGCGTCGGCGGCCAGACCATAGACGGTTTCGGTGGGCAGGCCGACCAGGCGGCCCTGCATGAGCAGGGCCGCGGCGGCAGCGAGGTCGGCCTCGACGGAGGCGGGCAAGACAGGATCCATGCCCGCCATGGTGCCATCCGCCGGGCTCATTCGCCCTGTGCGACGGAGTAGCCGGGCTGGCCGTCGAAGCGGTACAGGTTTTCGGTTTTCACCGCCGGCAGGCCGGCTTCCAGCAGCCGCACCAGCAGCTCCGGCACCCCTTCTGGCGCCAGCGTGCCCGCCACCGCCTTGAAGCGGCAGCGCCAGTGGTCGGTGCAGAAGGTGTCCGGGTGGCCCTCCGGCCAGACCTTCACGCCGCGGTTGGTGACCACCGTGAGGCGCAGGCCTGCGGGTGCGGCGGCCTGCAGGCGGCGGGCCAGGGTGTTCGGGTCGCGGCCGGCCTCGTCCCAGTCGAGGAACACGTCCACGCCTTCCAGCACCTTGTCCTGGCGGGCGCGCGGCGCGGCGTCTTGCGGCGCCTGCACCGGGGTGGCCGGGGCCTGCCGGTAGTCCACCGCGGGCAGGTGCTGCGGCACCTGGCCGAGCCGCTCCACCACCGCGTGGGCGAACTCGCGGGTGCCCAGGCAGCGGCGGCTGGTGCGCTCGTTGAACAGGTCGCGGGTGTGCAGGCCTTCCTCCAGCGTGCGCAGCCACGCGTTGTGGATGTCGCGGGCGGCGTCGGCTTCGCCGATGTGCAGCAGCATCTGCACCGCGGCCAGCAGCAGCCCGGACGGGTTGGCGATGTTCTTGCCCGCGATGTCCGGGGCCGAGCCGTGCACCGCTTCGAACATCGCACCGTGCAAGCCGAGCCCGTGCGCCATCGCGTATTCGAACGCGTAGCGGACGATGCGCTCGCAGCCCGGGCGGGTGATCAGCTTGAGGCACTGCATGACCTCGTCGGTCTGGCGGTGCTCGATGCCGCCGTAGGTGTCCTCCTCGTTCTCGCGCACGATCACCACGTCCATGCCGGGATGCAGGGCGTCCACATAGGGGTGGTAGGCCACGCAGGGGCGCACGTTGGCGAACAGCCCCAGCGTCTTGCGCAGGGTCACGTCGATGCTCTTGTAGCCGCCGCCCTGCGGGGTGGTTATCGGGCCCTTCAGCAGCACCGGATGCTGGGCCAGCGCGTCCCAGGTCTGTGGGAGAATCCCGTTCATGTGGCCGCTGCGGCACCCCAACGAGGCGCACTGCACGGTGGGCATGCTGATCGCACGGTGGTCGGCAGCGAGTGAGGGAGGGAGGCCCTGCCGCGCCGTCGCAGTGCCCGGACAGCGGATAGCTGCCTTCGACTCCCGCACGAATGCGGAGGAAAAGGGGAGCGTGCCCTGC
This sequence comes from Thermomonas sp. LB-4, assembly GCF_036409385.1. Taxonomy (NCBI): domain Bacteria; kingdom Pseudomonadati; phylum Pseudomonadota; class Gammaproteobacteria; order Lysobacterales; family Lysobacteraceae; genus Thermomonas; species Thermomonas sp. LB-4. Next base: position 293,423 of record NZ_JAXOFT010000001.1, on the reverse strand, counting down.
TGGCGGATGCCGGCGGGCGAGGCTAACTATCGCAGCTGCATCGCCAGTCTGAGGCATGCCCGCTGACCGACGGTCCGGCCGTCGTCGCCAACCGTCGCAGGTCCGGCCAGCGTGCGGCGAGCCCAAGGACTGATGCCCACCGCAGTGCCCGGGCGCGCCGGCCGCGGGCGGATTTCCATGGCTGCTGGAGCCGGCCACCGATGAACCGCCGGACCCGGCCCAGCGCGATGCGCGGAACCGCGTCTGTGATAATTCCGCCATGTCTCCCCCCGCATCCCCGTGGACCGGCCGCGCGCTGGTGCTCGCCGGCATCCTGTTGTCCGCCCTCAACCTGCGCACCGCGGTCACCTCGCTGACGCCGCTGCTGGACCTGCTGGGCAGCCGCTTCGGCTTCGGACCGGCCGTGGTCGGACTGTTCGGGATGCTGCCCACCGCCGCATTCGCCGCGTTCGGCGTGGCCACGCCGCGCATCGCCCATCGGATCGGGCTGGAGCAGGCGGCGCTGCTGTCGATGGGGCTTGCCGCGGCCGGGCTGGCGTCGCGTGCCTTCGCCGGCGGGGCGATCTCGCTGGCCGCCGGCTGCATCGTCGCGCTGGCCGGCATGGGCATGGGCAACGTGGTGCTGCCGCCGCTGGTGAAACGCTATTTCCCCCAGCGGGTGGGCACCGTCAGCACGCTGTACCTGACCGTGCTGCAGGTGGGCACCATCACGCCGGCGCTGCTGGCGGTGCCGCTGGCCGATGCCGCCGGCTGGCAGGTCTCGCTGGGCGTGTGGGCGCTGCCGGCGGTGGCCGCGGGACTGGTCTGGTGGGGCGTGCTGTGGCGCGAGCGGCGGGGCGATCCGGTGCTGGCGCCCCTGCATGACAACGCCGTGCGCGCGGGGGACGCGGCGCCGGAACTGGCGTCTCCCGATCTGCGCCTGCGGCCGTGGCGCTCGCCGCTGGCCTGGGGCATGGCGCTGATGTTCGGCATGACCTCGCTGATCACCTATTCGATGTTCACCTGGCTGCCCAAGCTGATGACCGAGGCTGGGGCGAGCCCGGCGTTCGGCGGCAGCATGGTCGCGCTGTTCGCGGCGCTGGGGCTGGGCAGCGCGCTCACCATGCCGGCGGTGGCGGTGCGCATGCGCAATCCGTTCCCGCTGGTGCTGGCCTGCACGCTGGCCTATGCGGTGGCGTTTCCCGGCCTGCTGTGGGCGCCGCTGGCCGCGCCGGTGCTTTGGGTGGTGCTGCTGGGCATCGGCCCGAGCACCTTCCCGCTGGCGCTGACCCTGATCAACCTGCGCACCCGCACGCCCGCCGGCTCGGCCAAGCTGTCCGGCTTCATGCAGGGCGTGGGCTATACCTTGAGCTGCGTCGGGCCGATCCTGTTCGGGCTGTTGCACGATGCCAGCGGCGGCTGGGGCCTGCCGTTCGTCTTCCTGGCGCTGTGCGCGCTGGTGATGGTGGCCGGCAGCTGGCAGGCCTGCCGCGAGCGCATGCTGGAAGACGAGGCGGGCTGAGGCGCACAGGGCTTCGCATCCGCTTCACCCGGCTGCCACGCTGCGCCCATCTCCGGATGGGACGCTGCGCGCCACCATCCACTCGTGACGCGGGAGCAGGGCGATGAGCGGAACGACGATGACCGGAACCGGCGGTACGCGCCGCAGGAACCGGCTGCGCCCGTTCGTGTGGGGCGGCGCGGCCTGCCTGTTGCTGCTGCCGGCGCTGGCGATGCGCTTGCGTCCGCAGTCCGGGGTGGACTGGTCGGCGCTGGATTTCGCGGTGATGGGCGTGCTGCTGGCCGCAGTCTGCGGACTGTACGAATTCGGTGCGCGGCGGGATGGATCGCCGGCCTATCGCGCAGGCTTCGGCACTGCGGTGCTGGCCGGGTTCCTGACGATCTGGGTCAACCTCGCGGTGGGCATGCTGGGCAGCGAGGGCAACGCGGCCAACCTGATGTTCGCGGGGGTGTTGGGCATCGCGGGGCTGGGCAGCCTGGTGGGGCGCTTCCGCGCAGCGGGCATGGCGAATGCGATGTTCGCCGCTGCCCTGGCGCAGTTGGCCGCGGTGGCCGTTGCGATGGCCGTCGGCGGCTTCCATGCGCGCGAACTGGCCTTGACGGCCTGTTTCGCGCTGCCGTGGCTGCTGGCCGGGGCGCTGTTCCGCTACGCGGCGCGCTGACCCCGGCCCGGCATCAGCTCAATCGGCAGGCTTGCGCAGGTGCACGCGCGGACCCGCCAGGGCTGGCGTCGATCCCGTCGGGACGGGCGGCGCGGCGGATTCCGCTGCTGACGCCGGCGGCGCCTCGGCGGCGCGCGCCTCGCGCTTGCGGGCGTCTTTTTCGTCCTGCTTCTTCTTCTTGGCCAGCTCGCGCTGGCGCTTCTCGAATGCGTAGTTTGGCTTGGCCAACGGGAACTCCTGTATCAGCGGGTGGATTTGCGGGCGCGCCCGGCGGCCGGGGCAACGACCGGTGCCGGCTCGGCTTCGGCCGGCAGGCCGATGTGCTGCAGGGATCGGGTGGTGCCCAGCACCTCGATTTTCCCGCCGGCCTTGCGGAAGGCGTCCATGTGTTCGGCGATGCGCTCCCGGGTCAGGGTGCCGCCACGTTCCGCAGGCTTGCGCCCCTGGAACAGGTGGCTGGTCTTGGTTGCGGGCAACGGCTGTTGCGGCTGGCTCTCGGTTGCTTTCCTGGGCCGTGCCATGCGGGCCTCCTGTGGGGTGACGGCGTGAGCGGGGTGCGCGGGCGTTCCGCTCGCGGCGTGGTGGAGGTGGGCGTCCGCGGCGGCAAGCAGGCTTGACGCACGGATACGCGCAGGACTTGCGGAGCCGCGCCGGCTGCGCGCGGCGGGCGCCCGCAGGGGCGGTCAGGTGCCGCCCCGCAGGCAGTGCGGGGCGGGTGAAAGGGAGCGAGGCGGGCGACGCGTGGGCGTCGGACGAAACGCGCGTGGCGCGGGGGCCTTGCGCCATCCTACGCGAATGTGGCAGGGACTGCCATGCATGGCCGGAAACCGCGGCGTGAAGGTGTGCCAGGGGCGGTCCGCCTGGAAGGCGCATACTCCAGCACCGCAAGGAGTGCCGCATGTCGAGCCATCAGATCGCGATGTTCACCTTCACGCTTGGAAAGGACGAAAGCATCGGACCGCATGCCTTGCGCCGGCTGTGGGCGCAGGCCAGCGGCACGGGCGACATCGGCGTGAGCCGGAAGGAGCCGGCCGAGGGCCAGCGCAACCGGCCCATCTACACCCTGTATGCCCCGCAGCAGCTGGCGGACCTGCGCGCGGTCGAGGCGCGGCTGCGGCACATGCTGGAAACCGCCCACCTGCACGCATCGCTGACCGCGCTGCACGCCTGAGCACGGCAGCGGGGCGCCACCGGCGCCTCAGGCCCAGGCCGACAGGGCGATCTGCAGCGCCGCGCGGAACCCTTTCGCCGACGCCAGCGGAATCGAGAACGCCGATGGCGCCTGCTGCGCGATGCCGATCGCCTTCCGGCCCAGCGCCAGCACCTCGGCACCCGTCTTCGGCCCGGTGGCCCAGTGCTCGTCGGCCCAGACGTAGCGCAGCTTCCATTCCCCGCCGTCCTGCTTGGCGAACAGCACCAGGGTGTTGCGGAACAGGTATTCGCCGGGGATGTGCTGTTTCAGGAACAGCGCGCCGTCGATCTCATAGCCGGCGTTGGACACTGCCAGCTCGATCGAGAACGCCACCTCGCTGCCGGCGGTGATCTTCGAGGTGTCCAGGAATACCGAGAACAGCGTGGGCGCGCGGGCGTTGCGGATCAGCTTGCCGTGGTTGTCGAACAATTCCGAGTACTGCCGCCGGACCGCGCTCTCCTGGCCCTTGGTGCGCGCGGTCAGGTCGTAGGTGTAGGCGCCGCGCGGGGCCACCGTGGCTTCGATGTAGTAGGACGATTCGATCTTCTTGCCGGCCTTGCGCGCGCGCTCGAGCTCCGGCGGGAAGGGCAGCGCCTCGATGTCGAGCCTGCCGGTGGCGCACAGATCGCCGAACAGGAAGCGGGCGAGATTCTGGTAGCCCTCCTCCGAATTGACGATGCCGAAATAGCCGCTGTGGCTGCGGTGCACGAACGCCCGCGGCGCGCCGGCGACATAGGCGTTCTCGATCCGCACCAGCCCGTCGCTCATCTGCCCGACCGCCAGCGAGGACAGGCCGTGCGCCACCGCGTAGTCGCGGCTGTTGGTGCCGACCAGGCAGAAGAAGCGCTCCGGCGGGAAGCCGGAATCGCCCAGCGTGTTCACCTTGTCCTTCGCCACCTTCAAGTACTTCGCCATCACCGGACGGCTGAAGTTGTTCATGTCGTTCATCGACAGGAAGCTCGGCACGTTGATGCCGCCCAGCTCGATGCCGTTGTGCGGGGTGGCGTAGGTGAACACCTTGTCCACCATCGCGCGCACTTCGGCGCTGGCGACCTCCGGGTTCTGCAGCAGGCAGCGGCAGATCAGACCGCCCATCGAATGCCCGACCAGGTACACGCGGAAGGCCTTGCGCGCCGCCGCGTCGCCGCCGCAGACGCTGTCGCGCAGCTGCGCGATCCTCCGGCCCAGCGCCGCCGCGGCATCGGGAATGGACGGTGCCTTGCCGGCGCCGAAGGCGGGATCCGCCTCGTCGTAATAACGGTGGATGACCACGCTGCGCGCCGGCAGCCGGTCGGCCTGTTCCGCGCCGGCGGCGTACACATCGCGGTAACCGTAGTCCTTCATCAGCCGCACCAGCGGTGACTCGAACACGAACTTGACGATGCTGCCGTCCTGGGCCTGGCGGATCTTGGTGGAACCGGCCTCGAAACCCATGTAGGGCGTCGAGGTGGTCTGCACGATCTCGTCGCGGGTCATCGCGTAGCCGCGGACGTAGATGATGGGGAAGAAAGGCCGTTCGATCCTGGGCATCGCGCGCTCCTGCGGTTTGGCCGGGTGGCCGCTGTGGATCCCCCGACAGGTGAACGCCTGCCCAATCCGCGACCGGCCAGCGACGGACGGTGCTTGACGCGCGCCGCCGGTGCGCGCGTAGTCTCGCCCACGGCCCGGCAAATCCATGGTGGCGACATGAAGACCTGCATTCCGATCGGCGCAGTGGTCCTGATGCTGGCGTGGCCGGCGGCGGCCAGCGGCCTCAACGGCATCAATGGGTCGATGCCGAACCGCATTTCGATGAACGTGACGGTGCCCCGGCAGACGCAGGGCGCGACCTTCGGCGAAAAGGTCAACGCCGGGCTGCACGCCGCAGGCGGCGCGCTGGCGCAGGGCGCGGCGTTGAAGATCGACATCGGCTGCGGCGGCGCCGCGTGCGTCATCGCCTTTCCCGGCGGTGACGGTGTGCGCGTGGACCTGGAGGCGCTGCGGATGACCCCGCTGGAGGGGGCGGGGCGGCAGGCGTTGCCGGGGGGCGCGCTGCCGGGCGGCGGCATCGTCTCGGCTGCGGTGTCGTCACTGGCGGGAGCTGGCGGCGGTGCGGCGGCTGCCTCCTACGCGGCCACCGGACGCACGGCCGCGGCTGCCGCACAATCGGGGCCGGCACCACTGCCCACCCGGCGAATTTCGGCAGGGGCCATCGAGGTGACCCGGCCGTTGACCGAGGGCGACTATCTGCTGGTGGTGGTCGCCGAGCGCGCCGGCAGCGGACTGAAGGACACGGTGAAGACGCAGGTACGGGCGGCAGCGCCGCGGGTGAGGGTTGAGCTGGCCTTCAGCGTCGAGGGTGGGGTGCTGAAGGCCAGGCACGACACCGCGAAGAACTCGGTCTCGAATATCCGTTGAAACGACCGTCAACGGGGCCTGCGGCTGGCGTACATCGCCTGGTCGGCGTGCGCGAGCAGTGCTTCCGGGGTCCGCCCATCGGCGGGGAAGGTGGCGGTGCCGATGCTGGCGTCCATCTGCAACGGGCCATCGCGCAGCGTGCAGGGCACGCGCAGCTGCTGGCGCAACTGCTGCGCCATGCCCCGGGCGTGTCCGGCATCGCAGCCTGCCAGCAGCACCACGAACTCGTCGCCGCCGATACGCGCCACCAGGTCGATCTGGCGCACGCCCTGCTGCAGCCGTTTCGCGACCTCGCAGAGAACGCGGTCGCCGGCCTCGTGGCCGCCGCGATCGTTGACCTGCTTGAAACCGGTCAGGTCCAGGTAGAGCAGCGACACCTGGCCGCCGCTTTCGGCAGCTTCCGCCAGGGCGTTGCGCAGCGCATGCTGCAGCCGCCGCCGATTGGCCAGGCCGGTCAGCGGGTCGTGGTTGGCATGGTGTTCCAGTTCGCGCTCGGCCCGCCGCAGTTCGCCGATTTCGCGCGCCACGCCGATGCGCAGGCGCTGCTCCGGCAGCCAGTGCGCCGACCACAGCAGCTCCACCACGTGGCCCTGCCGATGCAGGTAGCGGTTGCGGAAATGGCGCTCGCCGCCGCCTTGCATCAGCGCCTCCGCCTGTCGCTGGGACGTGGCGCGGTCGTCGGGATGGATGAAGTCGAACAGGATCCGGCCGCGGACCGCGTCCGCGGCATGACCCAGCAGGCGCTCGAAGGCGGCGTTGACGAACAGCAGGTGGCCGCCCTCGTCCACGATGCACACTGCATCGGGCAACAGGTCCAGCACTTGCGGAAGCGGGGGCAGGCGCGGGGCCATGGCGGTGGTATGGGGATGCAGGTCGTGGTCAGCCGACTGTAATCCATCTCCCGCTGTCGCGCGGGCGAACGATGAACTTGCCGCAGATCAAGGTCCGGCGCGGCCGCGCCGCCTAGACTGGCGGCGATCCGCAACCGGGCCTGCCATGTCCGCTACCGACCTGTTCCCCGCCGCGCGCGTGCTCGGCCTGCTCGACCTGACCAGCCTGGGCGAGGACGACACGCCCGCGCGCATCCGCACCCTGTGCGCTGCCGCGCGCAGCGCGCACGGCCTGCCGGCGGCGGTTTGCATCCATCCCGAGCACATCACCACCGCCCGCGAGGCGCTGGCCGGCACGGCCGTGAAGGTGGCCACGGTGGTGAACTTTCCCGAAGGCGCCGACGACCCGCAGCGGATCGCCCGTGAAACCCTTCGCGCCATCGCAGCCGGCGCCGACGAAATCGACATGGTGCTGCCGTGGCGCGCGCTGCAGGCCGGCGATGCGGCCCGCGCTCGCGCCGGCGTGGACGCCTGCCGCAGCGCCTGCGGGTCAGGCATCGCGCTGAAGCTGATCCTCGAGACCGGCGAGCTGGTTTCGCCGGCACTGATCCGCCAGGCCTGCGAACTGGGCCTGGACGCCGGGGTGGATTTCCTCAAGACCTCCACCGGCAAGGTGCCGGTGAACGCCACGCCCGAAGCGGCGGCGGTGATGCTGGATGCCATTGCCGCGCGCGGCGGGCGCTGCGGTTTCAAGGCCGCGGGCGGGATCCGCACGCTGGCCGATGCGCGGGTCTATCTGGCGCTGGCGCAGGAGCGGCTGGGCGCGGACTGGATCAATCCGGCGCGGTTCCGGATCGGCGCCAGTGCACTGTTCGACGCGCTGCTGGCCGAGTTGGACGGCTGAGCGGTGGCCCGCGCCCTCTGGCTGGTGCTGGATTCGCTGGGGATCGGTGGCGCTGTCGATGCCGCCGCCTACGGCGATGCCGGCGCCGATACCTTCGGCCATATCGCCGAGGCCTGCGCGCGCGCGCCGCGCGGCCCGCTGCGCATCCCCCACCTGGCCCGGCTCGGATTGCCGCAGGCGCATGCGTTGGCCAGCGGGTGCGCTGCTGCAGGTTTCGAGGCCATGCCCGCCACGCAGGCGCTGTGGGGCTGCATGGGCGAGCGCGCCCGCGGCAAGGACACGCCGTCCGGCCACTGGGAAAGCGCCGGGGTGACGCTGCACGAGCCGTTCGGATTGTTCGAGGCCACGCAGGACAGCTTCCCGCCGGCGCTGCTGGCGGCGCTGGTCGAGCAGGCCGGCTTGCCCGGCGTGCTGGGCAACTGCCACGCCTCGGGCACGGACATCATCGCGAAACTGGGGATGGAGCACATCGCCAGCGGAAAGCCGATCGTCTACACCTCGGCCGACTCGGTGTTCCAGATCGCCGCGCACGAGCAGGCGTTCGGGCTGGAGCGCCTGTACGAGGTGTGCCGGATCGCGCGCGCGCTGCTGGCGCCATACAACATCGGCCGGGTGATCGCGCGGCCTTTCATCGGCGATGGCCCCGGGGACTTCCGGCGTACCGGAAACCGCCACGACTACGCGCTGCCGCCGCCGCGGCCAACCCTGCTGGACGCGGTCTGCGCGCAGGGCGGCCAGGTGCACGCGGTCGGCAAGATCAGCGACATCTTTGCCGCGCAGGGCGTAAGCACGGTGCTGCTGGCCAGCGGCCACGATGCGCTGTTCGACGCCACGCTGGCGGCGCTGGCGCAGGCGGGCGAGGGCGATCTGGTCGCCACCAATTTCGTCGATTTCGACAGCGTGTACGGCCACCGCCGCGATCCGCTCGGTTATGCCGCGGCGCTGGAGCATTTCGACGCGCGCCTGCCGGAATTGCTGGGTGCGCTGCGCCCCGGCGACCTGCTGGTGCTCAGCGCCGACCACGGCTGCGATCCCAGCTGGGCGGGCAGCGACCACACCCGCGAGCGGGTGCCGCTGCTGGCCTGCGGTCCCGGCCTGGCGCCGCGCGCGCTGGGCCGGCGCGACAGCTTCGCCGACCTCGGGCAGGGCATCGCCACCCACCTCGGGCTGCCGCCGCTGGCGGAAGGCCGCTGTTTCCTTACAGGCTGATCCATGAGCACACCGCATATCGAAGCCGCCGTTGGCGCGATCGCCGACACCGTCGTGCTGCCCGGCGATCCGCTGCGCGCGCGCTTCCTCGCGCACGAACTTCTCGATGCGCCGGTGCAGGTGAACGCGCGCCGCAACATGCTGGGTTACACCGGCGGCTGGCACGGCCGGCCGGTGACGGTGATGGGCGGCGGCATGGGCATTCCGTCCACCGCGATCTACGTGACCGAGCTGGCGCGGACCTACGGCGTGCGCCGGATCATCCGTGTCGGCACCAGCGGCGGCGTGGGCGAGGTGGCCGTGGGCGACGTGCTGCTGGCGCAGTCCGGCAGCACCGATTCGCGCTTCAACCGGATGCAGTTCGGCGGCCACGACCTGTCCGCCTGCGCGGACTTCGGGCTGCTGCGCGCCGCGGTGGACGCCGCCGGCGCCCAGGGCATGCCGGCGCGGCTGGCGCATGTGTTCAGTACCGACTGCTTCTACGATGGCGACCCGCAGCTGCTGGCGCAGCTGCGCCGTCACCGCATCCACGGCATCGAAATGGAGACGGCCGGGTTGTATGGCCTGGCGATGCGCGAAGGGTTCGCCGCGCTGGCGATCCTGGCCGTCAGCGATCATCTCGACAGCGGCACCAGCATGCCGCCGGAGCAGCGCGAGCAGGGCCTGCTGGCGTTGGGGCGGCTGGCGCTGGCTGCGGCGGTGCCGCCTGGCAGCTGATTTGCCGGTGACGGACGATTGCGCGACGATCAAGGCTCCACACGCAATGGAGCATCCGGAATGGAGCCTTGGCTGAGCAGCCTGCAGACGGCAACCGCGCAGGAAGGATATGAACTGGCCCTCAAGCTGTCGCGCATGGGCGTCAAGTACACGCAGCCGTCCGCCGAGGCGCGCGATCGCCTGCGCCCGGCCTACGCCGAGGATGCCGGCGCGCTGATCGCGTCCTCGCAGGTGGTGGCGATCAATTTCCAGACCGTCGCCGCCGCCAACAACTACTGGCGCGCCTGAAGCGCCGCCGATCCGGGGTGTCCGGTGCCGCCCTGACACAGGTCAAGGCGGTGCGGAGTGCGCGGCGTAGCATGCCTCCTGTTCACTGCAAACAGGAGTCATTCCCGTGTCGATGCACCTCGATCCCGAGCCCAACGTCCACGTGTTCGATGCCCGTGGCATTGCCCGGCGCTTCCGCCATTCCGCGATCTTCGGCGCGCTGGGGGCGCTGCGCAACGGCGAGACCATGCGCTTCATCAATGATCATGATCCAATCCCGCTGCTGGGCCAGATCGGCCAGCGGTTCGGCGAACATGTCACGGTCGCCTACCGCCAGCGCGACCAGGCCGGCGTGGTGATCGATTTCGGTGTCACCGGCCTGCCGGAAGAATGACCACAGGAGCGTCCGTCCATGCATCTGCCCGCCTTCTATTCGCACGCGCCGCGGGTGCTGGTCCGCGACCCGCTGGCCGAGCTGCTGGGCGCGGCGGACGGCGGGCTGATCGAGTACGGCTATGCGGACGCGGTGCGGCTGACCGGGCATTCCTGCCCCACGGTGGCCGGCGCTTACCTGATGGCGCGCGCGGGCCTGCGCGCGTTGTACCCGGACACGCTGCCGGAACGCGGCGGCGTGGTGGTGACCATGGGCGCGGCGGAAGTGGAGGGCACCACCGGCGTCATCGCGCAGGTGTTCACCCTCGTCACCGGCGCCGCCGCCAACAACGGCTTCCACGGTATCGGCGGGCAGCATGCCCGCCACAACCTGCTGCGCTATGGCGGCGGCGACCGCAACAGCATCGCCGGTTTCCGGCGTGCCGACAACGGCGATAGCGTCCATCTGTCGCTGGATCTGTCCGCCATCCCGCCCGCGCCGCAGCTGCGCGAGCTGATGGTGCGCGCGCTGGCCGCCGACGCCACCGGCGAGGAGCGCGCGGCGTTCGGCTCGGTCTGGCAGGACCGGGTGCGCCGGCTGCTGCTGGAGCATGCCGACGACCCCAACGTGATCCGGGTCGAACGTCGCTGAAGCTCAGCGCTTTGCCGCCAGCACGCCGTCCAGCGCCAGTTCCGCCTTGAAACCGGCGGTTTCCAGCCGTTTCGCCACCTCGCGCGGCACGTCGCGCCCGCTGGTCAGTTTGTTGGGGCTGCCGGTGTAGTGGAACAGCCTTCCGCCCTTGCGCAGGACGCGCGCGAGTTGCTGGTAGAACGCCAGCGAATAGAGTTCGCCGGCAATGCCGAAGCGCGGCGGGTCGTGCAGGGCGGCATCGAAGGCCGCATCGGGCAGCGCCGCGATGGCCTGCGAGACGTCGGCATGTGCCAGCTGCAGCCGGCCGGCGCTTTCGTCGGGAGCGGGCGACCACGGATTGAGCGTGCGCAGCCACAGCACGTCCTCGTTCTTCTCGAACGAGCAGATGCGGGCCACCCCGGCGTCGAGGCAGCAGGCGGCGAAATAGCCCAGGCCCCCGCAGGTATCCAGCACGGTCTTTCCCGCCGGCTGCACCAGCGCCACCTTGCGGCGCGCGTCGTCCAGCGGCGATTCCTTCGCGGTGGGCAGCATCTTGATGCCATCGATCTCGAAGGTCGGGACGTCCCACCCGGTCGGCACCAGCTTGATCAGCTTGCCGGCGTAGCGCGACACCGGTGCGAACCCCTCGCCGTCCCACCAGTACAGGGTGCGGTCCTTGAGCTTGCCGGGGTAGGGGTAGGCGATGCCCTGCCAGTGCCAGTGCTCGCCGCCCAGTTGCGCCTCGCCATGGCTGCGCCCCAGGTCCAGCGATCCCTGCCAGGCGGCATGGCCGGCGGCGCGCGCGGCGGTCAGTGCGTCGCCCGTGGCGCGCGTGAGCAGGGGGCCGGCATGGCGCGGCGCGGTCGGCGTGGACATGCGCGCATGATACCGACGGGCAGAAATATCGCCGGATTTTCCGCGACAATGGATGCCTGTTCCGACGCCTTGGCCACCGATGCTGCCGTTCCGCCTCGCGCTGCTGTTCCTGCTGATCGCCACCAGCACCGTGCTGCACGTCATCCCGCTGCTCGCCATCGCGCTGCTGAAGGTGGTACTGCCGCTGCCGCGCCTGCGCACCGCCTGCAACCCGCTGCTGACCGGCCTTGCGGCAAGCTGGATCGGCTTCAACAACCGGCTGTGGGACAGCTTCACGCGCACCCGCCTGCGGCTGCACTGCGACGCCGACCTGCATGCGGATGGCCACTACCTGGTGCTGGCCAACCACCAGAGCTGGGTGGACATCCTGGTGCTGCAGAAGGTGTTCAACCGGCGCATCCCCCTGCTGCGATTCTTCCTCAAGCGCCAGCTGTTCTGGGTGCCGCTGCTGGGGCTGGCGTGGTGGGCGCTGGATTTCCCGTTCATGGGCCGCTACACGCCGCGGCAGGTGGCGAAGAACCCGGCGCTGGCCGGACGCGACATCGAGGCCACGCGGCGCGCCTGCGAGAAATTCCGCGCCATCCCGGTGGCGATCATGAATTTCGTCGAGGGCACCCGCTTCACCGCCGACAAGCACGCCAAGCAGGGCTCGCCGTACCGCCACTTGCTCAAGCCGAAGTCAGGCGGGGTTGCATTCGTGCTGGACGCGATGGGCGACGGGCTGCACGCCATCCTGGACGTCACTATCGCCTATCCGGGCGGACGGCCTTCGCTGATCGACCTGCTGGCCGACCGCGTGCCCGAGGTGCGGGTACGGGTGCGCCAGCGGCGGATCCCGGCAGACCTGGCGGGCGGGGATTACCAGAACGATCGCGAGTTCCGGGTGCGCTTCCAGCAGTGGATGAACGGCTTGTGGCGCGAGAAGGACCAAGACTTGGCCGACATGCTGGCGCCGGACGCGGCTGCGGCGTCGGACGCCGGGCGAAATTGATCGGAGTCAAGATTTCCATGCCCGGTCGGCGCATAGTCCGGTCATCCACTGCAGGAGCTGCGTCATGAACGCCGTCGCCCATCCGCGTTATGCCCCCGTCCTGCGCCGCCTGCACTGGCTGATGGCGCTGCTGATCCTGGCCGCTTACCTGCTGATAGAGCAGCGTGGCCTGTTTCCGCGCGGCAGCGCGGAGCGCGCAGCGATGGTGCAGGGGCATTTCTGGGTCGGCATCAGCGTGTTCCTGCTGGTGTGGTGGCGGCTGGCCGGCCGCGTGCGCAACCCGGCGCCGCCGGTGACGCCGCCGCTGGACCGGTTCAGCGGGCTGGCCTCGAAGCTGATCCACCTGGCGCTGTACGCGTTCTTCATCGTGATGCCGCTGCTGGGCCTGGCCACCGCCTGGAGCGACGGCAAGGCGGTGATGATCCCGCTCACCGGGCTGGCCCTGCCGGCGTTGCTGCCGGAGAACGAGGAACTGGCGCATACGCTCGAAGACCTGCACGGCAGCATCGGCGAGGCGTTCTACTGGGTGATCGGCCTGCACGTGCTGGCGGCGGTGTGGCACCACGCCTTCCGCCGCGACGACACCCTCAAGCGGATGCTGTAACCGCGGCCTGCGGCTTGACCTCCGTCAGGGCAGGCCGCGGCGGCGCGGCGCAGGATGCTCCAATGGCGCCGTGGTCGGCGCGCGGTGGAGACGGGCATGGAGTTCAGGATCCGGCTGGCGGCGGATGCGCCGGACATGGCGGTCATCGACGACGCGCTGCACGAGGTCGATCCTGCGGCGATCGTGGATCGTGACCCTGCCGACGGCGCGCTGCGCGCCACGGTATGGATGAGCGGCGATGAGCTGGCAGCGGTGCTGGCGCAGGCGGGCTATCCGCCTGCGGAGATCGAGCAGCTGGCATCGCTCTGCTGCGGCGACTGCAGCGGCTGAAAGCACGCAGGAACCGCAGGTGCTGCGCTGGCGCCATCGGCCAGGCGTGCGCATGTCGCTAGACTGGCGACCCCCATCGCAGGAGCCGCCCATGCACGCACAGACTTTCCCGCCCATCGGCACCCCTGGCCAGCCCTGGGGCGACGCCGAAAAAGCGCAATGGCGCGCGCGGCAGGCGAAGAAGCGCAGCTACGCCGATGAGGTGTTGCGCCGGGTCGACGGGTTGCGCGAGCACCTCGACGTCGCCCAGTACGGCGAGCTGGACTGCGGCGCCGACGGCCGCTATCCGTTGTTTGTGCTGCGCAGTCGCGGCTGGGACGAAGCGCTGCCGGTGGCGGTGGCGACCGGCGGTGTGCACGGTTACGAGACCAGCGGCGTGCAGGGTGCGCTGCAGTTCGCGGAGCGCCATGCGGCGGACTATGCGGGCCGCGCCAACATACTGGTCGCGCCCTGCGTCAGCCCGTGGGCCTTTGAGCGCATCCAGCGCTGGAACGCGCAGGCGCTGGATCCCAACCGCAACTTCCGCGCCGCCAGCCCGGCCGTCGAATCGGCCGCGCTGTGGGCGCTGCTGCGCTCGCTGGGCGATCGCGTGCTGGTGCACATCGACCTGCACGAAACCACCGACAGCGACGAAACCGAATTCCGCCCGGCGCTGGCCGCGCGCGACGGCCGGCCCTTCGAGCCCGGCACCATCCCCGACGGCTTCTACCTTTGCGCCGACAGCGCGCGCCCGGCGCCGGCCTTCCAGCAGGCGGTCAATGCCGAGGTGGCGAAGGTGACCCACATCGCCCCGGCCGACCCGGACGGCACCATCATTGGTTCTCCGGTGGTCGCGCCGGGCGTGATCGAGTACGACTGCCGGGCGCTCGGGCTGTGCGCCGGCATCACCGACGCGCGCTTCGTCACCACCACCGAGGTCTATCCCGACAGCCCCCGCGCCAACCCGCAGCAGTGCAACGACGCCCAGGCGGCGGCGGTGCGCGCAGCGCTGGACTTCGCGCTGGCGCATCGCTGAGCGCCAGCGCGGAGAGAAGATGTCTCAGGCCGGCATCTCGCGCCGGCTCATCCGCCACAGCATCAGCGCGAACGCGGTGCAGCCGCCGAGGAAGCCCACCGCCAGCGCCAGGTCCGCGCGCGCCGGGTCGCTGGCCAGCTGGTTGACCGGGATCTGCCATGGCATCAGCACGCCGACCTTGGCCGAGGTGGCGATCACGGCGAAGAAGGTGCCGCCGATGCCCAGCGCCAGCGCCGGCACGAAGCTGGCGTGGCGCAGCGCCATCCACAGCTGCACCGCCACCATCAGCCAGGCGGCCAGGAAGATGCGCCCAAGCAGCAGCAGGTAAGCGGCGAAGTCGGGCGCATCGGCCGCCGCGGCGGCGGGCTTGGCCCAGCCAGCCGCCAGCACGGCCAGCGGCGCCAGCACCGCCAGCAGCAGGCTCATCAGCACCACCATGGCCAGCGCGCAGATGGCCTTGGCGGCGTACAGGTGCCAGCGCGGCACCGGCAGCGCGCGCAAATGCTCCCAGGTACGTGGGCCGTGTTCGGCCTGCGCCATCAGCGCGGTCAGCGCGGTGGTGCACATCGGCAGCATGAAGAAGGCCCAGATCGCGGCGGAGGACTGCAGCGCCATCGCCCAGGAGCCGGGTTTGTCGAAGCGGGTGAGGTTGAAGAACATGAACACCGCGATCAGCAGCGGCGCGATCGCGGCCAGCAGCAGCGCCAGCGAGCGGCGCAGCTTGTAGGCCTCGACCGCCAGCGCGGTGCGCAGGCGCGGCGGCGCGAATCCACAGGTGTGGGCGGACATCGGGGTCTCCTTCTCAGGCCAGGGCCGGCTGGGCGGCGTTGCGGTACAGGGTTTCCAGGCTGCACTGGCGCGGGGCGAGCGCATGCACGCGCACGCCGGCGACGCACAGGGCGCGGTTCAGCGCGGCGGTGGCGTCGCGCGGCTCCTGGTCGGCGGCGATGTACACCACCACCGCCTCGTCGGCGCGCTCGACCTCGAAGCCGTGGGCGCTGGCGATGGCCATGGCCCGCTCCGGTGCATCCGTGCCTACTTCCACCGCGGCGGCCAGCCCGGCCTTCAGGTCCGCCAGCGCACCTTCCAGCACCAAGCGGCCCTGGCTGAGGATGCCGACGTGGGTTGCGGTCTGTTCGATCTCGCCCAGCAGGTGGCTGGACAGCAGCACGGTCGCGTTGGCCCGTTCCGGCAGCGCGCGCAGGAACCGGCGCATGTCGGCGATCCCTTCCGGGTCCAGCCCGTTGGTGGGCTCGTCCAGCACCAGCACCGGCGGCGCGCCCAACATCGCCCGCGCCAGTCCCAGCCGCTGGCGCATGCCCAACGAATAATCGCCGACTCGCCGGCGCGCATGCGGCGTCATTTCCACCACCTCCAGCACGCGCTCGACCTCGGTGGCGGGCAGGCCAAGCAGACGCCGGCTCAGGTCCAGGTTCTCGCGGCCATCGAGGTGCGGGTGGAAGCCCTGCGCTTCCAGCAGCGCGCCGACCTTGCGCGCGGCCGCCATGCGGTTGCGGGCCACGTCGATGCCGGCGATCCGTGCCTGGCCGGCATCCGGGCGCAACAGCCCCAGCAGCAGGCGGATGGCGGTGGTCTTGCCGGCGCCGTTGCGGCCGAGGAAGCCGTAGATGCTGCGTTCCGGCACGTGCATGTCAATGCTGTCGACCGCGAGGCGGTCGCCGAAGCGGCGGCTCAGGCCGCGGGTTTCGATGGCAAGGGGCATGGCGGGTGGTCTCCGGCAATTTAACTCTTAGGTAAAAGTTTTTACATGGGGCGGGATTTAAGTCAAGCTTAAATTTCCTTCGTCTGCCGAGAGCCCCGCCGATGGCGCTTCCCGTCCGCTTCCGCCACCAGTGCCGCTGGCTGCGCGCCGCCACCCTGCTGGTTTTCGCCGGGCTGGCCCTGCTGCTGGGGCTGGGGGCCAGCACGCTGCCGTGGACCCGCGATGCCGGCGCCGCCGGCGGCAACCCGGCGTTGCTGATGCTGGTGCGGCTGCTGCCCGGGCTTGGCTATCTGTGGGCGCTGTGGGCCGTGCAGCGGGCGCTGGGCGATCTGGCCGCCGGCCGCCTGTTCCATGCCGCGGTGGCGCGCGCGATCCGCCACATCGGCGTGGGCGTGCTGGCCGGCGCGCTGCTCAGCGTGTTCGCCATCACCAACCTGACGCGGTTGATTGAAGGCGGGAAGGGCGGGCTGGCTTATTTAGACCTGTCCGGGATCGTGCTGGGCGTGGTCGGCGCCGCGCTGGTGCTGCTGGCGCGGGTGGTCGACAGCGCCCGCGCGCTGCAGGCCGAACTGGACGAGATCGTCTGATGCCGGTCCGGATCACGCTGGATTTGATGCTGGCCCGGCGCGGGATGACCGCGCGCGAGCTGGCGGCCACGGTGGGCATCAGCGAAACCCAGATGTCGCTGTTCCGCAGCGGCAAGGTCAAGGGCATCCGCTTCCGCACCCTCGCGCGAGTGTGCGCAGCGCTGGACTGTGCGCCCGGCGACCTGCTCGACTACGACTTCGATCCCGACGACCTGCGTGGCGCCGATGACGAGGCCGAGGGCTGACCCTGCGTTTCGCGGGGGTTGCGCGCCGCGCGGCGCTGGGCCAAGGTGCGCTCCCCGCATCGGAGACTTTCCCATGATCGAACGCATCGACGCCGGCCCGCGCATGTCCGAAGCCTGCATCCACGGTGGTATCGCCTATCTGGCCGGCCAGGTGCCGGAAACCGCCGGCGCCGACATCGAAACCCAGACCCGCGAGGTGCTGGAGGCGATCGACGCGCTGCTGGCGCAGGCCGGCAGCGACAAGACCCGGGTCCTGCGCGCGCAGGTGTACCTGGCCGACATTGCCGATTTCGCCGGCATGAACCGGGCCTGGGACGCGTGGGTGGTGCCCGGCCAGGCGCCGGCCCGCGCCACCGTGGAAGCGCGGCTGGCGAACCCCGACTGGAAGGTGGAGATCGTGGTCACCGCGGTGGTCTGAGCCCCGCCGCAGGCGTCCGCGGCCGGTCGTGCCGGCCCCGGACCGGCGGCGATCAGGCCAACCAAAGACACGCGCGCCCGCTGCGGAGCCGCGTTAACCTCGGGCCTCCTGCCGTCAGAAGACCCTACCGCATGAAGCGTTCCCTGCTTGGCCTCGGCATCGCCGGTGCCCTCGCCGTCGTGGTTTCCTCCGCCACCGCCGCCACCCCCACGGGCAAGGCCCAGCTGGGCAGTTTCGGTGTCGATCTCTCCGCGCGCGACCTGTCGGTCAAGCCGGGCGACGACTTCAACCGCTATGCCAGCGGCCAGTGGATCGACACCTACGTCCTCAAGGACTACGAGACCAACTACGGCTCGTTCAACCAGTTGCGCGACCGCGCCGAGGAGCAGACCCGCGCGCTAATGGAAGAGCTGCTGGCCAGCAAGGATCTCGCCGCGGGCAGCAATGGCCGCAAGCTGCGCGATTACTACGCCAGCTTCATGGACCGCGCCGGGCGCGATGCGGCCGGGATCAAGCCGCTGCAGCCGGTGCTGGACCGGATCGCGAAGATCGATTCGAAGGACAAGCTGATCGCCGCCTTCGGCAACGCCGGCATCGACGGCAGCAGCGCGCCGTTCGGGATGGGCGTGGGCATCGACCGCAAGGACCCGAACCAGTACCAGGTGGGCCTGGGCGTGGGCGGCCTGGGCCTGCCGGACCGCGATTACTACCTCAACCAGGACGCGCGCTTCGTCAAGATCCGCGAAGCCTACCTGGCGCACATCCAGCGCATGCTGGGCTTTGCCGGCGTGACCGGCGCCGATGCGAAGGCGCGCGCCGAGGCGGTGCTGGCGCTTGAGACCGCGCTGGCCAAGCCGCAGTGGGAGCGGGTCAAGCTGCGCGACCGCGACAAGACCTACAACCTGTTCACCTTCGCCGAGCTGCAGCAGAAGTTCCCGGGCTACGACTGGGCCGCGCAGCTGCGCGCGCAGGGACTGCCGCAGCCCGACAAGCTCAACATCACCACCCCGGACGTGATCCAGCCGGTGATCGAGATCGTCAACGCCACCCCGCTGGCGACCTGGCGCGACTACCTGGCCTTCCATGCCGTCGACGGCAACGCCGACCTGCTGAGCAGCGAGATCGATGCCGCTTCGTTCGAGTTCAACGGCAAGGTGCTGGGCGGGCAGAAGGCCCAGCGCGAGGACTGGAAGCGTGCGTTGGCGCTGGTCGGCGGTCGCGGTGGCCTCGGCGAGGCGCTGGGCGAGCTGTACGTGGCGCGCTACTTCAAGCCGGAAGCGAAGGCGGCGATGGACCAGCTGGTCGAGAACCTGCGCAGCGCGCTGCGCAGCAATATCGAGCAGATCGACTGGATGGGCGAGGCGACCAAGGCCGAGGCCTACCGCAAGCTGGCCAGCTTCCGTCCGAAGATCGGCTATCCGTCGAAGTGGAAGGACTATTCCAGCGTCGTCATCAAGGCCGACGACCTGCTGGGCAACGCGGTGGCGATGCGGCAGTTCAACCGCGCCGACCAGAACCGCCGCGTTGGCCAGAAGACCGACCGCGAGGAATGGGGCATGACCCCGCAGACGGTGAACGCCTACTACAACTCGGCGTTCAACGAGATCGTGTTCCCGGCGGCGATCCTGCAGCCGCCGTTCTTCGACGTGCATGCCGACGCAGCGGTGAACTACGGCGGCATCGGCGCGGTGATCGGCCACGAGATGGGCCACGGCTTCGACGACCAGGGCAGCAAGTCGGACGCCGACGGGATCCAGCGCAACTGGTGGACCGACGAGGATCGCGCCCGCTTCGAACAGCTGACCAAGGCGCTGGGCGCGCAGTACGACGCCTATTGCCCGCTGGAAGGGCAGTGCGTCAACGGCGGCTTGACCATGGGCGAGAACATCGGCGACCTGGGCGGCGTGTCCATGGCCTACAAGGCCTACCAGCTGAGCCTGGGCGGCAAGCCCGCGCCGGTGATCGACGGCCTGACCGGCGACCAGCGTTTCTACCTGGCGTGGGCGCAGGTGTGGAAGAGCAAGTATCGCGACGAAGCGCTGTTGCGCATGCTCAAGACGGACCCGCATTCGCCCGGCATGTACCGCGCCAACGGCCCGCTGCGCAACCTGGACGGCTGGTACAAGGCGTTCGAGGTGAAGCAGGGCGACGCCATGTACCTGGCGCCGGAGAAGCGCGTCCAGATCTGGTAAGCGCCGACGCCGGCTGCAGCACCAAACGGGCGGGCCCCAGGGACCGCCCGTTTCCGTTATTGTGCCTCCGGTAAATCCCCGGGGAATGGCGCGGAATGAAGCTGGCGTGCCGCTGCGGCCAGGTGGAGGGGCAGATCGATCCGCGCCGCGTGCATGCGCGCGCGAGCTGTTACTGCCGCGACTGTCGGGCGTTCGCACGCTGGCTGGGCAGCGCGGGGCTGCTGGACAGTGCCGGCGGTACCGACATCCTGGCGATGGCGCCGGACGGGCTTCAGATCACCCGCGGCTTCGAGAAAGTGGCGTGCATGTCGCTGGGCCCGCACGGGCTGCTGCGCTGGTACGCCAGCTGCTGCCGCACGCCGCTGGGCAACGTCCCGCGCGACCCGAAGCTGTACTACCTGGGGGTGCCCGTGCCCGCCATCGCGGCGCCGGCGGATGCCATCGAGGCCGCATTCGGGCCGCGCGGGCGCATCGCGGTCAATGCCGGCTCGGCGATCGTGCCGGTGGCGTCGCCGCGGCTGGCGGGGATCATCGGCACGCTGCGCATCGCCGTCGGCGTGATTGCAGCGCGACTGCGCGGCCGCCGCAATACGCTGCTGTTCGATGCCGATGGCCTGCCCTTGCGCGAGCCGCTGGTGCTGGACAGAGCGCAGCGTGAGGCGCTGTCGGCAGACTCGTGAAATCCAGGTCCACAACAGGAGCAAACCGATGCGCCATCGCCTGCATGGTCTGATGCTTGCCGCCGCCTCTGCCGTCGGTACCGTGCAGGCGGCCGAGCCCGCTGCCCAATCCGCCGCACCGCCCGTTGCTGCCGCCTATGACGCCGTGCTGGCGCAGCGCACCGGCGCCGACGAACGCGGCATGCGCCGCTATGTGCTGGTGATCCTGCGTACCGGGCCCACCCCGGTGAAGGATGCGGCCGCGCGCCAGGCGATGTTCGCCGGCCACATGGCCAACATCCAGCGGCTGGCGAGGGAGGGCAAGTTGGCGCTGGCCGGCCCGTTCGGAGATGCCGGCGGCGACTGGCGCGGCCTGTTCGTGTTCGCCACCGCCGATATCGAGGAAGCGAAGGCGCTGGTGGCCAGCGATCCGGTGATCCAGCAGGGCGAGATGATCGCCGACTACCACAGCTGGTACGGCTCCGCGGCGACGATGCTGATCGGCGAACTGCACGAAAAACTGGTGCGAAGGAGGCCCTGATCCCTGCGGCGCGGCCATCGCCGCGCCGCAGGATCCCGCTTCACTTGCCGGCGCGTTTCGCCTTCAGCGCGGTCACCGCGGCCAGGGTTTCCCGGACGTGCAGGTTCGGATTCATCGAATCGAAGGCGAAGACCACCTTGCCGTCCTTGCCGATCACGTAGGAGGTGCGGCTGGACAGGTCCGGCTTCATCGTCATGGTGGCGTCGTAGGACTTGGCGATCTTCGCACCCTCATCGGCGGCCACCGGGAACTTGCCTGCGCACTTTTCGGTGTCGCGGGAGAATTCCGCCAGCTGCCCGGTGTTGCCCGCGGTCATGCCCACCACACTGGCGCCCTGCGCCTTGAACTTCGCGATGGCCTGGGAGAACGCGGCGGCTTCGGCGTTGCAGCCCGGCGTGAACGCGGCCGGGAAGAAATACAGCACCACCGGGCCCTTCGCCAGCGACGCCTTGAGGTCGAAAGTGTAGGGCTGGCCCGCCAGATAGGCGGGCGCGGTGAAGGCCGGCGCCACGGCGCCGGGCTTGAGCGCGGCGAACACCGGGGTAGCGCAGGCCAGCAGGAGAAGGGAGGCGGCAATGCGGCGCATGGCAGGTTCCTGACGGAGGGGAGAGCGTCACTTTAGCGCCGCTTCGCGTGCCTGCGCGCGTGGCCGCGGCACCCGCCGGCCGCCGGTTGCCGGGCCCGTCCATCCTGCCCCTGCCAGGCAGGCGCCTGTGTGAGCGAGGTGTCGCCGCGGCGCCAGCGGGAGCTGGTGTATCGTCGGCCTTCGACGGCAGCGGAGCGATCGCAGGAGGACGGCATGGCCACCGGTTGGGCAGGCGAGGGCGCGGTGCAGCAGCAGATCGACGCCACGGTGAAGGATGGCATCGCGCGGGCGCGCAGCCGCCTGCCCAGCGGGGCGGGGCTGGAGCGCTGCGAGGCATGCGATGCGCCGATCCCGGAAGGCCGGCGCAAGGCCGTGCCCGGCGTCCGCCTGTGCGTGGCCTGCCAGGAGGCACAGGATGCCGAGGAGGCGGCTTTCACCGGCTACAACCGTCGCGGCAGCAAGGACAGCCAGCTGCGCTGAGCCGGCGCGCTTGCTGCGCTCGCTGCCGCAGGCGGGAAACAGGACGCCCGGCGCGGAGCCGGGCGTCGGGTGTGGCGGAATGCCCGCCGATCAATCGATGCTGAAGGACAGGATCATGCCCAGGATCGCCGGCAGGATGATGGCACTGCCGTTGTCGTAGCGACCGTACTGGTGGCGGCCGTAGTAGCCGTCGCGGTAGCCGCGTTCGAAGCCCTGGCGGAAGTACCAGCGGTAGTCGCTCGGGCTGATGTAACGCCCGGGGTAACCGTAGCTGCCATCGATCCAGCCGTAGTTGTTGCGGTAATCGAACTGCCAGCGATCCATGCGGTCGGCCTGGCCTGCGTACCAGCCTTCGCGGTAGCCGTCGCGCACCGCCTGGCGCAGGATCTCCGCGCCGTAGCTGTTGGTGCTGTGCCAGCGCCCGCCGTAGCTGTAGCGGTAGTTGAACGGAGTATGGAAGAACGGATCGCGGTCGTAGTCGAAGCGATGGTGGTTCCAGCGTGCCTGTGCGGCCAGCCAGCGCCGCCAGTAATCCTGCTGGTAGCGGTACTGGGCGTTGCGGCGCTGACGCTCCAGCTGGTCACGATGGCGGTCATGCTCATGGCGACGACGACCGTCGTCACGCAGCCACTGCGCATGCTGGCGACGTTGTTCCTCGATCCGGTCGCGCTGCTGCTGGCGCGAGACGCGGTCGTCGCGGCCATCGCGCCATGCCTCGCGATCGTCGCGCCAGTCGCGGCGTGCCTCGCGCTCGCGCGCTTCGGCAATCACCTTCGCCTGCGGGCTGCCGGCCTCGGCCAGCTCGCGCTGCCGATCCTCGGACTCCCGCCGACGATCGCGCTGCTCTGCAATCCGCTGCCGTTGCTCCAGTCGGCGGTACTCCGCGGGGGCACGGGTAGGCGCCTGCCGTTCGGCGATGTCCGGTGCCGGCAAAGGCGGCGTTTCGGGTTGGGGCAGCGCCCGTTCGCGCTGCTGCCACGGGCCGCGTGGCTCCTGCGCGGCCTGCCGTTCGCGCTGCCTGCGCGCCATTTCGCCCCAGTCTTCGCGACGCCCGGCTTCGCTCTCGCGCGGCGCGCCGGAGGGCGGGGCGAGACGCTCGAAGCGCTCCATGCGCCGTGGCGGCTCGCCGCGGCTTTCCGGTGCTGCCGGTGGCGTGGCATCGGCGTTGCCCCGGGCCTTCTGCAGGCGGCGTTCCAGCCGTTCCGCCCGGCGCTCATGGCCCTCCTGTGCGGCTGCGGGCTGTGCGGCGCCGATGGCCAGCGCCAGGCCAAGCAGGGCGGCGGTGAGGACGTGCGGCTTGGGAATGCGGTGCATGGTTTCGTCTCCCCGGGCGCGAACCATTCGCCGCCCTCACTTGCAGTTAACGGTTTGCGCGATGAATCGAAGCTGAGGTTTCCCCCTGGCCGAAGGGGACGCCAGCAGGGATTCAGTTTCGCCCCGGCATGACCAAAGACAGGCCCGACGCGGGGCGCGCCGTGCGATGTTAGGCGATCACCCACCGGAGGCCCTGAATGCCTGCCTACGCCCATGGTTCCGTCCTCGTTCTTGCCGTGGCCGCGGCACTCGCGCCGGTGGCCGCGATCGCGCAGCAGCCAGGATTGACGCCGACCACGGCGGCCACCGGCCTGCCGCGCACGCCCGAACAGCTGGCCTCGGTCATCGAGAAGGCCGAGCTGTCTTTCCGCGTCGATCCCGCGAAGAAACGGCTGGAAGGCGATGCCACCCTGCACCTGCGGGTTTCGCAGCAGCTGCAGCGGCTGGTGGTGGACCTGGACCGGAACTACGCCATCGAGCGGGTCGAGATCGACGGTGCACCCGTGGATGCCGGGCACTGGCGCAATCCCGAAGGCCGGATGCAGGTGGACCTGCCGCGTCCGCTGGCGGCCGGTGGCCAGACCACCCTGCGCATCCGCTATGCCGGTCAGCCGCACGAGGCGAAGAAGGCGCCGTGGGACGGCGGCATCGTCTGGGCCAAGGCCCCGACCGGCGAGCCGTGGGTCGCCACCGCGGTGCAGGGCGAGGGCTGCGACCTGCTGTGGCCCTGCATCGACCATCCCATGGGCAAGCCGCTGGAGGTGGTGCAGCACGTCACCGTGCCAAGCCTGCTGGTGGCCGCCGGCAACGGCATCGCCGAGGGCATGGACGAGCAGGACGGCTGGCGCACCTACCACTGGCGCGCGCGGATGCCCGACACCTACGCGATCGCGCTCAATATCGGCCCCTACGAACTGCTGCAGACCGACTACACCTCGCGCTTCGGCAACACCATCCCGCTGCGCTTCTGGTACCTGAAGGGCAACCAGGCCAAGGCCGAGGGGCTGTTCGCTGAGTTCGCGCCGATGCTGGATTTCTTCGAGGAAGTGATCGGCCCGTATCCGTTCGCGGACGAGAAGATGGGCGTGGTCGAAACGCCGCATCTGGGCATGGAACACCAGACCATCAATGCCTACGGCAACGACTACAAAAAGGCCGAAACCGGCTACGACTGGCTGCTGCAGCACGAGTTCGCCCACGAATGGTTCGGCAACCAGCTGACCAACGTCGACTGGGATGATTTCTGGCTGCACGAAGGTTATGGCACCTACATGCAGCCGCTGTACCTGCAGTGGCTGCGCGGCGACATGGAATACATGGCGGCGCTGATGAAGATGCGTTCCACGCTGATGCTGCGCCACCCGATCGTGGCCGGCCGCAGCATGGTCGAGAAGGACGTTGCCAACGCCGAACGCGGGCCCGGCAACGACGTCTATTACAAGGGCGCTCTGATGCTGCACACCCTGCGCGGGCTCATCGGCGATGCAGCGTTCTTCCGCGCCACCCGCGAACTGGTCTACGGCACGGATGCGCCCAGGCCGGGCAACTTCCGGCCGCGCTACGCATCCACTTCGGATTACGTCGCGCTGGTGAACCGCATCACCGGCCGCGACTACGGCTGGTTTTTCGATGTCTACCTGCGCTCCGTGAAGCTGCCGGAACTGGTCGCCACCCGCGACGCCAGTGGCCTTGCGTTGCGCTGGAAGACCGAGGGCGGCAAGCCCTTCCCCATGCCGGTGCAGGTGCGCGCGGGCGATCGCGTCGTGGACGTGCCGATGACGGATGGGCGCGGCCATGTGGCGCTGGCGGCAGGCGAAAGCTTCACGCTGGATCCGCACTCGAAGGTGCTGCGCGAGTTGCCGCACATGGCCGAGTACCAGAAGGATGCGGCGGCGCGGGCGAAAGCGGCGGCTGCGACGAAACGCTGACACGACGCGAAGCCCCTCGCGGGGCGCCCACGCCTGGAGACCATCGGCGACATGGATGTCGCCGATGAGCCTACATGGACGTATTCACGGCGTGTCTCCGGGCGTGGGCGCCCCGCGAGGGGCAACTCGGTGAATCTTGAACCCGGCGCTTGCCTACCAGTGCACCCCGCGCATCAGCGCGGCGAACGCGATCTGTTCCTGGCTGGGCGTCTGGTCGCGCAGCGCCTGCTTGTCGCCCTTGGCCGCGGCCGAGTCCGGGAACAGCTCGAAGGCGGTGCTCATCACCGCCTCGTAGGCCTTCGGCGCCACCGCGTTGACCAGCGCGGCGAAGATGCCGAGGCGCGTGGCGATGCGGCTGGGGCGTTCGATGATGCCCTTCACCACCAGGTCGGCCGCCTCGTCCGGGGTCAACGTCGGCACGCTGTCGTACATCTTGGTCGGCGCGATCATCGGGGTCTTCACCAGCGGCATGTTGATGGTGGTGAAGCTGATGCCCTTGCCCGACAGCTCCCCCTGCGCGCAGCGGCTGAACGCGTCCAGCGCGGCTTTGCTGGCGACATAGGCGGCGAAGCGCGGCGAGTTGGCCAGCACCC
This sequence comes from Thermomonas sp. LB-4, assembly GCF_036409385.1. Classification (NCBI taxonomy): domain Bacteria; kingdom Pseudomonadati; phylum Pseudomonadota; class Gammaproteobacteria; order Lysobacterales; family Lysobacteraceae; genus Thermomonas; species Thermomonas sp. LB-4. The sequence continues at coordinate 267,660 of NZ_JAXOFT010000001.1, read as the reverse complement.
CGATCGAGCTGATGTTGATGATGTGGCCCTTGCGGCGCTGGGTCATCGACGGCATCAGGCCCATGATCAACCGGATGCTGCCGAAGTAGTTCAGCTGCATGGTGCGTTCGAAGTCGTGGAAGCGGTCGTAGCTGGCTTCGATCGAACGACGGATCGAGCGTCCGGCGTTGTTGACCAGCACGTCGACTTGGCCGTGCTCCTGCAGGAGCGTCGCCACCAGCCGGTCGCAGTCGGCCATGTCGGAGAGGTCGGCGGTGTAGGCGAACACCTTGCCGCCAGCGGCCTTCATCGCATCGCGCGCCTTGAACAGCTCCTCCTCGCCGCGCGCCACGATCACCGTCACCGCGCCCGCCGCCGCCACCTTCTGCGCGGTGGCCAGGCCGATGCCGGACGAGCCGCCGGTGATCACCACCACCTTGCCCTTGACCTTGCCCTTCAGGCTGCGGTCGATGAACAGGTCCGGGTCCAGGTGGCGCTCCCAGTAATCCCACAGCCGCCAGGCGTAGTCCTCCAGCCGCGGCACCGCGATCCCGCTGCCCTTGAGCGCGCGCTCGGCCTCGCGGTTGTCGAAGCGGGTGGGGTAGGTGATGAACTTCAGGGTTTCCTTCGGGATCTTGAAGTCGCGCAGGAGCATGCCGACGAAGCGGCGGACGGGCGGCAGGCTGCCCACTGCCATGCGCACGCTGCCCGGCAGGAACGCGAACATGCGGGCATCGATACGCATGGTCATCTCTGGCGCGTGGCCGGCGCGGGCGAAGGTGTTCAGCGCCTCGCCGACGCGCAGCGGCTCCGGATCGGTGAGGTGGAAGCAGTGGCCGTCAAGGCGCGGCTTGTGGGCGATGTGGTCCATCGCGTCGGCGACGAAATCCACCGGCACGATGTTGACCCGGCCGCCCTCGATGCCCAGCGTCGGCATCCACGGCGGCAGCGCCTGCCGCAGCTTCTTGAGGAAGGTGAAGAAGTAGTAGGGGCCGTCGATCTTGTCGATCTCGCCGGTCTTCGAGTGGCCCACCACCATGCCGGGGCGGTAGATCCGCCATTTGATCCGCTTCTCCGCCCGCACCAGCCCCTCGGAGTCGTGCTTGGTGCGCAGGTAGGGGTCATCCAGCCCTTCCGCCTCCTCGAACATATCCTCGCGGAACACGCCCGGGTACATGCCGGCGGCGGCGATCGAGCTGGTGTGGTGGAAGCAGCCGGCCTTGAGCGCGGCGGCCAGGTCCAGCGCGTTGCGGGTGCCGTCGATGTTGGCCGCGTGCAGGGCGTCCGGCTTGGCCGCCATGTCGTAGATCGCGGCCAGGTGGAAGAAGTGTTTCACCTTGCTGGTCAGCGCGCGCAGCTGCGCGGCGGACAGCCCGCACTTCGGCGCGGTCATCTCGCCGGCCACTGGCAGTACGCGCTTGCGGTCCCAGCCGCGCTGCTTCGCCAGCGACTCGAACTTCTTCATCGAGTCCTTGCGCACCAGCACGTAGATCGTGCCCTTGCGCCTGAGCAGGTTGTCGATCAGGAAGCGGCCGATGAATCCGGTGCCGCCGGTCACGAAATAAGCCATTGCGCGTCCCCTTCAGGCGTGTGCGGCGCGTTGCGCGCCCGCTGCCGCTACGTTGCCAGAGCCGCGCGCGCGCGACAATTCCCCTCCGTATTGACCGGTGCGGGGGCACATGTTGAGATGGCCGCCTAAACGCGAGGGGAGATCCCGATGTCCGATCTGAAGGCCCTGTTCGAGCAAGCCGCCAAGGACGTGCATGCGCTGGCGGAGCGCCCGGACAACGACACCCTGCTGCGCTTGTATGCGCTGTACAAGCAGGGCTCGGAAGGCGATGTCAGCGGCCCCAAGCCGGGGTTCTTCGATTTCGTGGGCACCGCCAAGTACGAGGCCTGGGCGAAGCTGAAGGGCACCGCGCCGGAGCAGGCGATGCAGAAGTACGTGGACCTGGTGAAGAAGCTCACCGCCTGACGGAGCCCGGCATGGCAAGGCAGACCCGCCAGCGCATCCTCGATGCGTCCCTCTCGATGTTCAATGCGCAGGGCGAGCCGAACGTCACCACCAACCACATCGCCGACGAGCTGGAGATCAGCCCGGGCAACCTGTACTACCACTTCCGCAACAAGGACGACATCATCGAGCAGCTGTTCGCCGGCTACGAGGCCCGGATGGATGCCGCGCTGACCGCGCCGGAAGGCCGCCTGCCCGGGCTGGAGGACGTCTGGCTGCAGCTGCACCTGGTGTTCGAGTGCATCTGGGACTACCGCTTCCTGTACCGCGACCTGGTCGACATCCTCAGCCGCAACCGCCGCCTGCGGCTGCGCTTCGCGCGCATCCTCAAGCGCGCCGACGAGCAGGCGCACACCGTGATGCGCGGACTGGTGCAGGCGGGGGTGATGCGGGCATCCGCGGCGGAACTGGACGCGGCCGCCACCAACGTGCTGGTGATCGCCACGTTCTGGATGAACTACGCGGCCGCGCGCGGCGATAAGGACGAGCAGGCGTCGATCCGCGACGGCATCGTGCAGGTCATGATGCTGATCGCGCCCTTCCTGCGTGATGCCGAGCGCGTCCACCTCAACACCTTGACCAGCGCCTACCTCGACTGACGCCGCGGCCGGTAAGAGCGCACTGCAAGGGCGCGAACGCTTTCGCGAAATCACGTCAAACGCATCGCGCCCTTGCAGTGCGCTCTTACCGGCGTCGCGTGTTCCGGACGGCGCGGCGCGCGGTCGCCAGCAGGCCCAGGGCGGCCAGCCACAGGTGGCGAGGGGTCGGCATGAAGAACACCGCGGGGGCGCGGCGGGAATGCGGCTTCCGGCGGGCTGGCATGGCGTGTCCCTGGGCTGAGGATGTGCGCAGGCTGGGCCGGCGCGCTCGAGCAAACACACTATCGCCCCCTTGCCAGCGGCTGCGGGTGGCGGGATGCTGGCCGCCAGACCTCAACCAGGGCATCGCCGCATGGCCAGCAAGAAATCCGTCGCTTCCACCTGGGCCGCATTTCCCCTCGACGCCAAGGCCTTTGCCTACGCCGGCGATGCGCTGAAGAAGGCCTGGCCGAAGCTGCACGCCGGCGATTGCGAGCCGTTCCCAGACGCCAAGCGCGCCGCCGCCCTGTTGAAGGCGGCCGGCAAGGCGGCGCCGAAGCTCGACGCCGGCGCCCTGGCGGAAGCACTGCAGGAGGCATGGCGCGCCTTCCATCGCGGCGACTTCAAGGCGGCATTCGAGGCGGGCGAGGCGCTGGGGCCGGTGGGCGCCTCGGTGGCGGTGAAGGCCCTCGGCATCCATGCCACGTACCTGGTCGATGACGAAGACGAGAAGCTGAAGCGCTTCGATCGCGCCGCGGACCTGGCGGAGGCCGCCATCGCGGCGCTGCCGGAAGAGGCCAACAGCCATTACCGCCATGCCTTCGCGCTGGGCCGCTACAGCCAGGGTCTGTCGATCGCCAAGGCGCTGCAGCTGGGCATCGCGGGCAAGGTGCGCGCCTCGCTGGATGCCGCGCTGGAGCTGGCGCCCAAGCACGCCGAGGCGCACACCGCGCTGGCGCTCTACCACGCCGAGATCATCGGCAAGATCGGCGCGATGATCGGCGGCCTGACCTACGGCGCCAAGGCCAGCGAGGCCGGGAAGCACATCAAGGAGGCGCTCAAGCTGACGCCGGCCTCGCCGATCGCCCACATCGAGCACGGCAACGTCCTGTTGCTGCTCGACGAGCGCCGCAACGAAGAGGCCGCCGCGGCGGCCTACGAGCAGGCCGCGCAGGCGAAGCCGCTGGACGCGATGGAAGCGCTGGATGCGGCCTACGCGCAGTCGCAGCTGGAGTAGTGCGGGGTGGCCCCGACATTGCGCGGCGCATGATCGCGTAAGCTTTGTCGCGCAGCCCGGATGGCGAAACTGGTAAACGCAAGGGACTTAAAATCCCTCGGCCGCAAGGCCATGTCGGTTCGATCCCGACTCCGGGCACCAGCCTGACGATGAAGGAGCGCCGTGATCCGATATTCCGCCTATCTCGCCAGCATCGCGCTGGCAGCACTGGCCCTGCTGCTGGCTTTCGCCCACCCGCACTGGTGGTGGGGCGTGGCCGGTTTCGGCGCGTTGGTGGCAGTGGGCACGGCCGATCTGCTGCAACGCAAGAGCACGTTGCGCCGCAATTACCCGCTGCTGGCGCACTTCCGCTACGGGCTGGAGACCATCGGCCCGGAAATGCGCCAGTACTTCATCCAGTCCGACACCGCCGAGGTGCCGTTCTCGCGCGAGCAGCGCGCGCTGGTCTACCAGCGCGCCAAGCACGTCAACGACGTGCGTCCGTTCGGCACGCTGCAGGACGTGTACGGCATCGACTACGAATGGATCAACCATTCGCTGGCGCCTACGGCGATTCCCGAGCATGACTTCCGCATCGTCATCGGCGCCGGCTGCGCCCGCCCGTATTCCGCCAGCGTGTTCAACATCTCGGCGATGAGCTTCGGCGCGCTGTCCGCCGCCGCCATCCACGCGCTCAACGCCGGCGCGAAGCTCGGCGGCTTCTACCACGATACCGGGGAAGGCTCGATTTCCCCCTATCACCGCGAGGGCGGCGGCGACCTGGTCTGGGAACTGGGCTCCGGCTACTTCGGCTGCCGCAACGACGACGGCAGCTTCAGCGAGGAGCGTTTCGCCGCGCAGGCCGTCGATCCGCAGGTGAAGATGATCGAGGTGAAGCTGTCGCAGGGCGCCAAGCCCGGCCACGGCGGCATGTTGCCGGCGGCCAAGCTGAGCGCCGAGATCGCGGCCACCCGCGGGGTGCCGATGGGGCAGGACTGCGTGTCGCCGGCGGCGCACTCGGCGTTCTCCACGCCGCTGGGCCTGCTGCAGTTCGTGGCGCGGCTGCGCACGCTGTCGGGCGGCAAGCCGGTGGGCTTCAAGCTGGCCATCGGCCACCCGTGGGAGTGGTTCGGAATCGCCAAGGCCATGCAGGAGCAGGCCGAGGCCAACCCCGAGCTGCTGCCGGACTTCATCGTCGTCGACGGTGCCGAGGGCGGCACGGGCGCGGCGCCGGCGGAGTTTGTCGACCATGTCGGCGTGCCCATGCACGAGGGCCTGATGCTGGTGCACAACACCCTGGTCGGGCTGGGCCTGCGCGACAGGATCAAGATCGGCGCCGCCGGCAAGATCGTCAGCGCCTTCGACATCGCCCGCGCGCTGGCGATGGGCGCAGATTGGTGCAACGCCGCGCGCGGCTACATGTTCGCGCTGGGCTGCATCCAGTCGCTGAGCTGCCACACCAACCGCTGCCCCACCGGCATCGCCACCCAGGACCCGGCGCGCTGGAAGCACCTGGACGTGGCCGACAAATCGGTGCGGGTCGCCACCTTCCATGCCAACACCCTGCGCGCGCTCCGCGACCTGCTGTGCGCGGCCGGCCTGGGGCATCCGGACCAGCTGGGGCCGGAACACATCCTGCGCCGCGTTTCCCAGGTCGAGGTGCGCTCGCTGTCGGCGCTGTACCGCTACCTCCAGCCGGGCGAACTGCTGGGCGGACGCCTGCCGGAACATGCGGTGTTCCGCGAGTTCTGGCAGCAAGCGCGCAGCGATGCCTTCATGCCGCCTGCGAATATCGCGCGGCTCCGGGACAGCAAGGCCAGCTGATACGCTGTGCGCCTTCGTTGACGCAGCAACACAGCCTTGAACGCAGCCTTGTCCCACCTCGACCGGCTGGAAGCCGAAAGCATCCACATCCTCCGCGAAGTCGCCGCCGGGTTCCGCAACCCCGTGTTGCTGTATTCGGTCGGCAAGGACAGTTCGGTGCTGTTGCACCTGCTGCTGAAGGCGTTCCATCCGGCGCGCCCGCCGATCCCGCTGCTGCACGTCGACACCACGTGGAAGTTCCGCGAAATGATCGACTTCCGCGACCGCCGCGCCGCCGAGACCGGCGTCACCCTGCACGTGCACACCAATCCCGACGGGCTGGCACAGGGCATCGGTCCGGTCAGCCACGGCGCCACCGTGCACACCGACGTGATGAAGACGCAGGCGCTGAAGCAGGCGCTGGACCGGTTCGGCTTCGATGCCGCCATCGGCGGTGCCCGCCGCGACGAGGAAAAGTCGCGCGCCAAGGAGCGCATCTTCAGCTTCCGCAACGCGCAGCACCGCTGGGACCCTAAGAACCAGCGCCCGGAGCTGTGGAATCTCTACAACGCGCGCATCCACAGGGGCGAGTCGGTGCGTGCGTTCCCGCTGTCCAACTGGACCGAACTGGACATCTGGCTCTACATCTACCGCGAGAGGATCCCGGTGCCTTCCCTGTATTTCGCCGCCGAGCGTCCCGTGGTGGAGCGCGACGGCGCGCTGATCATGGTTGACGACGAGCGCCTGCCGCTGCGCGAGGGCGAAGTGCCGGCCATGCGGCGCGTGCGCTTCCGCACCCTGGGCTGCTACCCGCTGACCGGCGCGATCGAGTCCGAGGCCGACACGCTGGAGAAGATCATCGCCGAAATGCTGGTGGCCACCACCTCGGAGCGGCAGGGCCGGGTCATCGATCACGACCCGTCCGCCTCGATGGAGAAGAAGAAGCAGGAGGGCTACTTCTGATGCGCATGGACGACGACGCCGCTGCGCAGGTAGCCGCCTACCTGCGGAAGCACGAAACCAAGGACCTGCTGCGTTTCATCACCTGCGGCAGCGTGGACGACGGCAAGAGCACGCTGATCGGGCGGCTGCTCCACGACACCCGGCTGCTGCTGGACGACCAGGTCAGCGCGCTGGAAGCGGACAGCCGCAGGCACGGCACGCAAGGGGACGAAATCGATTTCGCCCTGCTCGTCGATGGCCTGGCCGCGGAGCGCGAACAGGGCATCACCATCGACGTGGCCTACCGCTTCTTCGATACCGAGCGACGCAAGTTCATCGTCGCCGACTGCCCCGGCCACGAGCAGTACACACGCAACATGGCCACCGGCGCCTCCACCGCCGACGTGGCGGTGGTCCTGGTGGACGCCCGCAAGGGCCTGCTCACCCAGACCCGCCGCCACAGCTACATCGTGAAGCTGCTGGGCATCGACCGGGTGCTGCTGGCGGTCAACAAGATGGACCTGGTCGGATTCGACCAGGCCGTGTTCGACCGGATCGCCACTGAGTACCGCGCACTGGCGGCGCAGCTGGGCATCGCCCATGTCGACTGCGTCCCGCTGTCGGCGCTGCGCGGCGACAACATGGTCGCGCGCTCGCGCAACATGCCGTGGCATGGCGGCCCGGCCCTGCTGGAGCTGCTGGAAACGGTGCCGCTGGCGCGCGCAGCCGGCGGATCCGCGCTGCGGATGCCGGTGCAGTGGGTGTGCCGGCCGAACCAGGATTTTCGCGGCTTCGCCGGCACCATCGCGGCGGGCACGGTCAGGCCGGGCGACGACATCGTGGTGCTGCCATCCGGGCGGCGTTCGCGGATCGCGGCCATCGTCACCGCCGACGGCGAGTTGCCGGAAGCGGGTGCAGGGCAGGCGGTCACCCTGACCCTTAGCGACGAGATCGACGTCAGCCGCGGCGACGTGGTCGCCAGCGCCGCCAACCCGCCGGAGGTGGCCGACCAGTTCGCCGCCCACCTGCTGTGGATGGGCGATGCGCGGCTGCTGCCGGGACGTCCGTACCTGCTGCAGATCGGCAGCCGCACCGTCGGCGCCTCGGTCACCGAGATCAAGCACAAGGTGGACGTCAACACCCAGGACCAGCTGGCCGCAAAGCACCTCGAGCTGAACGAGGTCGGCTACTGCAACCTGCACCTGGACCAGCCGGTGCCGTTCGCCGCCTACGCCGAAGACCGCGCGCTGGGTGGCTTCATCCTGATCGACCGGCAGAGCAATGCCACCGTTGCCGCCGGCACGCTGGATTTCGCGCTGCGTCGCGCCGGCAACATCCACTGGCAACACCTCGACGTGGACAAGGCAGCGCGCGCCGCGGTCAAGCACCAGGCGCCGCGCTGCCTGTGGTTCACTGGCCTGTCCGGCGCCGGCAAGTCCACCATCGCCAACCTGGTTGAGAAGAAGCTGCTGGCGCAGGGACGGCACACCTATCTCCTGGACGGCGACAACGTCCGCCATGGCCTCAACAAGGACCTCGGCTTCACCGCCGAGGACCGGGTGGAGAACATCCGCCGCGTCGCCGAGGTGGCCCGGTTGATGACCGATGCCGGACTGATCGTGCTGGTCAGCTTCATCAGTCCGTTCCGCGCCGAACGCGAGATGGCCCGCGCGCTGTTCGAACCCGGCGAGTTCCTGGAGGTGTTCGTCGATACCCCGCTGGCCGAAGCGGAGCGCCGCGACGTCAAGGGCCTGTACGCCAAGGCGCGCCGCGGCGAGCTGCGCAACTTCACCGGCATCGATTCGCCCTACGAGCCTCCGCAGGCGCCGGAACTGCACCTGCATACGCTGGAGGCCGATGTGGCGGCGCTTGCGGACGAGGTCATCGCGGCGCTGGCGCTGGAGCGGTACGACCCGGCGACCTGATCCGGGCGGCCGCCTGCCGGCGATGGCGGGCGCGGTGACACGAAGTTGTCATCGCCCGCTCACAACATTCCCGGCATGTGCGCTGTCCCGCTGCCTGATCTGTCCGATGCGCTGCTCGCCGCCGCCCTGCGGCCAGGTGGGCTGCGCGCCCTGTTCCAGCCCATCGTCAGGCTGGAAGATCGCAAGGTGGTGGCGCACAAGGGCCTGATGCGCCATGCGCAGGCGGAGCTGCCGCCGCTGCGCCTGCTGGACCACGCACGCCGCGCGGGTCGACTGGGCGAACTGGAAACCCACGCCGCCAGCACGCTGGCGCAGGCGTTCGACTTCGCCCGTGGGGGGCGGCTGCTGGTCAACCTGAGCGCGCACGCGATCCTGCAGGGCGACCTGCGTCCGCAGCAGGTCCTGCGCAGCCTGCAGGCGGCCGGGCAGGACCTCAGCCGGTTCGTCATCGAGATCACCGAGCGCGACATCGTCGAGGACGTCGGCCGCCTTGCCGATGCGCTGGGCTACCTGCGTGCGGCCGGCGTGCAGATCGCGTTGGACGATTTCGGCAATGGCCATTCCAACTTCGAGCTTTGGCACGAGTTGGGGCCCGATTACGTCAAGATCGACCGCTATCTCGTGCACGACATCGCCCAGAGCCCCGGCCGCCTCAGCATCGTGCGGGCGCTGGTGCAGGTGGCGGACAGCCTGGGCACTGACCTGATTGCCGAAGGCGTCGAACGCATCCAGGACTTGGCGATCATCCAGGATCTCGGCATCCGTTACGCGCAGGGTTTCCTGCTGGGGCGCCCGCAGCCAACGGTGGCCGAGACCGTGGCCGGGGAGGCGCTGCAGGCCTCCAGCGAAAAATTGCCGGTGTGGCCGGTCAACGGACAGCGCCACGCGTTCCCCCGGGTGACCGCCGCCCACCTGCTGGTCGAAGCGCCTTCTATCAACGAGCAGGCAAGCAATTTCGAAGCCGAGCTGATGTTCCGCCAGCACCCGCACCTGCCGGCGCTTCCGGTCGTCGATCACGATGGCTTCCCGCAGGGCTTGATCAACCGCCGTGTCTTCAACGAGCGGATGGCGATGCCGTTCGCGCGCGAACTGCTGGGCCGCAAGCCCTGCATCCAGCTGATGCATCCCTCGCCGATCATGGCCGACGTTTCGCAGAGCATCGATGCGATGTCGGAGATCCTGCTGGGCGAAGACCAGCGCTACCTGGCCGATGGCTTCATCATCACCCGCGACGGGCGTTATGCCGGGGTGGGCACGGGGGAGGCGCTGGTCCGGCGGGTGACGGAGCTGCGGATCGAGGCCGCCCGGTACGCCAATCCGCTGACCCTGTTGCCCGGCAACATCCCGATCGCCGAACACATCTCCCGATTGCTCGACGCTGGGCAGCCGTTCATGGCAGCGTACTGCGATCTCAACCACTTCAAGCCGTACAGCGACCAGTACGGCTATTTTCGCGGCGACCGCATGATCCGGCTGGTGGCCAACACGCTGGTCCGACATGCGGAGCCGCGCTGGGATTTCGTCGGCCACGTCGGCGGCGACGATTTCGTGGTGCTGTTCCAGAGCGACGACTGGGAGCGCCGCTGCGCCGGCATGGTCGCCGAGTTCAATGCCGCAAGCCATGCCCTGTTCGATCCGAGCGATCTTGCCCGCGGGGTGCTGGAAGGGGAGGATCGCGCCGGGCGATACGCCACTTTTCCGTTGACGACGCTGACCATCGGCGTGGCCCCGGCGGCGCCGGGGCGCTTCGCCACGGCCGAGGAAGTGGCGAAGCAGGCCGCCGCCGCGAAGCGGCAGGCCAAGCGCTTGAACGTTGGCGTGCACCTCATGGCGGTGGCGGAGGACGACGGCACCGCCGTCGTGCCTGGCGCACCGGTGGTGCGGACCGAGGCCCCCGCGGGCGTGGATTCGGTGGCGGCGTGATCCGCGCGACGCGCGCGGTGGCGCTGCAGGCCGGTTCGACGACGTCCGCTTGGAGCGATGCGTCCGCCGTGGTTCGTCGGACTGCGCGGGCTATTGCCTAACGGCCGCGTTCATGTAGAATGCGCGGCTCCTTCGGGCGGTTAGCTCAGCGGTAGAGCATTGCCTTCACACGGCAAGGGTCGCAGGTTCGAACCCTGCACCGCCCACCAGGTTCAGATCGGAAAGCCGGCCTTGCGCCGGCTTTTTCGTAGGTGCGCATCGCCCGTTTCCCGGCCGCATGAATGGGGAACAAGGGGCCAGTCCCGCGGCCTGTGAATTCTATGTGGTTGCGCGCGCATGCCTGCTACGCATGATGCCGGTGCTATTGCTGGCGGTCGTAGTGCTCGTCGAAGACGGCGTGTCCGGCCCCGTTGGCTGGGGGGTGGCTGCTGCAGCCTTGGTGCTGCTGTTGCCGATCCTGCAGTTGCTGCCGGTCGATGTCGCCATTTCCCCGGCGCGCCAATCACTGCGTGCGGATCTGGCCAGTGCCGGGGTCGAGGCCGCGCCGTACTGGAGCCTGGCACCGTTCGCGACCGAGCAGGGGCTGTGGGCGCTGCTGCCGGCGGTGGCCGTATTCCTGGCCGCGGCGGGGCTGGGAATGCCGCAGCGTCGGCACCTGCTGCAGGCCATCGTCCTGCTATTGGCCACCAACGTGCTGTTCGCCTTCTTCCAGGCGGGACTGCCGCGCGATAGCGCCCTGCACCTGTATCAGGATTTCGATGCCGGTTTCGGCGGCCTGCTGGCCAATACCAACCACCAGGCGACCGCCTGCATCATAGGCATGGTGCTGGCAGTGGGGCTGGCGGCGGAAGCCCGGCTGCGTGCGCGGCGCGGGCAGGCCCACCCGCATCGCCACTGGTGGTATCTGGGTCTGGCGGGGTTCTTCCTCTTGATGGTGCCGCTGTCCACCTCGCGGGCCGGCATGGCGATCGCGCTGCCGGCGTTGGCGCTGGCCCTGTGGTCGACCGGGATGTTGCGGCTGCGCGAGATCGGCCGTAGCCGCCGCTCCGCGCTGCTGGCGGCGGGGGTGGCGGTACTGGCCGTGGTGGGGGTGCGGGCGGCAATGGGCTGGATGGCGGTCGACCAGGCGGAGGAGTTGCGCCACCTCATGGCGGCCGCCACGCTCAAGGCCGGCCAGGCCCAGGCGCCATTGGGCGCGGGTATCGGCGCTTTCGTCCCGGTTTTCGCGCAGGCGGCGCCACCGCAGCTCCAGTTGGCCAGCTATGTGAACCATGCACACAACGAATATGCGCAGTGGTGGCTGGCGACCGGCTGGGCCGGCATGGCTGTGCTGGCGCTGGTGCTGGGGCTGCTGGCGGTTTGCGCCTGGCGACTGGTCCGCAGCGAAGGCCGCAGCGCCGCGCTGGCGGCCGGCTGCTTTGCCGCCATCTGCGCCGTGCTGGCGCACTCCTGGGCGGACTATCCCCTGCGCACGCTTGCATTGATGGCGACGAGCGGCGCGCTGGCGGGGCTGATGCTGGCCAGTCTTGCCGACGCCCGCCCGCGTTCTTCCCGTCGCGAGGGCGCTGCGGCGATGCAAGGGTCCGATGGCACGCGCGAGCGCGCCGGCTGAAGCGAGGGGCCGGGTGGCGCCCGTTATTCGGGCAGCCGCAGGCCCGCCAGCCTCCACGAGAGCCCATCGCGGTGGAACTCGAACACCACCGGCTTTCCTTCGGCATTCGACACGGTGGCGGTGAACAGCGAGGCCGACTCGAACCGGGTCTTCGCGCCTTCCAGCGGGTCCACCACCCGCGCCTTCCCATCAGGCCCCACCTTGCCGGCCATGCCCCGCGCCAGCGCGCTGCCGCTGAGCAGGGTGGCGATGCCCTGCGGGGAGACCATGGCGTCGATCGCAGGTTGCGCGACCATCGCGGTGATCTCGCCGACGGTCTTGCCGGTCTGGCTTGATCCGACATGCCCGAGGATGCCGCGGGCTATCCGTTCCTGCACCTGCGGGCGCAGGTCTTCGCGCAGGCGCTCGAAGTCGACGAAGCGCCAGAGCTCGCCGTACTGTTTGTTGGCGACAAGGTTGCGGATGCCGTTGACGGCCAGATAGGGGCCCGCCACCGCGTAGGCGAACAGGGCCAGCAGCAGGCCGATGGCGATGACCAGGATCCACTTCAGCTTCTTCGACACGGTGCGTCTCCGAAAGGACTGCGCCAGTGTAGCGGTCACGCGCCAAGTCCGGCGGCGAGCCCCTCGCCCCAGGCCGACAGCTGGTCCAGCAGCGCCAGGCGCTCGGGGGCATCGGGGTGCGCCTCGCGCAGGCGGGCGATGTCCTCGCGGTACTGCGCCAGGGTCAACTCCGAAAGGCCGGCGTCGGTCAGCAGCCGGCGTCGGCGGTAGGCGTCCCACGCACTGCGTTCCTCCGGCAGCAGGGTTTCCGGCCAGTTGCGCGCCCGGTAGCGGAACAGCAGCTCGGGCAGGCGCGGGTCGCGGAAAGCAAAACCGGTGCGGCCCAGCAGCTGCGGCGGCGTCCCGCGCAGCTGCGCGAACCGGCGCTTGTCGCCATCGCCGAGGAACCCGTCGTACAGCGCGGCATCGGGGTCGACCGGCGCGGCCGGCCGCTCGCGCGCGTACACGCGGCGGATTTTCTCCGCCAACGCGGGGCCGGCGGCGCGCAGGCGCTGTGCGCGCGCTTCGGCCAGTTCCACGTCGACGCCCAGCCGGGCGAAGTCGTCCGGTCGCAAGTGGTCCCAGCGCACCAGCGCCGGGCATTTGTTGGTATGCACTTCCTTCAGCGGAATCCGCTGCTCGCCTTCGGGCAGGTCTTCCTGGCGGACGTACAGGCGCGCGGCGATGGCCTCCGCATCCAGCGCCAGCAGCGGCTCCGGGTCGGCCTCGAGGTCGAACACCACCACCCGCGAATCGATCTGCGGATGGCGCGCCAACGGCAGCACGGGCGCGGCGCACAGGCGCGAAGCGGGGTAGCGCTGCGATACGTGCAGCAGCGGCGACATCGCCATCGTGTCCAGCAGCGAGGCGGCAAAGCGCTTGTCGCGCAGGCGCAGGGCGTAATCCCACAGCCGCGGCTGCGCCTGCTTGAAGCGGCGCGCCACGCCGATCAGTGCGCGCACGTCGCTCAGGGCCTCGTGCGCCATGCCCTCGCGCAGGCCGTTGTCCTCCGCCAGGTGTTCGAGCCGGAAGCTGGTGCCGTTGCCGTCCTCGCGCTGCCGCCAGGTGATGCCGTCCGGTCGCAGCGCGTGCATCAGCCGCAGGGCGTCGAGCAGGTCCCAGCGCGAATTGCCACCGCGCCATTCGCGCTCGTAGGGATCGAAGAAGTTGCGGTACAGGCCGTAGCGGACGAACTCGTCGTCGAAGCGCAGTGAGTTGTAGCCGACGCTGCAGGTGCCGGGTTGGCCCATTTCGTCGGCGATGCGGGCGAACGCCGCGGCTTCGTTGACGCCGTCTCGCAGCAGGGCCTGCGGCGCCAGCCCCGTAACCATGCTGGCGCCGGGCGAGGGCAGCAGGTCTTCGGCGGGCCGCACGAGGATGTCGACCGGCGCGTCGATCTCGTTCAGGTCGAGGTCGGTGCGTATCGCGGCAAACTGCGCGATGCGGCTGCGGCGCGGGTCGGTGCCGAAGGTTTCGAGGTCGTAGAAAAGGAAGGAGGCGGCCATGGCGTCATTGTAGAAGCGCCCCGCAGTGACGCGAGGCGCTTCGCATCGTCTGGCAAACGCGTTCGCGCCCGTTCCGTGCGCCTCCAGGTGCTTGGGGAAAACGGAATTTGCGCGCGTGTGGAGTCCTGTATGAGCGCACCGCAGGGGCGCGAGGCTTTCCGCGTCGCGTTCGCGCCCGTTCCGTGTGCTCCTACAAGGGCGCGAGCTTGGCTGCCACCGCTGCGTCCACCGCGCCCCAATCCACGCCCTCAAGCGACGCCAGCCCGCGTGTCGCCTCGACCAGGATGCCGCGCTGCACCTCGCTGCGCTGCAGGGCGGTGGAATAGGGGATGCGCATGAACGTGACCATCGCGTAATGCGGCACGAAGCGGCCCGGGTGGCGTTCCTGCAGGGCCAGTTCGAGCTGGCGCTGGAGCAGGAAGTCCGCGTCGTCCACCTTGTCGCGCATCTCGATGTAGTTCTCCAGCGCCATCTGCTGGATCGCCTCGGCGTTCGGCTTGCGCTCGGCTTCGAACGCGGCGAACGCCGCGTCCAGGGAAGGCGCGCGTTCCAGCTGTTCGGCCAGCGCCACGCAGTCTTCGAACGCGCAGTTCATGCCCTGGCCGTGGAACGGCACCATCGCGTGCGCGGCGTCGCCCAGCAGCACCGCGTGGCCGCCCAGGTGCCAGCGGTCGAGATACAGGGTGGCGAGGTTGCCGACCGGGTTGGCCTCGTAGTCGCGGCGCAGCGCCGGGATCAATGGCAGCGTATCGGGGAACTGCGCCTGGAACAGCGCCAGCGCCTCGTCGCCGCTTTGCACCTGTTCGAAGCTGGGGTAGCGGCCTGCGTGCGGCATGAACAGGGTGACGGTGAAGGTGCGTTCGTCGTTGGGCAGGGCGATGCACATGTAGTGGCCGCGCGGCCAGATGTGCAGCGCGTTGGGTTCGATGCGGAAGCCGCCGTCGGCAGCCGGCGGGATTTCCAGCTCCTTGTAGCCATGGTCCAGCCATTCGGTGCGCTCGCCCAGCGGCTGCACCTTCGCCATCTCCGAACGCAGGGTGGAGCCGGCGCCGTCCGCGCCGACCAGCGTTTGGAACGGCCGCTTCACCTGCTGCTCGTGGTGGCGGAAGGTGGCGAGGCGGTCGATGAAGTCCACTCGCTCCAGCGCGTGGTCGAAATGCAGGCGCGCGCCGTGGGATTCGGCGATGGTCAGCAGCACGATGTTCAGCTCGCCGCGGTTGATCGACCAGATCACTTCCGAATCGTCGCGGCCGTAGCGTTGCAGGCCCGGTTCGCCGTGCAGTGGGTGCACGAAGCGCCCGCGCATCATCACCGCCTGCTGCAGCACCGCGTCGTCTGCGCCGGCCTGGCGCAGCGCGTGCAGGCCGCGCTCGGCCAAGGCGAGGTTGATCGAGCGGCCGCCGGCATACCCCACGGCACGCGGGTCTCCGCGCCGTTCGAACACGTCCACCGACCAGCCGCGGCGGGCCAGCAGGATGGCGAGCAGGGCGCCGGCCAGGCCGCCGCCGATGATGGTGATGTCGCGCTCAACGCCCATCCCGCCACTCCTTCACGGTCCGCGCGAAGCGCAGCACGTCGGCGAAGCTGTTGTACAGAGGCACCGGCGAGATGCGGATCACGTCCGGTTCGCGCCAGTCGCCCAGCACGCCGCGCGCGGCGAGGAAGTCGAACAGCTCACGGCCGCACGCACGGCCGCCGGTGACGCGGATGGAGAGCTGGCAGCCGCGCTGCGCGGGGTCGCGCGGCGTCGCCACCTGCAGCACGTCGCGCAGGTCGGCGTCGATCAGTTGTTCGAGGTAGCCGGTCAGCCGTTCCGACTTCGCCCGCAGCGCCGGCAAGGTGGCCCGGTCGAACTGCGCCAGCGAGGCGCGCAGCGGCGCCAGCCCGAGGATCGGCGGGTTGGACAGTTGCCAGCCGTCCGCCCCCGGCGTGGGCGAGAAATCAGGACCCATCCTGAAGCGCACGGATGCGTCATTGCCCCACCAGCCGGCGAAGCGCGGTCGGTCGCTATGGGCATGGCGTTCGTGGACAAAGCAGCCCGCCACCGCGCCCGGCCCTGCATTCATGTATTTGTAGTGGCACCAGACCGCGAAGTCGGCATCGGCGTCGTGCAGCTGCAGCGGCAGATTGCCGGCCGCGTGGGCCAGGTCGAAGCCGACCTCGGCGCCGGCCGCGTGCCCCAGTCGTGCGATTTCCTTCAGGTCGAACGCCTGCCCGGTGCGGTACTGCACGCCCGGCCAGACGATGGTGGCCAGACGCGGGCCGTGTTCGGCGATGGCGCGTTCGATGGCGGCCATCGAGAAGGTGCCGTCGGCGTTGTCCGGTTCGACTTCGACCAGCGCCTCTGCCGGGTCGAAGCCATGGAAACGCACCTGCGATTCCAGCGCGTAGCGGTCGGACGGGAACGCGCCGGCCTCCATCAGCAGCATCGGGCGTTCGCGGGTGGGGCGGTAGAAGCTGACCAGCATGAAGTGCAGGTTGGCGGTCAGCGAGTTCATCGCCACCACTTCCTGCGGCTGGGCGCCGACCACGCGGGCCAGCGGGTCGCGGACCAGCTCGTGGTAGGGCATCCACTGCGCGCTGCCGGTGAAATGGCCCTCCACCGCCTCGCGCGCCCATTTGTCCAGTACTTCCTCGACGTGGGCGCGGGCGCCCTTCGGCTGCAGGCCCAGCGAGTTGCCTACGAAATAGGCCTGCGGCGCACCGTCGTGCAGCGGCAGGTGGAACTCGTCGCGGAAGTGGCGCAGCGGATCGGCGGCGTCGAGGGCGGCGGCGCGGGCGTCGGAGTTCAGGTCAGTCATCGTTTCTCTCATCGTCATTCCCGCTCTCGCGGGAATGACGGTTGAAGGGTCATGCGAATCTGGATGCGGACAGCCCAAGCCATTCCAGCGCGGTGCCGTGGTAAAGGCGCGCGCGCTCGCCTTCGGCCAGGCCGAGCCGCTCGATGCCTGCGCCGGGCACCTGCTCGCCCAGCGGGAACGGATAGTCGGTGCCCAGCATCACCCGTTCGCTGCCGCAGGCGTCGAGCAGGTAGCGCAGCGCCGCATCGTCGGCGACCCAGGAATCGAAATACAGCCGCTTCAGATACTCGCGCGGGTTGCGGAAGTTGTCGGTGGCGACCAGATCTGGCCGCATGTTGAAGCCGTGCTCGATGCGGCCGATGGTGTAGGGGAAACTGCCGCCGCCGTGGGCCAGCGCCACGCGCAGCTTCGGCAGGCGCTCCAGCACGCCGCCGAACACCAGGCAGCAGGCGGCGCGCGACTGCTCGGCGGGCATGCCCACCAGCCACGGCAGCCAGTATTTCGGCATCGACTCGGCGCCCATCATGTCCCAGGGGTGCACCAGGATCGCCGCGCCCAGGTCACTGGCCGCCTCGAAGAACTCGAACAGCTCCGGCGCATCGAGGTTCCAGTCGCCGATGTGCGAGCCGATCTGCACGCCCTGCAGGCCCAGCTCGTCCATGCAGCGCTCCAGCTCGCGCACCGCGAGCGCGGGCGATTGCAGCGGCACCGTGCCGATGCCCGCGTAATGGCGCGGGAAGTCACGGCAGGTCTGCGCCATGTGGTCGTTGAGCGACTTGTGCAGCTCCAGCGCCTGGTGCGCCTTGGCCCAGTAGCTGAACATCACCGGCACCGTGGACAGCACTTGCACCTGCACGCCGAAGCCGGCGTAGTCGTCGATGCGGATCTGCGGGTCCCAGGTCTTCGGCCAGATCTCGCGGAAGAACTTGCCGTCCTTGTAGATGCGGTGGCGGCCGTCGTCGCCGTGGTGGATTACCGGGAAGCGGTTGTCGCCGTACTTGCCGGCGAGATCCGGCCAGTCGCGCGGCAGGTAGTGGGCGTGGGTGTCGATCTTGAGCATGGGCGGATTCTAGGCCTTACGTCAGCGGCCAACCGCCGGCGTCATGGATGGCCGCATCGATGGACTCTTGCAATTCCAACGTGCGCGCCAGCGCGGCGATCACCGATTGGTAGTGGGTCAGGTCGTCGTACGTCAGCGGCCGGCCCTTGCGGTCCTTGAGCCACTTCTCGGCCACCCGGTAGCCGCCGATGTGCATGTTCCAGACCGCAGCCGGCACCTTGCCGAAGCATTGTTCGGCGTTGATGTACACGCGCCCCGTCGCGCCTTCGGCGTCCGGCGCCCAGCGCACCTTGTCCACGGTGTTGTCGCCCGGCACGTCGAAGGTGGTGATGCGCGGCGGCACCGTGTCCATCACGTGCAGGGCAATGAGTTCCCGGCCAATGCCGACCAGTGCGTCGAACAAGGCGCGGTGCGTGGTCAACGGAATGCGCGGGAAATCGCGCTTGAGGAAGTCGGCGTAGCGCGCGCGATAGCTGGGGGCGTAAAGCACGGCGTAGATGTATGCCAGCGTGTCTTCGGGCGAAGGCGTCGCGCCGATGGCCTCGGTCAAGGCAGTGACGAACTCGGGCGCCAGGTTGGCGCGTTTTTCGCTAGGCGCGGAGTCGAGTAGATCGACTGGGGCATCCACCGGATTAAGCCAGAGAGGGAAACCCTGAGATTGAGTTGTTCGCTCCCCGCACTTTGTTTCTTGCAGCATCGTCGTCATAAAAAAATGGTCAACGCTGCTGGACTTGTTTGAGCGAGCTGTGATGAGCGAATAGTTGCGGCCGCCAAGCATATGTTCCGACAGTCGCTCACGTCGATGCACCGCGACATTGCGGTCATAGACCGTCCACCTGACATCGAAAGGGCGGTACAGAATCGGTACGATCCTTTCACGCCATGCGTTGTCGGCCAGCTCGGCTTTTGCGCGTGCATAGTTCCATTGCGTGGTCGAACAAAGTTTGAACTGTTCGCGGGCTTCGGCTTCAGTCGCTGTTGCCAGCAGGCGTTCGACCTTGTCGGCTGCTTCCTCGGCATTCCATGAGATGGCGAACTCATCGTGCGTGGTGACAATACCCGGAGCCGGGTCGCCATTTGGCGAGAACACATCGCGTAGCGACCAACCTGATTCATATTCCTTCAGTAGTCCCGCATCTTGCGCCAAGAACAGATAGGTCGGGGCCGCCGGGCGAACTGCGCGCCATTCGGTTTTGCAAACATCGGACCTGTCCAGTAGCGAATACTTTTCTCGGCGCAGGCCAAACGCATCGGCATGGAATACCTTGGCCAGATGTTCCGCGTCGCGAACGGTGTTCTCGCGTCGAACGAAAATCCCGATGGCGACACCCTGCTGGATGTCGAACACATTTTCGTCCTTGCCGCCGTCCGGGGTTGTTTCCTTTTTCTTGCTGCTGCCATGTAAGTCCAGCAGATAGAGCTCATCAAACTCGCGCAGCAGGCTGCGCCGCATGTCCATGAAGGTTGGATTGTCCAGGTAGCCGTGGTTGGTGACGAAGCCCAGCACGCCGTGGCCGGTCTGCTCGATGCGCCACTGCGCAAAGCGGATGAACTTCAC
The DNA here is from genome assembly GCF_036409385.1 of Thermomonas sp. LB-4. Taxonomy (NCBI): domain Bacteria; kingdom Pseudomonadati; phylum Pseudomonadota; class Gammaproteobacteria; order Lysobacterales; family Lysobacteraceae; genus Thermomonas; species Thermomonas sp. LB-4. Next base: position 248,202 of record NZ_JAXOFT010000001.1, on the reverse strand, counting down.
GTAGTCGTCCGACAGCCACTTGGCTTGCGCAGGCTTCTTGAGCTCTGGACTTTGCTTGTAGTCCTGCATCAATTCTTCGATCCATTCGCCCTTGTTGGACGAATGCCCCGAATACGGCGGATTGCCCAGTACCACCATCACCGGCGCGTCGCGCTTGATGCTGGCTGCCGCGCGCGACTCTTCCGCCAGCCACTGGGTGAACAGCGGCAGGCCGGTGAGCTCGTGCGCTTCCTCCAGGGTGTTGGTCAGGAACACGCCCAGGCGCTCGTCACTGGCGAAGTCGTAGCCGCTTTGTTCCAGCTCCAGGCCAAGCTTCATGTGGGCCACCGCGTAGGGCGCCATCAACAGCTCGAAGCCGAACAGGCGCGGCAGCAGGTGTTCGGCCACATAACCCGGCCATGCGCCGGCATTGCCGTCGAACTGCTCACGGATTTTTGCGATCACCGCATACAGGAAGGTGCCGGTGCCAGTGGCCGGGTCCAGGATCTGCAGGCGGTGGGTCTCGTAGGTTTCCTCCCCCTTGCCCTGCGTCTTGGGGCGCTTCAGCTTGATCTTCTTGGCGTGGGCAAGGCCTTCCGGCATGCCGAAATCGCGCCGCAGGATGGCGTCGATGCTTCGCACGATGTAGCCCACCACGGGTTCCGGCGTGTAGTACACGCCGCGTGCCTCGCGCATCTTCGGGTCGTATGCAGCGAGGAAGGTTTCATAGAAATGCACCACCGGGTCTTCCTGCCGGGTGCGTTTTCCGAAGTCGGCCAGGATCGCCGCCATGTCGGCCCGCGCCAGTAGTTCCGCCAACTGGTCCACCGCCCACGCGATGCGTTCGTCCAGGTCCGGCCCCGCGATGGTGTTGAACAGCTTGCGCAGGAATGGATTGGTCTTGGGCAGGGCGCTGGCTGCCTTCTGCCGGGTAAAGCCCTGCGCGGGCGCGTTGCAGCGCGCCGCGAACAGGCCGTAGCACAGGGTCTGCGCGTACATGTCCGCGAACTGCGGCGCGGTCAGCGATTCGATCAGCACCTTTCGGAACGCCTCGAACTGGCCGTGCAGTTCGCCCTTGTCGCCTTCGGATTTGAACGTCTGTTCGATGAGGCCGCGGATCAGTTTGCCCATGCCGGCCATGCGCGTGGCCAGATCCTGCGGCGTGGCCTTCAGCGGGATGTCGGCGGCGATGAACTGGCCGAGCAATTGCGCCACTTCCGAGGCGTCGTCCGCATTCCAGCGGATGCGGCCGTTCCTGTCGGGGCGGGGCAGGCTGGCGGTCAGGCGCAGCTCGCCGTCCAGATACCAGCGGAATTCCAGGTAATCGGTCAGGACCAGGTTGCCTAGCGATTCGCGGTAGCGGCCCAGCTGTTCCGACTTTTCGGTCTTCGCGAGGTCGATGCCGACGTCCTTGGCTTCGATGTATCCCAGCGGCACCACGCCGCGTGTCACGATGAAATCCGGTGCACCGCAAGCGATCTGCTTGGGCTCGTTGGTGGCTCGTACGTCTGTGCCGCCCAGCGCCTCGATGAGGGCTTTCAACGCTGGCCGATGGGTATGTTCGGTCGCGTTGCCGGCCTTGAGCGCCTGTTCTATGGCGGAGAGGTAGTGCTTCAGCGCGTCATGCGACATCTGGCGTCATTCCGGGGTTCATTGGATGCGGCTGCGGTGTGCTCGCACACCGCGATTGCGTTTTGCTCACGCTCCACACAGGCCACCACGTGGCCATTCAATCCGCGTCCTGCACGCGCAAACCGCGCCGCGTCCAATACTCGGGCTGCCGGTGGTGGTGCGCGATGGCGATGATGTAGAGGTGGTCAGGTTCCACGGCGTAGAGCAGCTTGTATGGAAACCGGCTCAGGGTCAGCCGCCGGATGTCCCCGTGTTCCACCGGGCAGGCCAGCGGCCAGCGGCGGATACGACGCAGGGCGGTCAGCACGTCGTCGCGCCATGCGCCCCCAAGGCCCGCAACCTGCTGGTTGTAGTAGCGCTCGGCGGCAACAAACTCGTGGCGCGCCTCCGGTGCGAAGACCAGCCGCATGCCCGGTGAGGACATCAAAAGGAACCGAAGATGTCTTCGGCGGGAACGCCCTGCACCTGCCCGGCGCGATGGGCCGCCAGCCGCCTCTCCGCCTCTTGCTGCCAGATGGCATCGATTGCGGGATCGGGCTGATCCAGGCTGTGCAGGATTTCTTCCACCACCTCGAATCGCCTGGATGGATCCAGGGCAAGCGCCTGTTTGATGATGTCCTGGGCCTTCACCATGTGCGCGCTCCTGCGACGGTCATTGCATGAATTGTAGTAATCACGGGGCCTCTGGGCTTCATTGCCGGTCTTGCAGCGCTGCGATGGCGTTTTCGCTGCCCACCAGCCAGGTGTTTGGCTCCGCCAGCACGCGGGTGATGAAGCTGTTCCCCGCTGCAATGCGCTTACGCAGGTCGGCGGGGGTGTAGAGGGTGGGGTTGATTTCGCGGCCCAGGCGTTCGATCACCGGATGCAATGCGGTCATGACCTCCGGATACGTCAGATCGTCGCTCACCAGCATCAGGTCGATATCGCTGCTGGCGGTGTCGCTGCCCTTGGCGACGGAGCCATAGACGAATGCCATGTGCAGCCGGTCTGCCAGCGGCGCCAGCGCTTCGCGCAGCGGGGCGGCCAGCCCGAACGTCTTGCGCACGATGGCCGCCAGCTCGTCGTGGATCGGGGCGTCGGGATTGGCGCGGTAACGCTTCTGGTTGCCCAGCGGCGCCATCAACAGCAGGCCACTTCCGGCGAGGCGGGCGACTTCGCGCTGCACCGCGCCGCTGCCGGCGCCGGTGGTCTGGATCAATTCGCTGATGGAGAAGGTGCGTCCCGGTTCGCCGAACAGGCAACCCAGCACGCGCTGCTGGGTGGTGGTGAACAGCGCATCCGCCAGATTGGTGCTGGCGTAGAGCGCTGCGGCTTCACTGACGCGAGGACGGGGATTCATGCCCATAACGGGCAAAATAATGCCCAAATCGGGCAAACGCAAGCGAATGAAGTCAGTGGCTGTCCAGCAGCTTCTTCGCCGCGGCCCGCGCTTCCTTGCTGACATCCGCGCCGCCCACCATGCGGGCGATCTCGTCCACGCGGCCGGCGGCGTCCAGCGCGGCCACCGACGACTGGGTGATGCCGTCCTGCGCGGCCTTGCTGACGCGGTATTGCGCGTGGCCGGCGGCGGCGACCTGCGGCTGGTGGGTCACGCACAGGACCTGTTTCGATGCCCCCAGTGCGCGCAGCTTGGCGCCCACCGCCGCGGCCACCGCGCCGCCGATGCCGGCATCGACCTCGTCGAACACCAGCGTTGCGGCGGCGTCCTGGCCCTGCGTGGCCACTTCGATTGCCAGCGACACCCGCGAGAGCTCGCCGCCGGAGGCGACCTTGCGCAGCGGGCGCGGCGGCTGGCCGGGGTTGGCGGAGACCAGGAACTCGGCGCGTTCGCTGCCGTTCGGGTCGGGCTGGTCGCTGGCGTTGGCTTCCAGCGCCACTTCGAAGCGGCCGCCCTGCATGCCCAGCTCGCCGATGAGTGCGCTGATCGCCGTCCCCAGCGTGGCGCCAGCCTTGCGGCGCGAGGCGGCGAGGGCGGCGGCGGCTGTGCGCCAGTCCGCCAGCGCCACGGCGATGTCGCGGTCGAGCTGCTGCAGGCGCGCGTCGGCATCCGCCAACGACTCCAGTTCTGCGGCCAGCGCGTCGCGATGCGCGGCCAGTTTGTCCGGCGTGACGCGATGCTTGCGCGCCAGATCCTGCACGCGGACGAGCTGGCGCTCGATTTCGGCCAGCGCGTCGGGATCGAGGTCCAGGTCGTCGCGGATGCGCTGCATCAGCGCCAGTGCTTCGTCGAGCTGGATGGCGGCGGAGTCGAGCATCGCATCGACTTCCGACAGCCGCGGCTCGTGCGTGGCTTCGCGCTGCAGGCCGCTGCGCAGCTGCTGCAGGCGGCCAGGCAGGGCGTCGTCGCCGCCCAGTGCATCCAGCGCGGCATCGCAGGCGGCGATCAGCGACGCGGCGTGTGCATGGCGACGGTGGCTGGCATCCAGCTCCGCCAACACCGCGGGTTCCAGCGGCTGCGCCTGCAGTTCGTCCAGCTGGTGCTGGAGCCAGCCCTGGCGCTCGGCCACGTCGCCGCGGGCGAGCAGGGCGTCGCGTTCCTGCTGCAGCGCCTTCCAGCGCCGCGCCGATTCGCCGGTGGCGGCCAGCAGGTCCGGATGGCGGGCGAAATCATCCAGCAGGCGGGTCTGCTGCGGCCGCACCAGCAGCGCCTGCTGGGCGTGCTGGCCGTGGATTTCCACCAGCAGCGCGGCCAGTTCGGCCAGCTGCGCGATGGTCACGGCGCGGCCGTTGATCCACGCCTTGGAGCCGCCGTCGGCGCGCAGGGTGCGGCGCAGCTGGCAGGCGCCATCGTCGTCCAGCTCCGTTTCGGCAAGCCAGGCCGCGGCGGCGGGGCAGTCGTCCAGCGCGAATTCGGCGGACAATTCGGCGCGCTGCGCGCCGTGGCGCACCGCGCCGGCATCGCCGCGGGCGCCGGACAGGAAGCCCAGCGCATCCACCAACAGCGATTTGCCGGCGCCGGTTTCGCCGGACACGACGGTGAGGCCCGCGCCGAAGTCCAGTTCGGCATGGGCGACGACGGCGAAATCGCGGATCGACAGGCGGGTCAGCATGGCTGCGCATTGTGCCTGCGGCCGCGGCAGGCGAACAGGGGAGAACGCCGTGGTTGCGTGTCGATGCGGCTGCGCTTACAACCTGCGCATGGCCCGCCGTCCTGCTCCCGACATCACCCTCGACCCGCGCGCCCGCCAGCTGCTGCGCACGCTGGTGTCGCGGCACATCCGCGACGGCGAGCCGGTGGGTTCGCAGACGCTGGCGAAGCATGCGGGGCTGGACGTCAGCCCGGCCACCATCCGCAACATCCTCGCCTCGTTGGAGGACGCCGGCCTGCTGGCCGCCCCGCACAGCTCGGCAGGGCGGGTGCCCACCGCGCAGGGCTACCGGCTGTTCGTGGACTCGCTGCTTAAGGTCAAGCCGCTGGGCGCGCAGGACGTGGATCGCCTGCGCAGCGGGCTGCCGGCGGGCGCGGGCACCCAGGCGCTGCTGGGCAGCACCTCGGAGCTGCTGGCGGCGATGACCCATTTCGCCGGCATGGTCAGCGTGCCCAGCCGCGAGAGCTTCGCCTTCCGCCAGATCGATTTCGTGATGCTCGATCCACGGCGGGTGCTGGCGATCCTGGTATTCGCCGATGGCGAGGTGCAGAACCGGGTGGTGCAGGTGCGGCGGGCGTTCTCGCCGTCCGAGCTGGAGCAGGCCGCGAATTACCTCAACGCGCATTTCGCCGGGCAGTCGCTGACGCTGATCCGCGCCGCGCTGCTGCGCGAACTGCGCGATGCGCGCAGCGAGATGGAGCGGCTGCTGGCGAGTTCCGTGGAACTGGCCGAACAGGCATTCGCACCCGCGCGCGAGGACGACATGCTGGTGGCCGGGCAGACCCGGCTGCTGGGCCTGCAGGAGCTGGGGGACCTGGACCGCCTGCGCGGACTGTTCGAGGCCTTCGCCGAGAAGCGCGAGCTGCTGCAGCTGCTGGAACGCACCGCCAAGGCGCCGGGGATGCGCGTGTTCATCGGCGAGGAAACCGGGCTGGCGCCGCTGGAAGGCATGTCGCTGGTGAGCGCGCCGTACGGGCGCGACGGCCAGGTGCTGGGCGTGCTGGGCGTCATCGGTCCCAGCCGGATGGCCTACGAGCGGGTGATTCCGGTGGTCGAGGCCACCGCGGCGGCGCTGGGGGCTGCCTTGAATCCCGACGCCTGAGGCCCCATAGCCCGGTTTGGTGCGGCAGCCCGCCGCGATATCGAACCGTGGACATGAGCAACGACCCGACGCAGGAAGTGAACGAGGGGGGCGCCGCCGAAATGGCGCAGCAGGACGAGCTGGAGGCGCTGCGCGCCGAAGTCGAGCAGCTGCGGGCGCAATCGCTGCTGGAGCGCGCCGATCTTGAGAACCAGCGCAAGCGGCTGGCCCGCGACATCGACAGCGCCCGCAGGTTCGCCAACGAGCGCCTGCTGTCCGACCTGCTGCCGGTGTTCGACAGCCTGGACGCGGGTCTGGCTGCAGCTGGCGAAGATGCGGGCGCGCTGCGCCAGGGCTTGGAGCTGACCTACAAGCAGTTGCTGAAGGTCGCCGCGGACAACGGCATGGAAGTGCTGGATCCCGCCGGGCAGGCGTTCAATCCCGAGCACCATCAGGCGATCAGCCAGGGCGAATCGGAGGGCGTGGCCCCGGGCCATGTCATCACCGTGTTCCAGAAGGGCTACCTGCTCAACGGCCGGCTGCTGCGCCCGGCGCTGGTGATCGTGGCCAAGCAGGACTGAAACGGCGTGCACGCACGATGCTGCGCGGCTCTTGAAGGCCGGCGCGGCATCCCCAGATAGCAATCATCGGCGCGCGGCGCCACCAGACAACGGGATTCTAGAGGACATCGTCATGGGCAAGATCATCGGCATCGACCTGGGTACCACCAACTCCTGCGTTTCCATCATGGAAGGCGGCAAGGCCCGCGTCATCGAGAACAGCGAGGGCGACCGCACCACCCCGTCCATCGTCGCCTGGACCAAGGACGGCGAAGTGCTGGTGGGCGCCTCGGCCAAGCGCCAGGCCGTCACCAATCCGAAGAACACCTTCTACGCGGTGAAGCGCCTGATCGGCCGCAAGTTCACCGACGCCGAGGTGCAGAAGGACATCGGCGTGGTGCCGTACACCATCACCCAGCACGACAACGGCGACGCCTGGGTGGCGCTGGCCGACGGCAAGAAGCTGGCCCCGCAGGAAGTCTCCGCCAAGGTGCTGGAGAAGATGAAGAAGACCGCCGAAGCCTTCCTGGGCGAGACGGTCACCGAAGCGGTCATCACCGTGCCGGCGTACTTCAACGACAGCCAGCGCCAGGCCACCAAGGACGCCGGCCGCATCGCCGGCCTGGACGTCAAGCGCATCATCAACGAGCCCACCGCGGCCGCGCTGGCCTACGGTCTGGACAAGGGCGACACCAAGGACCGCAAGATCGCCGTGTACGACCTCGGCGGCGGCACCTTCGACGTGTCGATCATCGAGATCGCCAACGTCGACGGCGAGAAGCAGTTCGAGGTGCTGGCGACCAACGGCGACACCTTTCTGGGCGGCGAGGACTTCGACAACCGCGTCATCGACTACCTGGTGGAAGAGTTCCAGAAGTCCGACGGCGTCGACCTGCGCAAGGACCCGCTGGCCCTGCAGCGCCTGAAGGACGCGGCCGAGCGCGCCAAGATCGAGCTGTCCTCCAACCAGCAGACCGACGTTAACCTGCCGTACGTGACGGCCGACGCGTCCGGCCCGAAGCACCTGAACATCAAGCTGACCCGGGCCAAGCTGGAAGCGCTGGTCGATGACCTGGTCAAGCGCACCATCGAACCCTGCCGCGTGGCCCTGAACGACGCCGGCCTGCGCGCCTCCGACATCAGCGAGGTGATCCTGGTCGGCGGCCAGACCCGCATGCCGAAGGTGCAGGCGGCGGTGGCCGAGTTCTTCGGCAAGGAGCCGCGCAAGGACGTCAACCCGGACGAGGCCGTGGCCATCGGCGCGGCGGTGCAGGGCGGCGTGCTGGCCGGCGACGTCAAGGACGTGCTGCTGCTGGACGTGACCCCGCTCAGCCTGGGCATCGAGACCCTGGGCGGCGTGTTCACCAAGATCATCGAGAAGAACACCACCATCCCGACCAAGGCCTCGCAGGTGTTCAGCACCGCCGAGGACAACCAGTCGGCCGTGACCGTGCACGTGCTGCAGGGCGAGCGCGAGCAGGCCCGCTACAACAAGTCGCTGGCCAAGTTCGACCTCACTGGCATCGACGCGGCGCCGCGCGGCATGCCGCAGGTGGAGGTGAGCTTCGACATCGACGCCAACGGCATCGTCCACGTCACCGCCAAGGACAAGAAGACTGGCAAGGAGCAGAAGGTCGAGATCAAGGCCGGTTCCGGCCTGTCGGACGACGAGATCCAGCGGATGGTGCAGGACGCCGAGGCCAACCGCGAGGAGGACAAGAAGTTCCATGAGCTGGTCACCGCGCGCAACCAGGCCGATGCCCTGATCCACGCCACCCGCAGCACCATCAAGGACAACGGGGACAAGCTGCCGGGCGATGCCATCGGCCGCGCCGAAGGCGCCATCGCCGAGCTGGAAACGGCGATGAAGGGCGACGACAAGGGCCAGATCGAGGCCAAGGCCAAGGCGCTGGAGGAAGCCAGCCAGGCGCTGTTCGCCGCTGCTGCCGCCCAGCCGCAGGGCGAGACCGCTGATGCCGGAAAGCCGGGCGACGACGTGGTGGACGCCGAGTTCACCGAGGTCAAGGACGACGACAAGAAGGCCTGATCGCCAGGCATGCAATGCGACGGGCAGGCCGGTGGTCTGCCCGTCGCCGTGAAGGGAACAGGTTGGCCCGATGAGCAAGCGCGATTACTACGAAGTCCTGGGCGTGGCCCGCAATGCCAGCGAGGAGGATCTGAAGAAGGCCTATCGCCGCTGCGCGATGAAGCACCACCCCGACCGCAACCCCGGCGACAAGAGCGCCGAGGCCGCGTTCAAGGAGTGCAAGGAGGCCTACGAGGTGCTGAGCGACGGCGGCAAGCGCCGCCTGTACGACCAGCACGGGCACGCCGCCTTCGAGCACGGCATGGGCGGCGGCAACGCCGGCCCGGGCTTTGGCGGTTTCGGCGGCGCCGACATGGGCGACATCTTCGGCGATATCTTCGGCAACATCTTCGGTGGCGGGGCGCGCCAGCAGGGCCCGCGCCGCGGCGCCGACGTTGGCTACATGATGGAGCTGGACCTGGAGGAGGCGGTCGCCGGGGTCGAGAAGACCATCCACATTCCCACCATGGCCAACTGCGAGCCCTGCAAGGGCAGCGGTTCGGAAGACGGCAAGGTGGATACCTGCGCCACCTGCCAGGGGCGCGGCCAGGTCCGCATGCAGCGCGGTCCGTTCATGATGCAGGCGCCGTGCCCGCACTGCGATGGCGCAGGCAAGACCATCGCCAGCCCGTGCAAGCTCTGCAACGGCAATGGCCGGGTCGAGCAGGAAAAGACCTTGGCAGTGAAGATCCCGGCCGGCGTGGATAGCGGCGACCGCATCCGGCTGGCGGGCGAGGGCGAAGCCGGCCCCGCGGGGGCCCCGCCCGGCGACCTGTACGTCGAGGTGCAGGTGCGCCCGCACGAAATCTTCGAGCGCGATGGCGACGACCTCCACTGCGAGGTGCCGATACGCATCTCGCAGGCGGCGCTGGGCGACACCGTGCGGGTGCCGACGCTGGGCGGCGAGGTGGAGCTGCGCATCCCAGCCGAAACCCAGACCGGCAAGGTGTTCCGCCTGCGCGACCGCGGCGTGAAGTCGGTGCGCAGCCGCCAGCCGGGCGACCTGTATTGCAGGGCGGTGGTGGAGACGCCGGTCAACCTGACCCCCGAGCAGCGCCAGCTGCTGGAGCAGTTCGAAGCCACCTTCGTCGGCGAGGGCGCGCGCCGCCACTCGCCGAAATCCAGCACCTTCCTCGACGGCGTCAAGGGCTTCTGGGACCGCATGGTGTCCTGATCGCAGGCATACGGTGCAAGCCGGGCGGCACCAAGGGTCGATGGTGTCGCGGGCAACCAACGCCCTGCGCCGGCGCAGGCTTGCGTAGAATCCGGGCTCCTTCGCGGAGCCCGTTCCTTGTCCGGTCCCCCACAGCGCCCACGCATCGGCATCGTCGGCAGTGCCGGCGCCTACGGGCGCTGGCTGCGCACGTTCTTCGAATCCCGCATGGGGCTGGCGGTCATCGGCCACGATCCCGCGGATCCGGCTTCCGCCAGCGAAGAGGCGCTGCTGGAGCAGGCCGATGTGCTGCTGTTTTCCGCGCCGATCCGGCACACGCCCGAGCTGATCGGGCGCTACGCGCAGCGCTCTGCCGGTCGCGAGGCGGGCCGCCTGTGGCTGGACATCACCTCGGTCAAGGCCGCCCCTGTTGCCGCGATGCTGGGCTCGCAGGCGGAAGTGGCCGGCCTGCACCCGATGACGGCGCCGCCGAAATCGCCCACCCTGAAGGGACGCGTGCTGGTGGTCTGCGAAGCGCGGCTGCAGGCGTGGCGGCCGTGGCTGGAAGCGCTGCTGGCGGCGCTGGAAGCCGAATGCGTGCGGGCCACGCCGGAACGCCACGACCGGGCGATGGCGCTGGTGCAGGCAATGGTGCATGCCACTCACCTGGCCCAGGCCGGCGTGCTGCGTGAGCAGGCAGCGGCGGTGGGCGACCTGGCCGGCCTGCTGTCGCTGCGTTCGGCCTCGTTCGAGATGGACGCCGCCATCGCCGCTCGCATCCTGTCATTGAACCCCGCGATCTACGAGGACATCCAGTTCGGCAACCCACACGCGCCGGAGGCACTGCGCGCGCTGTCGGCGCAGCTGTCGCGGCTCGCGACGCTGGTTGGGCAGGGGGACGATGCCGCCCGCGCGGGCTTCCGCGCGGAGTTCCTGGAGGCCAACCGCGAGGGCCTCGGGCAAGCGGCGTTGGCCGCCGGCAATTACACCTATGAGCGCCTTGGCTATCTGCTGGCGGACCTCTCCGATGCCCACAGCCTCGGCATCCATCTGCCGGAAGATCGTCCCGGCTCGCTGCGCAGCCTGCTGCACGTGTTCGAGCGGCACGGCGTCAATATCGCCTCGCTGCATTCCTCGCGCACCCCGTCCGGCGAACTCCACTTCCGCCTGGGATTCAGCGGAGGAACACCGGCCGGGCAGCTGGCGGAGGCATTGGCAGCGCTGGCGCGGAGCGGGATCGGGCGGGTGTTGCCCGGCTGAACGGCGGGGATCGCCCGATCCATGACGGCGGTCACTCATCATGTTCCTGAACTGGGATAATGTTCGAGTTGGGCCACTCCCGGCAGGCCAAGCCATGACGTTCCGTTCCCCCGCGGAATCCCCGACCCCGACTTCCTCGCGTGCCAACGGGCCGCTGCTCGACGCGTTGCAGAAGCACGTGCTCGATCGCGCGGTGCCGGCGTTGGACCGCGCGCTGGCCGATCTCGACGATTACCTGTTCGACCGCAGCCAGTCCGGCGAGGAGTCGCTGGGGTTGATGGCCCTGCGCGACATGCGGCGTGCGCGCGGCGAAATCATCCAGCGGTTCCGCCAGGCGGTGCTGAACCGGTTCCGGGGGCTGCGCGCAGGAAGCGCGGTGGGCGATGGCGACGACGCCGGTCTCAGCCTCCTGTCCGACCAGGACCTGGAAGAGCAGTTGGCGGTGGAACAGTTGGCCGCGGCGGTCCTGCGCACGCACGCATCCGCGTTCGAAGTGGCGAGCAAGCGGTTTTCCGTGGTCGCCGGACAGGGCGAGCTGCCGCCGCTCGAAAATCCGCTTGGCCCGGTTTTCCTTGCCAGTGCGCTTGGCCAGGCGATGAGCAAGCTGGACCTCGAGCCGGATCTGCGCATCGTCGTCTTCAAGTTCTTCGAACGCGAGCTGACAAGCGCGCTCGGCGACATCTACGAGCGCTGCAACACGCTCATGGCGGCGGCTGGCATCTTGCCTGAGCTGCGGACCAGCGGCCGGGTACCGCCACGTGCTGCCCGGGCCGGGGCGGGCGCGGCGCAGGCTCCGTCCGACGCAGGCGCGCACGATGGTCCTCCTGCGAACCATGACGGCGGCTCCGCGATGCCGATCAGCGGCGCGGAGCAGGCCGAGTTCGCCAACCTGCTTGGCATGCTGCAGGGCTGGCGCTCCGCCATGGGCCTGGCCGCGCCCGCCGGTCCGGCCGCGGCCGGACCCGTCCTGCCCACCCAGGACCTGATGTCGATCCTGTCGTTGATGCAGCACGACGGCAGCGCCCGCTTCACCCCCGCGAGCGAGGCCGAGCAGTCGCTTGCCGGGCAGCTGCGCGAGCAGATGACGCAGAGCGCGCGCAAGCTGGGCGTTCGCGGCGACAACCTCAATCTGGACGGGCTGGACGGAGATGCCGTCGACCTGGTCGCCCTGCTGTTCGACGTGCTTCTGGACGGCCCGCAGTACGACACCCGGATCCGCCAGAAGATCGGTCGGATGCTGGTGCCCTATGTGAAGGTGGCGGTCAAGGATCGCCGCATGTTCATGCTCAAGGAGCATCCCGCCCGCAAGCTGCTGAACACCGTTGCCGAGGCCTGCGAGGGCAACCGCGGCGAGGCGCCGCAGGAGCGCGAGCTGCTGACCCGCGTCGACCACACCATCGACCGGCTGGTCGCCGAATTCAACGAGGACGTGGCGATTTTCGAAACGCTGGAACAGGAGCTGCGCGCCTACATGGCCCAGCATCGGAAGCGTTTCGAACTTGCCGAAAAGCGCACCGCGGAGGCGCAGCGCGGGCGCGAACGCCTGGAGCATGCGCGGCAGGCAGCCGCCGACGATCTGGCGCGGCTGCGCGGCGACCGCGTGCTGCCACCGGTGATCGGTGACTTCCTCTCGCTGCACGCCAGCCATCATTTCGCCCAGGTGGCGCTGCGCGATGGGCGCGGCGCGCCGCGTTACGAGGAAGCGCGGCACGCGGTGGCGCAATTGCTGGCCGCGTTCGACGAGGCCGCGGCTGGGGTGGTGTCCGGCGCGTCCGCGCTGCAACCGGACGACGGGCTGCGCGCCATCCTCGCCAGTGCCGGCTGTGTCGGCGAAGCCGCGCGGGACGCGCTGGATGCGCTGCGCGACGCGCTGTCGCGGCTGCTGGCGGGACAGGCGGCGCTGGAGGGCGATGCGCGCATGCCCGTGCAGGTGGCGGCGGCGGAGCCGGCGCCAGAACCTGAGCCGCAGCTGGAGGTGGTGGCCGGTTCTGCGGGGCTCGACTATGACGCCGCCATGCTGGAACGCATCCGCAAGCTGCAGATCGGCGACTGGATCCAGCTTGCCGCTGCCGACGGCCATTTCGCCCCGGCCAAGGTGTCCTGGATCAGCCCGATTTCGGCGCGGCTGCTGCTCGTCAACCGCCGCGGCATCCGCGTGCTGGTGGCGTCCGCAGAAGAACTGGCCGTGATGGCCAAGCTCGACCGGGTGATCGTGCGCGATGGCGAAACCGCCTTCGAGGACGCCATGCACCAGGTGGTCGGCCGCCTCCAGAGCGCCTCCGCGAGAGCCTGAGCCCCGCGGGGGGGGCGCGGCCGTACGCCGGTGCGTGCCGGCTTGCCGCTGCCATCGACGCGGGCTAGCCTGCAGGGATGACGACGACGCCGGTTCGACTGTTGATCCACGGGGCCACGGGCAGGATGGGGCAGGCGCTGCTGCGCCTGTGCCGGGAGCCGGGGGCCGGCTGCGAGGTCGTGGCCGCGGTGGCGCGCCAGGTCGGGACGCGGGTGGTGGACGGCGTCCCGCAGTTCGCCGCCGCCGAGCTGGCGGGCGTGCCGGCGTTCGACGTGGCGATCGATTTCAGCCTGCCGGAAGGCTTTGATGCCATCCTCGCGCTGTGCCGCGACCGCGGCGCCGCGCTGGTGTCCGGCACCACCGGGCTGTCCGCGGCCCAGGTGGCGCAGCTGGACGCGGCTTCCGCCGCGATTCCGGTCGTCTGGGCCAGCAACTTCAGCCTCGGCGTGGCGGTGCTGCACGAACTGGTGGAGCGCGCCTCGCGCCTGCTGCCTGGCTGGGACTGCGACATCGTCGAGGCCCACCACACCCGCAAGCTGGATGCGCCCTCGGGCACCGCGCTGACGTTGGGTGCCGCCGCGCAGGCGGGGGGCGCGCAGCCTCACTACGCCTCGATCCGCGCGGGCGATATCGTCGGTGAACACCTGGTGCAGTTCGCGGCCGCAGGCGAGCGCATCGAGCTGGTGCATCGCGCCAGCAGCCGCGATGTCTTTGCGCGCGGCGCTTTGCATGTCGCCGCGCGCCTGCACGGCCGCAACGCCGGGCACTACCGCGTGGCCGAGCTGCTGTAACGGCGGCCGCCGGTGCGCCGGGCGTCGCCGCCCTGCGCAGAGCGGTTGCGCGCGTCCGGCAAGCCGCCTGCGGACCTCGCGACGCTGGCGCCGACGCGGCCGCATCGGTACAATTCCCGCTCGCCTAACCCCCTCAGCTCCGAACCGGCAGCCCCGCTTCGGCGCTTTCTTGCAACCTGACGCAAGGCGATGCACTTGAATAATCCCGCCATCCTCGCGCTTGAAGACGGAACGGTCTTCGAGGGCATTTCCGTGGGCGCGCCCGGCCTGTCCGTGGGCGAAGCGGTGTTCAACACCGCGATGACCGGCTACCAGGAGATCCTCACCGATCCCTCCTATGCGCGGCAGCTGGTCATGCTGACCTATCCGCATATCGGCAACACCGGCTGCAACGACCAGGACGACGAGGCCGCGCAGGCCTGGGCGGCCGGGTTGATCGTGCGCGACGTGCCGCGTCGGCCGAGCAACTGGCGCAGCCAGGTGGCGCTGCCGGACTGGCTGCAGGCGCGCGGCATCCGCGCGATCGCCGGCATCGACACGCGCAAGCTGACCCGCATCCTGCGCGAGCGCGGCTCGCAGAACGCGGCGCTGCTGGCGGCGGCCAGCCATGACGAGGTGCTGGACGTCGAGCACGCCATCGAGGCGGCGCGCAAGTTCCCCGGCCTGAAGGACATGGACCTGGCCAAGGTGGTCAGCACCACCGAACCCTACCGCTGGAGCGAGGGCCAGCTGGATCTCGACAGCAATGCGTTCGTGCGCACCGAGCCGAAGTTCAAGGTCGTTGCCTACGACTTCGGCGCCAAACGCAACATCCTGCGCATGCTGGCCGAGCGCGGCTGCGACGTGCACGTGGTTCCGGCGCAGACGCCGGCATCCGAAGTGCTGGCGATGCAGCCCGATGGCGTGTTTCTGTCCAACGGCCCCGGCGACCCGGCGCCCTGCGACTACGCGATCGCAGCGATCCGCGAATTCATCGAGGCGAAGATCCCGCTGTACGGCATTTGCCTGGGCCACCAGCTGCTGGGCCTCGCGGTAGGCGCGCAGACCATGAAGATGCCGCACGGCCACCACGGCGCCAACCACCCGGTCCAGGACCTCGACAGCGGCCGCGTGCTGATCACCTCGCAGAACCACGGCTTCTGCATCGACGAGGCCACGCTGCCGGCGAACGCCCGGGTCACCCACCGCTCGCTGTTCGACGGCACCAACCAGGGCATCGCGCTGACCGACGCGCCGGCGTTCAGCTTCCAAGGCCATCCGGAAGCCAGCCCGGGCCCGCAGGATCTGTCGCCGCTGTTCGACCGTTTCGTTGCGTTGATGGAGAAGAACAACAATGCCTAAGCGCACCGACCTCAAGACCATCCTCATCATCGGCGCCGGCCCGATCGTCATCGGCCAGGCCTGCGAGTTCGACTACTCCGGCGCGCAGGCGTGCAAGGCGCTGCGCGAGGAGGGTTACCGGGTGGTGCTGGTGAACAGCAACCCGGCCACGATCATGACCGACCCGGACATGGCCGATGCGGTCTACATCGAGCCGATCAACTGGCAGACGGTCGAGAAGATCATCGCCAAGGAAAAGCCCGACGCGATCCTGCCGACGATGGGCGGCCAGACCGCGCTGAACTGCGCGCTGGACCTGGCCGACAACGGCGTGCTGGAGAAATACGGCGTCGAGCTGATCGGCGCCAAGCGCGACGCCATCCGGATGGCCGAGGACCGCGAGCTGTTCAAGCAGGCGATGACCGAGATCGGGCTGGAGAGCCCGCGGTCGGAAGTGGCCAAGACCTACGAACAGGCGGTGGAGATCCAGGCCAAGGTCGGCTTCCCGACCATCATCCGTCCCTCGTTCACCCTCGGCGGCACCGGCGGCGGCATCGCCTACAACCGCGAGGAGTTCGAGGAGATCGTCAAGCGCGGCCTCGAGCTGTCACCCACCAGCGAAGTCCTGGTCGAGGAGTCGGTGCTGGGCTGGAAGGAATTCGAGATGGAAGTGGTCCGCGACACCGCGGACAACTGCATCATCGTGTGCAGCATCGAGAACTTCGACGCGATGGGCGTGCACACCGGCGACAGCATCACCGTCGCCCCGGCGCAGACCCTCACCGACAAGGAATACCAGCGCCTGCGCGATGCCTCCATCGCGGTGCTGCGCAAGATCGGCGTCGATACCGGCGGCAGCAACGTGCAGTTCGGCATCAATGCCAAGGACGGCCGCGTGGTCGTCATCGAGATGAATCCGCGCGTGTCGCGGTCCTCGGCGCTGGCGTCCAAGGCCACCGGCTTCCCGATCGCCAAGGTCGCCGCCAAGCTCGCCGTCGGCTACACGCTGGATGAGCTGAGGAACGAGATCACCGGCGGACTGACCCCGGCATCGTTCGAGCCGAGCATCGATTATGTCGTCACCAAGATCCCGCGCTTCGCGTTCGAGAAGTTCCCGGCGGCGGATGCGCGCTTGACCACCCAGATGAAATCGGTGGGCGAGGTGATGGCCATCGGCCGCAGCTTCCAGGAGTCGCTGCAGAAGGCGCTGCGCGGGCTGGAGACCGGCAAGACCGGCCTCGACCCGACCGGGCTGGACTTGGCCAGCGAGGACGGCCTGCTGGCGCTGCGCCGCGAGATGAAGGAGCCCGGCCCGGAGCGGATTTTCCATATCGCGGATGCGTTCCGCGCCGGCATGAGCGTGGAAGACGTGCATGCGCTGTCCTTCGTCGATCCGTGGTTCCTCGACCAGATCGAGGAGCTGATCGACGCCGAAGTGGACGTGGTGCATCGCGGCCTGGATGGACTGGATGCGAAGCGCCTGCGCGCGCTCAAGCGCATGGGCTTCTCCGACGCCCGCATCGCGATGCTTGCCGGCACCAACGAAACCGCGGTGCGCGCGCTGCGCAAGGCGTTCGGCGTGCGCCCGGTGTACAAGCGCGTGGACTCGTGCGCCGGCGAATTCGCCACCGGCACCGCCTACCTGTATTCGACGTACGAGGACGAATGCGAGGCCGCGCCGTCCGATCGAAAGAAGATCATGGTGCTGGGTGGTGGCCCCAACCGCATCGGCCAGGGCATCGAGTTCGACTACTGCTGCGTGCACGCCGCGCTCGCCCTGCGCGAGGACGGCTATGAAACCATCATGGTCAACTGCAACCCGGAAACCGTCTCCACCGATTACGACACCTCCGACCGCCTGTACTTCGAGCCGCTGACGCTGGAAGACGTGCTGGAGATCGTGGAGCTGGAGAAGCCGCAGGGCGTGATCGTGCAGTACGGCGGGCAGACGCCGCTGAAGCTGGCGAAGGCGCTGGAAGCCAACGGCGTGCCGATCATCGGTACCTCGCCGGATTCCATCGACCTGGCCGAAGACCGCGAGCGTTTCCAGAAGCTGGTCGATGAGCTTGGCCTGAAGCAGCCGCCGAACCGCACCGCGCGCAGCGCCGAGGAAGCGTTGGCGCATGCGCGCGACATCGGCTATCCGCTGGTGGTGCGCCCCAGCTACGTGCTGGGCGGCCGCGCGATGGAAGTGGTGCATGCCGATGCCGACCTGGCGCGCTACATGCGCGAGGCGGTGAAGGTGAGCCACGATTCCCCGGTGCTGCTGGATCGCTTCCTCGACAACGCGGTGGAAGTGGACATCGACGTGATCGCCGACCGCGACGGCAACGT
The DNA here is from genome assembly GCF_036409385.1 of Thermomonas sp. LB-4. Classification (NCBI taxonomy): domain Bacteria; kingdom Pseudomonadati; phylum Pseudomonadota; class Gammaproteobacteria; order Lysobacterales; family Lysobacteraceae; genus Thermomonas; species Thermomonas sp. LB-4. Next base: position 230,624 of record NZ_JAXOFT010000001.1, on the reverse strand, counting down.
GCTGGTCGGCGGCGTGATGGAGCACATCGAGGAAGCCGGCGTGCACTCCGGCGACTCGTCCTGCTCGCTGCCGCCGTACTCGCTGTCCGCGCGCACCCAGCAACGCCTGCGCGAGCAGGTGGTGGCGCTGGCCAAGGCGCTGCATGTCATCGGCCTGATGAACACCCAGTTCGCGGTGCAGGTGGGCATGGCCGAAGGCGATGAAGCGGACACCATCTACCTGCTGGAAGTGAACCCGCGCGCCAGCCGCACCGTGCCGTTCGTGTCCAAGGCGACCGGCCGCCCGCTGGCGAAGATTTCGGCGCGCTGCATGGCCGGGATGACGCTGGCCGAGCAGGGCGCGACCGAGGAAGTCGTGCCGGCGTACTACTCGGTGAAGGAGGCGGTGTTCCCGTTCGCCAAGTTCCAGAACGTCGACCCGATCCTCGGCCCGGAAATGCGTTCCACGGGTGAGGTGATGGGCGTGGGCCGCAGCTTCGAGGCCGCGTTCGCGCGCGCCGAGGAGGCCGCGAATATCAAGGCGCCAGCGCCGGGCAAGGCCTTCATCTCGGTGCGCGACCCGGACAAGGCGCGCGTACTCTCAGTGGCCAAGTACATGATCGAGCGCGGATTCAGCATCGTTGCCACCAGCGGCACCGCCAGCTTCCTCAGCGCCAACGGCGTGGCCTGCGAGCAGGTCAACAAGGTGGCCGAGGGCCGCCCGCACATCGTCGACCTGATCAAGAACGGGGAGATCTGCTACATCGTCAACACCACCGAGGGGCGGCAGGCGATCTCCGATTCCTTCTCGATCCGTCGCGAGGCGCTGCAGGCGCGCGTGACGTATTCCACCACCGTGGCGGGCGCCAATGCGCTGCTGCATTCACTGGACCACCGCGGCCAGGGCGACGTGCTCTCGCTGCAGGAACTGCACAAGGAGCTGGCATGAGCCGTGCCCCCATCACCGCCAAGGGCGCGCAGCGCCTGCGCGCGGAGCTCGAGGAACTGAAGTCGGTCAAGCGTCCCGCCGTGATCGAGGCGATCGCCGAGGCGCGCGCTCACGGCGATCTCAAGGAGAACGCCGAATACCACGCGGCGCGGGAGCAGCAGGGTTTCATCGAAGGCCGCATCAAGCAGCTGGAGGCGGAGCTGTCGCACGCCCAGATCATCGACGTGTCGAAGCTGGATGCCGGCGACAAGGTGGTGTTCGGCGCCACCGTGGTGGTGGTGGACTGCGAGAACGACGAGGAAAAGACCTACCAGATCGTGGGCGACCTCGAAGCCGACATCAAGCAGGGGCTGATCGCGATCTCGTCTCCGGTGGCGCGCGCGCTGATCGGCAAGAGCGAGGGTGACACAATCACCATCGAAGCGCCGGCCGGCACCCGCGAATACGAGATCGTCTCGGTCGCCTACAAGGGCTGAACCGTGGGGCGGCTGACGCTGCTGCTGCCGGCGGCCTCGCGGTTCGCCGGCGTCGCCATGCCGCCTGCGCTGGCGAAGGCGCTCGGGCGTGCCGACCGCGCGCAGGCGGACGCCGGCGAGGCGGCGCAGTTGGCCCGCTACCTGACGCTGCTGCCGCAGGGCTGGCCGGCGGCCGCGTTGACGCGCCTGCTGGATGCGGGCGAGGACGATGCGAGAAGGAGCGCATGGCTGCGCGCCGATCCCGCCCACGTGCGCCCCGACATCAACGGCGCGCGATTGCTGGGGGTAGGCGCAACCGTCGGCATTGACCAGGCGGACGTGGATGCGCTGCTGCCGGCGCTGCGGCCGCTGTTCGGCGATGCCGGGTTACAGCTCGATGCGCCGCACCCGGCGCGCTGGTACCTGCGGCTGGCGGCAGGCACGCCGTTGCCGGCGTTCTCGTCCCCGCACGACGCGCTGGGCGACGATGTGTTCGACCACACGCCCCGCGGCGATGCCGCGCGGCGCTGGCGGGCGTTGGAGAGCGAAGTCCAGATCGTCCTGCACAACCACCCGCACAACGCGGCGCGCCTTGCCTCCGGCCGGGTGCCCATCAACAGCCTGTGGCTCTGGGGCGGCGGGACATTGCCCGACGCCGTCTCGGCGGCTGCGCCGACCGTGTATTCCGACGATCCCGCGGTGCTCGGCGCGGCGCGACTGGGCAAGCTGCAGGGCATGCCGCTGCCCGCAACTCCCGGGATCGACGGAGATGCGCTGATCGACCTGCGCGGCCAGCGCGACGTGCGCGGGCTGGTGGAGCGCTGGCTGCTGCCGGCGTTGGCGGGCGGGGAGGCGATGTTCGATTTCGCCGACGGCCTGGCATTCGCGCTGCGGCCGAGCCAGCGCTGGCGCGTCTGGCGCCGGCCACTGGCGGCTTTCCACGCATGAGCGAAGTGCGTCGCATCGTCCGGCGCCCGGCGGTGGAGCCCAGCGGCGATTGGCCCGCGCACTGGCCGGCGCTGCTGCGCCGCGTGCACGCCGCGCGCGGCAGTGACGCCCGCGCCGCGATGCCGCGTCTAGCGGACCTGCTGCCGCCCTCTGGCCTGCTGGGCATCGACGCCGCGGTGGGGCTGCTGCGCGCGGCGATCGACGCGGATGCACACATCCTCGTGGTCGGCGATTTCGACTGCGACGGCGCCACCGCCTGCGCGGTGGGCGTGCGCGGGCTGCGCCTGCTGGGTGCGCGCCGGGTCTCCCACGCGGTGCCCAACCGCATCGTCCACGGCTACGGGCTGACACCGGGGCTGGTGGAGGAGCTGGCGGCGCTACAGCCTGATCTCGTGGTCACGGTGGACCACGGCATCGCCTGCCACGCCGGCATCCACGCGGCCAAGGCCCGCGGCTGGCAGGTCCTGGTCACCGATCACCACCTGCCGGGCCCTGCGCTGCCGCCGGCCGACGCCATCGTCAACCCGAACCAGCCGGGCTGCGGCTTCGCCAGCAAGGCGCTGGCCGGCGTGGGCGTGGTGTTCTACCTGCTGCTGGCGCTGCGCGCCGCGCTGGGGTCGAAAGCTGACCTGTCCGGTCTGCTGGATCTGGTCGCGGTGGGCACCGTGGCTGACATGGTGCCGCTGGACGCCAACAACCGCGCGCTGGTCGGGGCCGGGCTGCGGCGGCTGCGGGCCGGGCAGGGCTGCGCGGGACTGCGCGCCCTGATCGAAGTCTCGGGCCGGCGCGACGCCACCCTGTCCACCGCCGACATCGGCTTCGCCATCGGCCCGCGCATCAACGCGGCAGGCCGGCTGGAGGACATGGGCATCGGCATCGAATGCCTGCTCACCGACGATGCGACGCAGGCACGCGAACTGGCCACCATCCTGCACGGCATCAACGACGAACGCCGCGCGCTACAGGCGGACATGCAGGACGTGGCCGACGGCCGCCTGGACGGCATCGACGCCACCCATGCCGCCTGCCTGTTCGACCCCGACTGGCACCCGGGCGTGGTTGGGCTGGTGGCCTCGAAAGTGAAGGAGCGCCTGCACCGGCCCGCCATCGCGTTTGCCCCGGCGGAGCCGGGCGGCGACATGCTGCGGGGCTCGGCCCGATCGATTCCCGGCTTCCACGTCCGCGACGCGCTGGCGCTGGTCGATGCCCGCCACCCCGGCCTGGTGCCGCGCTTCGGCGGCCACGCGATGGCGGCGGGCCTGAGCCTGCCGCGCGATGCGTTCCCCGCGTTCCGCGACGCCTTCGTGCAGGTCGCGCGCGAGTGGCTGGATCCGGCGCTGCTGACCGAGGAGCTGCACAGCGACGGCGAACTGCGTGCGGACGACTTGCGGGCGGATGTCGCGCTGGCGCTGCGCGACGGCGGCCACTGGGGGCAGGGCTACCCCGAGCCGCTGTTCGACGGCGAGTTCGAGGTGCTGGGCTTCCGCGTGCTGAAGGAGCGCCACCTCAAGCTGGAACTCGGCCTCGGCGGGCGCCGCTGCAACGCCATCCACTTCAACGGCTGGAACGGCGAGGAGCCGGGCCGGCGCATCCATGTCGCCTACCGGCTGATGCCGGACGACTATCGCGGCGGGGATGCTATCCAGCTCGTGGTGGTGCATCGGGAAGCGGCAGCCGCGTCGCTTCCCGCCTGAGGCCGAACAGCGGCCGCAGCACCGGCACCCGGCGGATCAGCTCGTAACCTCCGAAACACGCCGCGAAGGTCAGCACCACCAGCAGCGGGCCTTCCAGCAGCGGCGGCAGGGCCAGCGGTTTGGCCGTATGCGCCAGTGCGACGATGACGGTCTGGTGCAGGATGTAGACCGGGAACACCGCCGGCGCCAGGTAGCGCAGGACGGGGCTGTCGACATCGCGCAGGCGGTAGGCGTAACCGAACATGGCCGCGATCGCGCACCACTGGTTGATGCCCCAGATCAGCCGCAGCAGCAGGCGCAGGGCCTCGGGAGGCGGCACTTCGTCGCTGTAGCCGGAGAAGTACCAGACGCCGGCGATCACGGCGTAGCCGGCGAGGGCGATGCCCAGCGCGGCTTTGCGATGGCGCTGCAGCGCTTCCCAGAACCCGGCCGAGAACGCCAGCAGGTAGCCCAGCAGGAACATGGGCAGGTATTGCGCGTGGTTGTACCAGTCGTCCACCAGGTCGTGGGTGGATTCGAAGCGCCCCGCCAACGCCAGCCGCGCCAGCGCCAGCCAGGCCATCGGCCAGAGCAGTGCGCCGCGTCCTGACAGCCGTCTTCCGAGCCAGCCACCGAAGGACTGCATCGCCGCCGGCGCCAGCTTCAGCAGCAGCCAGAGGACGAGGGTATAGGCCCACAGGTAGGCGAGGAACCACAGGTGGTTCCAGGTGGGGCCGTCCACGCAGTCGCCCGGCGCCACGCAGTAGAAGTCGCCGCCGCGCAGGTAAGTGCCCATGAACGCAGCGTAGCCGGCGTGGAAGCTGCCCGGCACTTTTTCGACCAGCTCGTAATAGACCTGCGGCGGCACCACCACGTACATGCCGAAAAGCAGCGGCAGCAGCAGCCGCCACGAGCGCGGGCCGAGGAAGCGCCCGTCGCCCCGCTTCGCCTTGCCCAGCAGGAAGGCGGTGGCCACGCCCGAAACCACGAACAGCAGCGACATCCGCCACGGGCTGGTCAGCAGCATCAGCGGTTCCAGCGCGGGGCCGGCATGGGGGCTTTTGACGTGCCAGTCCCAGCTCACGTAGTACATGCCCACGTGGTAGAGCACCAGCAGGCCGAAGGCGAGGACGCGAACCCGGTCGATGTCGAGGCGGCGTTGCATGAGGATGGCCATTGCGAAGGAGCGGCCAGCGTCCTGTCCCGCTGGCGGGCCCGCCACTCCGGAGTGACCGTGTGACGCGGGTTTGGGACGGGCCGCGGAGCGCGGGGACGAATCGGGGACGGAGCGATCGGCCGGCCCCCTACAATGCGCGGATGCAACCGGCCGCTGCGACCCTCTACCAGCGTTACCAGCCCTGGCGCCGCGGCGTCGAGGTCGGGTTCTGGGTCGCCCAGTACCTGATATCGGCGCTGGCCAACAGCATCACCGTGAACATGGACGTGCGCCGGCTGCACCTGGGGTTCAGCGCCTGGCAGCCGGCGGTCTGGGAGACCAGCTCGGCGCTGGTCGCGCTGGCGCTGGTGCCGGCGGTGGCCTGGTTCACCCGCCGCTTCCCGCTGCGGTTCGAAGACTGGCGGCGGCTGCTCGCCCTGCACCTGCTGGGCAGCCTGGCCTGGTCGATCCTGCACGTGGCCGGGATGGTGGTCCTGCGCAAGGCGGCCTACGCCAGCGTCGGGGACAGCTACGACTTCACCCCCTGGTGGTGGGAGTTCGGCTACGAATACCTGAAGGACGTCCGCTCCTATGCCGGCGTGGTCCTGACCATCGAGGCCTACCGTCTGGTCCTGCGCCGCCTGCAAGGCGAGGCGATGCTGCTGTCGCTGCCCGACGAAGGCCCGCCGGTGGAGCCGGTGGACCGGCCCGAGCGCTTCCTGGTGCGCAAGCTGGGCCGCGAGTTCCTGGTGGCCGCCAACGACATCGAATGGCTGCAAGCCTCCGGCAACTACGTGAACCTGCGGGTGCGCGGCCACGACTACCCGCTGCGCAGCACCCTCGGCGGCATCGAGGCGAAGCTCGATCCGGCCCGCTTCGCCCGCGTCCACCGCAGCTACATGGTCAACCTCGACCGCGTCGCCTCGATCGAACCGCTGGACACCGGCGACGCCCGCGTGCACATGCAGGACGGGGCGAAGCTGCCGTGCAGCCGCACCTACCGCGCCGACCTGCGGCAGCGGGCGGGCCTGGAAGGCTGACCTCAGTCGATCCTGGTCAGCGCCGCCCCGTAGTGCGCGGCGACGTGATCGGTCTTGTCGCTCTTGATCTCGTACTGCGGCTTGTCGCCGGAGGCATGGTGCCGATGCCCCTTGTAGTCGAAATCGGCGGTATGCACCTTCACGATGCGGCCGCTGACATGGCCGGCTTCCGAGTTCCAGCGCACGTGGTCGCCCACCTTGAAATGCGTGGTATGGCTCATGTTCGTCTCCTCGAAACTTGCACCCAGTCTGAGCGAAGAGGCAAAAAGCGCGCGTGAGCGCCAGAGGCGACGTGATGGGCCGCACGCGCTGCTAAAATGCCCTATTCACCCGAATACGCGGTTTCCCATGATCGAGCTCAATCCCATCCGAGCCCGCATCGCCGACCTGACCGGTCGGCTCGATGCGCTCCGGGGGTATCTTTGACTACGTCGCCAAGCGCGAACGCCTGGAAGAAGTAGAACGCGAACTGGAACATCCCGACGTCTGGAACGACCCCGCCCGCGCGCAGGCGCTGGGCCGCGAGCGGTCGCTGCTGGACAAGACCGTCAACGGCATCCGCAACCTGACCGATGGCCTGGTCAGCGCCGGCGAGCTGCTGGAGCTGGCCGAGATGGAGGACGACGAGGACACCGCGCAGGCGGTGGTGGCCGACGTCGACCAGTACGAGAAGGGCGTGGAGGCGATCGAGTTCCAGCGCATGTTCTCCGGCAAGATGGACAGCTGCAATGCGTTCGTCGACATCCAGGCCGGCGCCGGCGGCACCGAGGCGCAGGACTGGGCGGAAATGCTGCTGCGCATGTACCTGCGCTGGTGCGAGTCGCGCGGCTGGAAGACCGAGCTGCTGGAGGCCTCCGGCGGCGACGTGGCCGGGATCAAGTCGGCCACCTTCCGGGTGGAAGGCGAGTACGCCTATGGCTGGCTGAAGACCGAGATCGGCGTGCACCGGCTGGTGCGCAAGAGCCCCTTCGATTCCGACAACCGCCGCCACACCAGCTTCACCAGCGTGTTCGTGTCGCCGGAAGTGGACGACGACATCGACATCGAGATCAACCCGGCCGACCTGAAGACCGACGTGTACCGTTCCTCGGGCGCAGGCGGCCAGCACGTCAACAAGACCGAGTCGGCGGTGCGCATCACCCACGTGCCCACCAACACGGTGGTGGCCTGCCAGACCGAGCGCAGCCAGCACGCCAACCGCGACCGCGCGATGAAGATGCTGGCGGCCAAGCTGTACGAGCTGGAAGTGCAGAAGCGCAACGCCGAGAAGGACGCGCTGGAAGCGACCAAGTCCGACGTGGGCTGGGGCAGCCAGATCCGCAACTACGTGCTGGACCAGAGCCGGATCAAGGACCTGCGCACGGGCATCGAGCGCAGCGATACGCAGAAGGTGCTGGACGGCGATCTCGACGAGTTCGTCGAGGCCAGCCTGAAGTCCGGCCTGGAGGCCGGCGCCAAGCGCAACGACGCGGCCTGAGCCGGCTTACCCCTGCCCGCGCAGTGCCCTGAGGCTGCGCGCGCGGGCGACCGTCATCGACGTTGCCACGATCCGAGGCACGCTGGACATCACCGTGATGATGCCTTCGGCCGCTTCCGGCTGTTCCAGCACCGCTTCCGCGGTGGCGTTGTCGGGCAGCTGCGCGCCCCAGTAGCCCACCCAGGCATCGCGGTGGCGCTTGGCCGCATACAGCGCGCGGTCGGCCATGCGCAGCGCGTAGTCCCAGCAACTGGCGGCCGCGGGATCATTGCCGCCGTCGAAGAACGGGATCGGCGCCAGGCCCAGCGACACCGTGACCAGCCGGGTCGCATGCGCGGTTTCCAGCGTGTGGGCCATGGCGCGGCGCAACCGGGTGGCGACCTGTTCGGCCTGCTCGCGGGTCAGGCTGGCGCAGGCCACCAGGAATTCCTCCCCGCCCCAGCGGGCCACCAGGTCGGTGGGCCGGCATGCTGCCTTGAGCTTGGCCGCCAGGGCGACCAGCACCTCGTCGCCCACATGATGGCCGTGGCCGTCGTTGATCTGCTTGAAATGATCGACGTCGATCAGGAACAGCACGTGGCGGGTGCCTTCCGGGCCGCGCTGGATCGTCATTGCGTCGAGCTTGCGCGCGGCGGCGCGGCGGTTGCCCAGGCCGGTCAGCACGTCGATCTCGCTGAGCCGGCGCAGCTGCCGGTGGCGCCGGCGCAGCAGCAGGCCGAAGCCGGTGGCCGCCGCCAGCAGCAGGATCAGCACGGCGATCACCGCCGCCGACAGCAGCCGCGCCTTTTCGTTCTCCAGCGCCTGGATGCGGCTTGCGTTGCGCATCCGCTCCAGCTCGCGCTGGTTGGAAAGCGCCTGGCTTTGCGCCTGCAGCTCCGCCAGCGCGGTGGTCTGACGCGACAGGCTGCCCTGCAGGGTCATGCACTGGGCCAGCTGGCCTTGGCTTCCGGGTTGCGGCGGTGCTGTCTGTCTGGCGGTGGCGGGGTTGGCCGCCAGCGGCAAGCCGACCGAGAGCAGCAGGAAGAGGGCGAGGATGCGCATGGTGTCGGAATCGTGGCGTTGGCAAGCGCCATGCAGGATGCGTGCCGGGGCGCCGCCGGCGCCGCTGCATCGCGGGTTGCCGCGGTCGCTCTGGTATCCTTCGGGGTCTGCACGCCCCCCGATTCCCCCTGTAGCACGCCGCTGCCGTCCGCGCGCGTGACGGATTCCCGATGAACGACACCACCGCCTCCCCGCCCGTCGACGAAAACCACCTGATCGCCGAGCGCCGCGCCAAGCTGGCCGCGCTGCGCGAGCGCGGCGGCGCGTTCCCCAACGACTTCCGTCGCGGCGATTTTGCAGGCGACCTGCAGGGCGAATACGCCGATGCCGAACAGTGGACCGGCGAGGCGCTGGAAGCCGCTCGCCGCAGCGTCGCCATCGCCGGCCGTATCCTCGCCAAGCGGGTCATGGGCAAGGCCGCCTTCGCCACCATCCAGGACATGAGCGGCCGGATCCAGCTGTTCCTGCAGGCCAATGTGCTGGGCGAGGCCTACGAGGCCTTCAAGGGCTGGGACATCGGCGACATCGTGGCCGCCGAGGGCGGGCTGATGCGCACCAGGACCGGCGAGCTGTCGGTCAAGGCGGCCTCGCTGCGGCTGCTGGTGAAGTCGCTGCGGCCGCTGCCGGACAAGTTCCACGGCCTGAGCGACGTGGAGCAGCGCTATCGCCAGCGCTATGTCGACCTGATCGTGACCCCCGAGGCGCGCGAGGTCTTCATCGCCCGCTCGCGCATCGTCCGCGCGATCCGCCACTGGCTGGACGCGCGCCGCTTCCTGGAAGTGGAAACACCGATGATGCAGTACATCGCCGGCGGCGCCACGGCGCGCCCGTTCGTGACCCATCACAACGCGCTGGACCTGGAGCTGTTCCTGCGGGTCGCGCCGGAGCTCTACCTCAAGCGCCTGGTCGTCGGCGGCCTGGAGCGCGTCTACGAGATCAACCGCAACTTCCGCAACGAAGGCGTGTCCACCCGCCACAACCCCGAGTTCACCATGCTGGAGCTGTACGAGGCCTACGCCACGTACACCGAGGTGATGGACCTGACCGAGGCGATGATGCGCGACGTCGCCCTGGAGGCGATGGGCACCACCGTGTTCGAGTGGGATGGCCACCGCATCGACCTGGCCCCGGCATTCCGCCGCTGGAAGCTGGAGGAGGCGGTGCGCGAGCTGAATCCGGAGATCTCCATGGCCGACTGCCGCGACCGTGAGGCGCTGGCCGCGCACTGCGCCCGCCTGAAGATCCCGGTGAAGCCCGGCTACGGCTGGGGCAAGTTGCTGCTGGAGATCTTCGAGAAGACCGTCGAGAGCGGGCTGATCCAGCCGACCTTCATCACCCATTACCCGGTGGAAGTCAGTCCGCTGGCGCGCGAGTCCGACAGCGAGCCGGGCATCACCGACCGCTTCGAGCTGTTCGTCGGCGGCAAGGAACTGGCCAACGGCTTTTCCGAGCTCAACGATCCCGAGGACCAGGCCGCGCGCTTCCGCGCCCAGGTCGAGGCGAAGGCGGGCGGCGACGACGAGGCCATGCACTACGACGCCGACTACATCCGGGCGCTTGAAGTGGGCCTGGCGCCCACCGGCGGCCTGGGCGTGGGCATCGACCGCTTGGTGATGCTGCTGACCGGCTCCAGCTCGATCCGGGACGTGCTGCTGTTCCCGTACATGCGGCCGGACCACGCGTAAGCGTCTCGACGGCCGTGTCATGGCGGCCGGTTGGGGTCGCTGGTCGGGTGCTCTGGTAGCTCCAGCCGCCGAGGGCTGCCGCGATTAGGTGCCGTGGGCCGTGCGTGCGCGAAGCCACGCCGATGCGCCCCGGCCGGCCAGCAGACCGCTGGCGAAGCAGGCGGTGAGCAGGTAGCCGCCGGTCGGCGCGTCCCAGTCCAGCATTTCGCCCGCGCAGAACAGGCCGGGGCGGTTGCGCACCATCAGCGCGTCGTCCAGCGCCTCCAACCGCACGCCGCCCGCGGTGGAGATAGCCTCGGCCATCGGTCGCGGGTTGAGCAGCCTCAGCGGCAGGCGCTTCAGGGTGGCGGCGAGACGGGCCATGTCCTGCTGGGCGGCCTTGTCCAGCATTTCGAACACCAGCGCGGACTTGGCGGCATCGAGCCCGGCCTGCCGGCGCAGGTGTTCGCCCAGGCTGCGGCCCTTGCGGGGTTTCGACAGGTCGGCCTCTAGGCGCGCGAGGTCGCGGCCGGGCACCAGGTCCAGATGCAGCAGCGTGCTGCCGTCGCGGGCGATGGCGACGCGCAGGTCGGCGCCAATGGCGTAGACCAGGCTGCCTTCGATGCCGGTTGCGGTGAGCACGCATTCGCCCTGCAGCGCGTGCGCGGCACCGGTGGCGTCCTGCCAGTGCGCCACCACGGGCTTGAGCGGCGCGCCGGCGAACCTCTCCGCCAGCAGGGCGCTCCAGCCGACATCGAAGCCGCAGTTGGCGGGCTGCAGGGGCGCGACGTCCACGCCGTGCGCTGCGAGCGACGCCACCCAGGCGCCGTCGGAGCCCAGCTGCGGCCAGCTGCCGCCGCCGAGCGCCAGCACCACGGCATCGGCGTCGAACGCGGTGCTGCCGGAGGGGGCGTCGAAACGCAGCCTGCCGGCTTCGTCCCAACCTTGCCATCGATGCTGGACATGCATCTGCACGCCGGCCTCCTTCAGCCGCCGCACCCATGCGCGCAGCAGCGGCGCAGCCTTGCGATCCAGCGGGAATACCCGCCCGGAGCTGCCGACGTAGGTGTCCACGCCCAGTCCGCGCGCCCAGGCGCGCAGGGCGTCGGCGTCGAAGGCATCCAGCCAGCGGCCCACCGCCGCGGCGCGCTCGCGGTAGCGCGCGTCGAAGCCGGGGCGCGGCTCGCCGTGGGTCAGGTTCAATCCGCCCTTGCCGGCGATCAGGAATTTCCGCCCCACCGAGCCCTTGGCTTCGAACAGATGCACGTCCACGCCGGCCGCGCGCGCGGCCTCGGCCGCCATCAGGCCGGCGGGACCGCCGCCGATCACCGCGAGGCGGGGTAGGGAAGGGGAATCTGGCATCCGCACATGATGCCGCGGGCGGCGCCCGCGGGCGACTACAATGCGCGGTTTGCGTCTGCAGGCTTCCCCCGCATGGTCCTCAACATCGCCGCCTACCTGTTCGTGGCCATCGACGACGCCGACGCGCTGGCCGCGCGCCTGCGCGAGCGTGCCGAGGCCGCGGCGCTGCGCGGCACGATGCTGGTCACCCCGGAAGGCCTGAACCTGTTCCTGGCCGGTACCGAGGCGCCGCTGCGCGACTTCCTGGCATGGCTGCGCGCCGACGCGCGCTTCGCCGCGCTGCATGCCAAGGAGAGCTGGAGCGACACCGTGCCCTTCGCGCGGCTGAAGGTGAAGCGCAAGCCCGAAATCATCACGTTCCGGCGCGAGGCCGCGTCGCCATTGCGGGCCGGCGCGCGCGCGCCGACGGTGGCGCCGGCCACGCTGGCGCGCTGGATCGAGCAGGGCCGTGACGACGACGGCCGGCGGCTGGTCCTGCTGGACACGCGCAACCGGCAGGAGATCGCCCATGGCACCTTCGCCGGCGCGCTGACGCTGCCCATCGACCGCTTCACCGAGCTGCCCGCAGCGCTTGCGCCGCATCGCGACGCGCTGCGCGACGCCACGGTGGTGAGTTTCTGCACCGGCGGCATTCGCTGCGAGAAAGCGGCGCTGTGGCTGCGCGCCGACGGCATGGACAACGTGCTGCAGCTGGACGACGGGATCTTGGGTTATTTCGAACAGGTGGGTGGCATGGGCTACACGGGCGGGTGTTTCGTGTTCGACGAACGGGTGGCGCTGGACCCGCAGCTGCGGCCGCTGGCGTGCGCCCTCGACGGCGGGGCAGCCGCATGAACTGGATCGCGATCGTCCTGGTGGTGCTGGGCGTGTGGCTGGCGATCAAGGTGGCCGGGGTGCTGGTGAAGCTGCTGCTGTGGCTGGCCGCGGTGGTGGGCCTGTGGTGGCTGGTGCACCCCTATCTCGGGCTGCCGCTGGTGCCCTTCATCTGACCTCGGCGTAGCCGCCTTGCGCCTCAGGCGCCGCCCAGCGCCTGCCCGGCGGCATGGCCCGACGCCCAGGCCCATTGGAAGTTGTAACCGCCGAGCCAGCCGGTGACATCCACCACTTCGCCGATGAAATAAAGTCCAGGCACCGTCCTCGACATCATGGTGGCGGACGACAGCCCATCGGTGTCGACGCCGCCCAAGGTCACCTCGGCGGTGCGGTAGCCCTCGGTGCCGCTGGCCATCAGCGGCCAGTCGCGCAGCAGCGCGGCGATCCTGTCCAGTTCGCGCGGGGCGTACTGGCGCAGTGGCCTGCTGACGATCCAGTGCTCGCACAGCCGCTGGGCGAAACGCTTGGGCAGCACATCCGCCAGCAACGTCCTCAGCTCCGAGTCCCGGCGCTGCCGCTGCCAGTCGCGCAGCAGGGCATTGGTGTCGGTCCCGGGCAACAGGTCCAGGCGCAGCTCATCGCCTGGCTGCCAGTAGTTGGAGATCTGCAGGATCGCCGGGCCACTGATCCCGCGGTGGGTGATCAGCATGAAGTTGCGGAAGCTGGCGTCGTGGCAGCGTGCCTCCACCGGCAGCGCCACGCCGGCCAGATCGTGCAGGCGTTCGGCGTGCTTGCCGGTCAGCGTCAGCGGCACCAGGCCGGCGCGGGTTGGCAGCACGGCGTGCCCGAACTGCTTGGCCAGCGTGTAACCGAAGCCGCTGGCGCCCATGCTGGGGATCGACAGGCCGCCGCTGGCCACCACCAGCGAAGGTGCCTCGAAGCGCCCCTGCGCCGTGTGCAGGCGGAAGCGGCCGGCGTCGGTTCGTTCCACACGTTCGATGGCGCAATGGGTGCGGATCTCTACCCCGGCATCCGCGCATTCGGCCAGCAGCATCGCCACGATCTGCTTCGAGGACTCGTCGCAGAACAGCTGGCCCAGCTCCTTTTCGTGGTAGGCGATGCCGTGTCGCTCGACCAGCTCGATGAAGTGCCAAGGCGTGTAGCGCGCCAGCGCCGACTTGCAGAAGTGCGGATTGGCGGAGAGATAGTTGGCGGGCGTAGCGCCGGTATTGGTGAAATTGCAGCGCCCGCCGCCGGACATGAGGACCTTCTTGCAGACCTTGTTGGCGTGGTCCAGCACGCGCACACGCAGCCCGCGCCGCCCGGCGGCCAGGGCGCACATCAATCCGGCCGCCCCGGCCCCGATGACGAGGGCGTCGCAATCATTGGAATGGCTCATGCGCACAGCATCGCCGCATTGCCAGCCTCGTGCCAGCTCGCATTCGCCGCGGCCGGCGGCCTCACGTCTACTCGCGAGAGGGCAGGGTGTGGCGGCGCTGCGGGCGGCCGGCCAGGTCCAGGAAGTTGTTGAACACCGCGTCGGCCCGCGCCTGCATGCCGGCGATGTGGCGTCGGGTGTCGGTGCGGATGCGCGCTTCGTCCTGGCTGCCGGCCAGCTGCTCCAGCTCGCGCCGGTAGGCCGGGGTGGCCAGCCAGCGCTCGATCAGCGGCGGGTTCATCTCCAGGTGGAACTGGAAGCCGTAGGCGTTGGCGCCGTAACGGAACGCCTGCTGTTCGCAGGCGTCGCTGCGGGCCAAGTGCACCGCGGTGGCAGGCACCTCGAAATGGCAGCCATGCCACTGGAACACCGGCGCGGCGTCGCCGAGCGGCGACAGGACCGGATCGGCGCGGCCGGCTTCGGTGGTGCGCACGGGATGCCAGCCGATTTCCGGCGTGCGCTGGCGCTTCACCGTCGCGCCCAGTGCATGCGCCAGCAGCTGTGCGCCCAGGCAGATCCCCAGCACCGGGCGGCCGAGTTCCAGCATGCGCTCTATGGCGGCCAATTCGGTACGCAGGTGCGGGCGCCGGGCCTGGTCTTCCACGTTCATGGGGCCGCCGAGCACCACCAGCCCTTTGTAGCGTTCCACGTCCGGCTGGGCGTCCGGATTGCGCTCGAAATTGACGAAGCGGATGCGGTGCCCGCGCCGGCGGATCAGTGGGTCGAGCGTGCCGAGCGGTTCGGCGGCCACGTGCTGGAAGACGAGGAGGCGGGACATCGACGGACCTTGCCGCCGGCCCGGGCGGCTGGCCAATGCCCGGCCGGCATGTCGGCATGTCGGTGCGATCCATTCTCCCCATCGGGGATGGGGAGGGGACGGTCAGCGTGGTTCAGCGCGGTTCAGCGCGGGCCGCGTGGCTTGAACCCGCCGGGCTTGAAGCCGCCTGGCTTGCGCGGGGCGCCGGGACGGTCGCCGCGCGGCGGGCCGAAGCTGCGCTTGCGCTTCGGCGCGTCCTGGTCTTCCGGCGTCGCCGGCCGCATCCGCAGCGGACGGCTGGCCACGCGCACCGTCTGCATGTGCTGCATCAGCTCGTCGGGCATGCCTTCCGGCAGGTCCACCAGGGTGTAGTCGTCGCGAATGTCGATGCGGCCGATGAAGCGGGCCTCGAGGTCGGCCTCGTTGGCGATGGCGCCGACGATGTTGCCCGGCTGCACGCCGTGCTGGTAGCCCACCTCGATGCGGAAGGTCTGCATGCCCACGTCGGCCGGCAGCGGTTCGCGCGGGCTGCGTTCGCGCGGCTCGCGCACCGGGCGCTCTGCGCGCTGCGGGCGGTCTTCGCGCGGAGTGAAGGCTTTTTCCGGCGCCGCGGGCTTGGGCAGCAGCAGCGGCGTCTTGCCCTGCACCAGCTTGGCCAGCGCGGCGGCGATCTCCACCGCCGGCACGTTCTTCTCGCGTTCGTAGCGTTCCACCAGGTCGCGGAACACCGACAGGTCATCGCTGGCCAGGGCGCCATCGATCTTGTCGAGGAACTTGGCCACGCGGCGCTCGTTCACGGCGTCCACGCTGGGCAGGTTCATCTGCTCGATCTTCTGCCGGGTGGTGCGCTCGATCGCGCCAAGCATGCCGCGTTCGCGCGGCGCCACGAACAGGATCGCCTCGCCGCTGCGGCCGGCGCGGCCGGTGCGGCCGATGCGGTGGACGTAGCTCTCGGTGTCGTACGGGATGTCGTAGTTCAGCACGTGGCTGATGCGCTCCACGTCGAGGCCGCGCGCCGCCACGTCGGTGGCCACCAGCACGTCGATCTGGCCGTCCTTCAGGCGCTGGATGGTGCGCTCGCGGGTCTTCTGCTCCACGTCGCCGTTGATCGCGGCCGCCGCGAACCCGCGCGCCGCCAGCTTCTCGGCCAGCTCCTCGGTGCCCATCTTGGTGCGGGCGAAGATGATCATCGCCTCGAACGGCTCGGCCTCCATGATCCGGGTCAGCGCGTCCAGCTTGTTGATGCCGCTGACCATCCAGAAGCGCTGGCGGATGCTGGCCGCGGTTGTGGTCTGCGCCTTGATGGCGATTTCCACCGGGTTCTTCAGGTAGGTCTGCGCGATGCGCTTGATCGGCGCCGGCATGGTGGCGGAGAACAGTGCCACCTGGCGGGTCTCCGGGGTCTTCTTGAGGACGGCCTCGACGTCGTCGATGAAGCCCATCCGCAGCATTTCGTCCGCTTCGTCCAGCACCAGCATGCGCAGCTCGGACAGATCCAGCGTGCCGCGCTCCAGGTGGTCGATCACGCGGCCCGGGGTGCCCACCACCACGTGCACGCCGCGCTTGAGCGCGTGCAGCTGCGGGCCGTAGCCCTGGCCGCCGTAGATCGGCAGGATCTGGAAGCCGGAGATGTGCTTGGCGTAAGTCTGGAACGCCTCGGCCACCTGGATGGCCAGCTCGCGGGTCGGCGCCAGCACCAGCACCTGCGGCTTGCCCGCTGCCGCGTTCAGTCGCGCCAGCGCAGGCAGGGCGAACGCCGCCGTCTTGCCGGTGCCGGTCTGGGCCTGGCCCAGCACGTCGCGGCCTTCCAGCAGCGGCGGTATGGTGGCGGCCTGGATCGGCGAGGGGGACTCGTAGCCGACGTCGCGCAGGGCGGCCAGCAGGGTCTCGGGCAGGCCGAGGTCGGTGAAAAGCGGGGTCGCGTTGTCGGCGCTCATGTTGCCTTGGGGCGGGATCGCCGAAGGAAAGGGGGCACGCATTGTACGCGCCGCGCCGCGAGTACGGGCTCCAATCGGCCAGGAGGTGGCGCCGCATCGCCGGCGTGGCGGCGATCCTTGCGCGAGATCGATCCGGGGATTTTCCCCGCCGGGGATGCGAACGATTCTTGGCTTTTCGCAGGCCGGCGCATCGGAGTGCGGAATCCTGCGCCCTTCGCGTGCATTCAGGACGTGAAGGTCTGGCCGCGGTGGCGTCCCGGCGGTTAGAATGCGCGGCTGTTAGCGAGCGGCCATCATGGCCGGCAAGCCCACGAACAACTAGAAGAGGCAAGCGTGCTGGCCGAATACCTGCCCACCCTGCTGTTTTTGATCGTCGCCACCGGCATCGGCATTGCGCTGATCGTCGTCGGCAACGTCCTTGGTCCCAAGCGGCCCTCCGGGGAAAAACTCTCGCCCTACGAGTGCGGCTTCGGTGCCTTCGAGAATGCGCGCATGCCGTTCGATGTGCGCTACTACCTGGTCGCGATCCTGTTCATCGTCTTCGACCTTGAAATCGCCTTCGTCTTCCCCTGGGCCGTGGTGTTCCGCGAGCTGGGGGTGTTCGGCCTGATCGAGATGGGCGTGTTCCTCACGCTGCTGGTCATCGGCTTCGTGTACGTGTGGAAGCGCGGCGCGCTGGAGTGGGAATGAGCAATATCGTCCGATCAGTACTGGAAGCCGCCAGCAATCCGCTGCCGGAAGGGCGGCTGGACGACATCCTGCGGCCCGAGGGCGACAATCCGCTGCTGCAGAACGGCTACGTCACCACCAGCCTGGACGCGCTGTGGAACTGGGCGCGCACCGGCTCGATGTGGCCGATGACCTTCGGCCTGGCCTGCTGCGCGGTGGAGATGATGCAGGCAGGCGCGGCGCGACTGGACATGGACCGCTACGGCGTGGTGTTCCGCCCCTCGCCGCGCCAGTCCGACGTGATGATCGTGGCCGGCACCCTGGTCAACAAGATGGCGCCGGCGCTGCGCAAGGTCTACGACCAGATGCCCGATCCCAAGTGGGTGATCTCGATGGGCAGCTGCGCCAACGGCGGCGGCTACTACCACTATTCCTACTCCGTGGTGCGCGGCTGCGACCGCGTGGTGCCGGTCGACGTGTACGTGCCGGGCTGCCCGCCCACCGCCGAGGCGCTGGTGTACGGCATCCTGCAGCTGCAGAAGAAGATCCGCCGGTTGGAACAGAATCCGTACTCGCGGACGCCCAAGCCGGAGGGCGCGCGCGCATGAGCATGCAATTGTCCGAGCAGCTGGTCGCGCGCTTCGGTGCGCAGGCCGTGCAGGTCGCGCTGCCGCGCGGCGAGGTCGGCCTCGAGGTGGCGCCGGCCGATTACCTTGCCGCCTGCAAGGCGCTGCGCGACGAGTTCGGCTTCGACACCTTCATCGATCTGTGCGGCGTCGACTACCTGGGCTACGGCACCGATGAGTGGGATACCGTCGGCGTCTCTTCCGAAGGCTTCAGTCGCGGCGTCGAAGGGCAGGGCCCGGGGCGCTTAAACTGGGGCGAAGCCCCCAGCCACGAGGCCGGCGCCACGGTCGTTTGCGACGAGCGCGCCAGCCGCCGCTTCGCGGTGGTGCTGCATCTGCTGTCGATCCCGCGCAACCTGCGCCTGCGCGTGCGGATGTTCGCGCCGGACGACGGCGTGCCGATGGTGCCGTCGGTGACCGGCCTGTGGCCGGGCGCCAACTGGTTCGAGCGCGAGGCGTTCGACCTGTTCGGGGTGGTGTTCGACGGCCATCCGGACCTGCGCCGCATCCTGACCGACTACGGTTTCGTGGGGCATCCGTTCCGCAAGGATTTCCCGCTGATCGGCAACGTGGAAGTGCGCTACGACGAGGAGAAGAAGCGCGTGGTGTATGAGCCCGTCACCAGCGTGGAGCCGCGCGTGGGCGTGGCCCGCGTGATCCGCGACGACGCCCGCTTCGCGACCGCCGAGGCCGAGCGCGACAACCGCATCCTGCAGCGGGAGGCGCGTCGATGAGCGACGTCCTGCACCCCGGCAGCGACACCTTCGCCAGCAATCCGGCGGAGGCGGCCCAGGAAATCCGCAACTACACGCTGAACTTCGGCCCGCAGCACCCGGCCGCGCACGGCGTGCTGCGCCTGATCCTGGAAATGGACGGCGAGGTGGTGCGCCGCTGCGACCCGCACGTCGGGCTGCTGCACCGCGGCACCGAGAAGCTGGCCGAGTCCAAGCCGTTCAACCAGTCGATCCCGTACATGGACCGGCTGGACTACGTGTCGATGATGTGCAACGAGCACGCCTACGTGCGCGCCATCGAGAACCTGATGGGGATCGAGGCACCGGAACGCGCGCAGTGGATCCGCACGATGTTCGACGAGATCACCCGCATCCTGAACCACCTGATGTGGCTGGGCTCGAACGGGCTCGACCTCGGCGCGATGGCGGTGTTCCTGTACGCGTTCCGCGAGCGCGAAGAGCTGATGGACTGCTACGAGGCGGTCTCCGGCGCGCGCATGCATGCGGCCTATTACCGTCCGGGCGGCGTCTACCGCGACCTGCCGGACAGGATGCCGAAGTACAAGGAGTCGCCGTGGCGCAAGGGCGCGAAGCTCAAGCGCTTCAACGAGTGGCGTGAAGGTTCGCTGCTCGATTTCCTCGATCAGTTCACCCGCGACTTCCCGGCGCGGATGGACGAATACGAGACGCTGCTCACCGACAACCGGATCTGGAAGCAGCGCACCGTCGGCATCGGCGTGGTCACCCCGGAACAGGCCAAGGCCTGGGGCATGAGCGGCGCGATGCTGCGCGGTTCCGGCATCGAATGGGACCTGCGCAAGAAGCAGCCCTACGCCAAGTACGCGGAAGTCGATTTCGACATCCCGGTGGGCGTGAACGGCGACTGCTACGACCGCTACCTGGTGCGCATGGCCGAGATGCGCCAGTCCAACCGGATCATCGCGCAGTGCGTCGCCTGGCTGCGGGCCAACCCGGGCCCGGTGATGCTGGACAACTACAAGGTGGCGCCGCCCTCGCGCGACGACATGAAGCAGAGCATGGAAGCGCTGATCCACCACTTCAAGCTGTTCACCGAAGGCTACTGCGTGCCGGCCGGCGAAACCTACGCGGCGGTGGAAGCGCCCAAGGGCGAGTTCGGCTGCTACCTGGTCAGCGACGGCGCCAACAAGCCGTTCCGCGTGCACCTGCGCGCGCCGGGCTTTGCCCATCTCTCGTCGATGGACGAAATCACGAAGGGACACATGCTGTCCGACGTGGTGGCGATGATCGGCACCTATGACATCGTGTTTGGTGAGGTTGACCGATGAAAGCGACGGGCAATTTCGAAGCCTGCCGCAACGTCGATCCGATGGTGGCTCTGTCGGACGCGACGCGCGCGCATATCGACCACTGGTTGACCAAGTTCCCGCCGGAGCGCAAGCGCTCCGCGGTGCTGCAGGGCCTGTTCGCGGCGCAGGAACAGAACGGCGGCTGGCTGTCCGACGAGCTGATCGCCGCCGTGGCCAAGTACCTGGACCTGCCGCCGGTGTGGGCCTACGAGGTCGCCACCTTCTATTCGATGTTCGAGATCAAGCCGGTCGCCCGCAACAACGTGGCGTTCTGCACCAACATCAGCTGCTGGCTCAACGGCGCCGAGGCGCTGGTCGCGCACGCCGAGCAGAAGCTGGGCTGCAAGCTGGGCGAGTCCTCCGCCGATGGCCGCGTCTACCTCAAGCGCGAGGAAGAATGCGTGGCGGCGTGCTGCGGCGCGCCGGTGGTGGTCATCAACGGGCATTACCACGAGAAGCTCGACCTCGCGAAGGTGGACGAGCTGCTGGACGGACTGAAGTAATGGGCGGACATTCGCACTATTCGGAAGGTTACGGCCCGGTCGGCCCGGCGCCGAAGGAACACCAAGCCGTCTACACCACGCTGCATTTCGACAAGCCGTGGTCGTACGAGAACTACCTCAAGACCGGTGGCTACCAGGCGCTGCGCAAGGTGCTGACCGAGAAGATCCCGCCGGCCGACATCATCGAGATGATCAAGGCGTCGGGCCTGCGTGGCCGCGGCGGCGCGGGCTTCCCGACCGGGCTGAAGTGGAGCTTCATGCCCAAGCACGACGGCGAGAAGTACATCCTGTGCAACTCGGACGAATCCGAGCCGGGCACCTGCAAGGACCGCGACATCCTGCGCTACAACCCGCATTCGGTGCTGGAAGGGCTGGCCATCGCCTGCTACGCCACCAACACCAAGGTGGCCTACAACTACATGCGCGGCGAGTTCCACCACGAGCCCTTCGAGCACATCGAGGAAGCCTTGGCCGAGGCGTACAAGCACGGCTGGCTGGGCAAGGACATCCTCGGCAGCGGCATCGACATCGACATCCACAACGCGCTGGGCGCGGGCGCCTACATCTGCGGCGAAGAAACCGCGCTGATGGAGTCGCTGGAGGGCAAGAAGGGCCAGCCGCGCTACAAGCCGCCGTTCCCGGCGAACTTCGGCCTGTACGGCAAGCCGACCACCATCAACAACACCGAGACCTACGCCTCGGTGCCGGCGATCGTGCGCAACGGTCCCGAATGGTTCATGTCGCTGGGCAAGCCCAACAACGGCGGCTGCAAGATCTTCTCGGTCTCCGGCCACGTGGCCAATCCGGGCAACCACGAAATCCGCCTGGGCACCCCGTTCGCCGAGCTGCTGGAGATGTGCGGTGGCATCCGCAACGGCCACCGCATCAAGGCGGTGATCCCGGGTGGTTCGTCGATGCCGGTGCTGCCGGGCGAGACGATGATGCAGCTGACCATGGACTACGACGCGATCCAGAAGGCCGGCTCCGGCCTGGGCTCGGGCGCGGTCATCGTGATGGACGAGACCACCTGCATGGTCCGCGCCTGCCAGCGCATCAGCCAGTTCTACAAGGCCGAGAGCTGCGGCCAATGCACCCCCTGCCGCGAAGGTACCGGCTGGATGCACCGGATGCTGACCCGCATCGCCAACCTCGACGCCACGATGGACGACCTGCACATGCTGCGCGCCGCCGCCGGGCAGATCGAGGGCCACACCATCTGCGCCTTCGGCGAAGCCGCGGCGTGGCCGGTGCAGGGTTTCCTGCGCCATTTCTGGCACGAATTCGAATACGCCATCGTGAACAAGCGCTTCTACGTCGACGACGAACGCGCCGGCACGCTGGTCAAGGCTGAAAAGGTGGTTGCGTGAGCGCACAACCCGTCAATCCGAACCTGCCGCCCGACCACGTCACCGTCTTCATCGACGGCGTCGAGATGGCCGCGCCCAAGGGCTCGATGATCATCCAGGCCGCCGACAAGGCCGGCGTCCCGATCCCGCGCTTCTGCTACCACGAGAAGCTGCCGATCGCCGCCAACTGCCGCATGTGCCTGGTGGACACCGAGGTCGGTGGCCGCGCCGCGCCGAAGCCGTCGCCGG
Source organism: Thermomonas sp. LB-4 (assembly GCF_036409385.1). NCBI lineage: Bacteria > Pseudomonadati > Pseudomonadota > Gammaproteobacteria > Lysobacterales > Lysobacteraceae > Thermomonas > Thermomonas sp. LB-4. Next base: position 208,480 of record NZ_JAXOFT010000001.1, on the reverse strand, counting down.
CCTGCGCCACCCCGGTGATGGACGGCATGAAGGTCTTCACGCGCAACGACAAGGCGCTGAAGGCGCAGCGCAACGTGATGGAGTTCCTGCTGATCAACCACCCGCTGGATTGCCCGGTCTGCGACCAGGGCGGCGAGTGCGAGCTGCAGGACCTGTCGCTGGGCTACGGCCGTTCGGTCAACCGCTTCGTCGAGCGCAAGCGCGCGGTGGCGGACGAGGACCTGGGCCCGCTGGTCGCCAGCGAGATGACCCGCTGCATCCACTGCACCCGCTGCATCCGCGTGACCGCCGAGATCGCCGGCACCTACGAGCTGGGCGGCATGTACCGCGGCGAGAACCTGCAGATCGGCACCTACGACGGCAAGCCGCTGACCACCGAGCTGTCCGGCAACGTCATCGACGTCTGCCCGGTGGGGGCGCTGACCAACAAGGTGTTCCGCTTCAAGGCGCGCCCGTGGGAGCTGACCGCGCGGCCGTCGCTTGGCTACCACGACGCGCTGGGCAGCAATCTGTTCCACCACGTCCGCCGCGGCGACCTGCTGCGCAGCGTGCCGCGCGACAACGAGGCGGTGAACGAGTGCTGGTTGTCCGACCGCGACCGCTACGCGCATGAAGGCCTGTCCGCTGCCGACCGTGCCACGGCGCCGCTGATCCGCGACGGCGAAGGCTTCCGCGAAGCCAGTTGGGAAGAAGCGCTGGCGATGGCGTCACGGATCCTGCGCGACAACGCCGGCGACGCGCTTGGCGTGCTGGCCCACCCGGCCACCTCGAACGAGGAGGGTGCGCTGCTGGCGCGCCTGGCATCCGGCCTGGGCAGCGGCAACATCGACCACCGCATCGGCCAGCTCGACCTTTCCGACGGCGCCGCCGCGGAAGCGTTCGGCATGCCGGTGGCGGAGATCGAACTGGCCGACGCCATCGTCATCGTCGGTTCCAATGTCCGCCACGAAGTGCCGCTGCTGCACCAGCGCATCCGCAAGGCCTTCAAGAAGGGCGCGAAGATCCACGTGGTCAACCCGGTGGATTTCGATTTCACCTTCAGCATCGCATCCAAGGCCATCGTGCCGCCGTCGCAGCTGGCTGCCGCGCTGGCCGCGGTGGATGTTGGCGATGCCGGCAATATCGCGGTGATCGTGGGCGGCGTGGCCGAGAACGGCCCGCATGCCGCCGCCATCCGCAAGGCGGCCGCCGACTTCGCCGCGGCGAAGAACGCGAAGCTGTGCCGCATCCCGCAGGGCGCGAACGCGCTGGGACTGTCCCGCCTGGGCGTGCTGCCCACCTCGCGCGATGCGCAGGCGATGCTGCGCGATCCGCGCAAGGCCTACGTGATCTACGGCATCGAGCCCGGCCTGGACTTCGCCGACCAGCAGCTCGCGCTGAAGGCGCTGGGCGGCGCGCAGGTGGTGGCATTCAGCCAGTTCGCCTGCGAGTCCACCCGCGCGGTCGCCGACGTGATCCTGCCAGTCGGCGCGCTGCCGGAAATCGATGCCACCCTCACCAACCTCGACGGCATCGAGCAGCAGGCGGTCGCCGCCGGCAAGCTGCCGGGTCTGGCGCATTCCGGCTGGCGCGTGTTGCGTGCGCTGGGCGGCGACCTGGCACTGCCGGGCTTCGAATTCACCGATTTGACCGGCCTGCGTGCGGGGCTCGCGCCGAAGGCGGTGCAGGTCGCCAAGGGCGCGCCCGCGCCGGTGGCCGGTAATGGCCTGGAAGTGGCGGCCTCGGCCGCGATCTACCGCGTCGACGGGGTGATCCGTCGCTGCGACGCACTGCAGGCGCACCCGCTCACTGCGGGCCCGCGTGCCACCCTGAACCCCGCCGATGCCACGGCGTTGGGGTTGGCCGAAGGCGTCATGGCGAAGTGCGCCACCGCCGCCGGCACGGCCACCCTGCAGGTGGCGATCGACCCGCGCGTCGCCCCCGGCAGCGTGTGGGTGGAATCCGGCTACGGGGCCACCGCGCCGCTGCTGGCCGCCGCCAAGCTGGAGGTCGCGCGCGCATGAACATCGCGAGCAATCCCCTGATGCAATACGCCATCGACCCCCTGCGCGAGTTGCTGCTGTCCTTCGGCACGGTCGGCATGCTGGCCTGGATCGTGCTGAAGATCCTCGCCATCCTGATGCCGGTGATCATCGCGGTCGCGTTCTACGTGGTGTGGGAGCGCAAGCTGATCGGCTGGATGCACGTCCGCCATGGGCCCATGTACGTGGGCTGGGGCGTGCTGCAGGCGTTCGCCGACGTGTTCAAGCTGCTGTTCAAGGAAGTGGTGCAGCCCACGGTGGCCCACCCGGTGCTGTACCGGCTGGCGCCGCTGTTGGCGCTGGTGCCGGCCTGCGCGGCTTGGGCGGTGGTGCCGTTCGACGCACAGGTGGTGCTGTCGAACGCCAACGCCGGCCTGCTGTACCTGCTGGCCATGACCTCGCTGGGCATCTACGGCGTGATCATCGCCGGCTGGGCCTCGAACTCGAAGTACGCCTTCCTCGGCGCCATGCGTGCCTCGGCGCAGATGATCAGCTATGAGATCGCGATGGGCTTCTCGCTGGTCGGCGTGCTGATCGCGGCCGGCAGCCTGAATCTGTCCGACATCGTGATGGCGCAGGCCGGCAAGGGCTTCCTGGGCTGGTTCTGGATTCCGCTGGCGCCGCTGTTCGTGGTGTATTTCGTTTCCGGCGTGGCCGAGACCAACCGCTCGCCGTTCGACGTGGTGGAAGGCGAATCGGAGATCGTCGCCGGCCACATGGTGGAATATTCCGGTTCGCAGTTCGCGCTGTTCTTCCTCGCCGAATACGCGAACATGATCCTGATCAGCTTCCTGACCTCGATCTTCTTCCTCGGCGGTTGGCTGAGCCCGTTCGGCGGCTGGGGCATTCCGCTGCTGTCGGTCGACGGCTGGTGGTGGCTGCTGGCCAAGGTGTTCTTCTTCGCCAGCTGCTTCATCTGGTTCCGTGCCACGTTCCCGCGCTACCGCTATGACCAAATCATGCGTCTGGGCTGGAAGGTGTTCATCCCGATCACCATCGGCTGGATCTTCGTGACCGCGCTGCTGGTGTACTTCGGCGTGATCGGCGACGGCATGATGGGAGCGGCGGCATGAGCAAAGTGGTTTCCTACTTCAAGAGCCTGCTGCTGCTGGAACTGGTCAGCGGCATGTGGCTGACGCTGAAATATCTGTTCCGTCCCAAGTACACACTGATGTACCCGATGGAAAAGACCCCGCAGTCGCCGCGCTTCCGCGGTGTGCATGCGCTGCGCCGTTACGCCAACGGCGAAGAGCGCTGCATCGCCTGCAAGCTGTGCGAGGCGGTGTGCCCGGCGCTGGCGATCACCATCGAGGCCGGACCGCGTGCGGACGACGGCACCCGCCGTACCACCCGCTACGAGATCGACCTGTTCAAGTGCATCTTCTGCGGTTTCTGCGAGGAGTCCTGCCCGACCGACTCCATCGTCGAGACGCACGTGCACGAGTACCACTTCGACCAGCGCGGCCAGAACATCCTGACCAAGCCCAAGCTGCTGGCCATCGGCGACCGCCTGGAGGCGGAGATCGCCGAGCGCCGCGGCGCCGATGCCCCGTACCGTTGAGGCCGACCCGAGCATGGACTTCGATCTGCAAACCCTTGCCTTCCTCGGCTTCGCGGCGGTCGCCGCGGCCGCGGCGCTGGCGGCGATCACCGCGCGCAACCCGGTCCACGCCGTGCTGTGGCTGGTGCTGACCTTCTTCTCGGTGGCCTGCACCTGGATCATCGGCGGCGCCGAGTTCCTCGGCATCGCGCTGGTGCTGGTGTACGTCGGTGCCGTGATGGTGCTGTTCCTGTTCGTGGTGATGATGCTGGACATGGACAAGGCGCCGGCCCGTCAGGGCTACGTGCGCTACCTGCCGGTCGGTCTGGTGGTGGCGGTGGTGATGCTGGTGCAGATGCTGGCCCTGATCGGCGTGCGCAGCGCCGCCGAAGCGCCGCTGGCGGACAACGCCGCGGTGGCCGCGGACGTGCCCAACACCACCTGGCTGGCGCGTGCGTTGTTCACCGAGTTCGTGCTGCCGTTCGAAGTGGCGGCGGTGATCCTCACCGTGGCGGTGGTGGCGGCGGTGATGCTGACCCTGCGCAGGCGCCCGGGCGCCCGCCACCAGAATCCGGCCGAGCAGGTGCGCGTGCGCGTCGCCGACCGCGTGCGGCTGGTGAAGATGCAGGCGGAAGTGCCGGCCGCGAGTGCCAAGCCGGAGGAGGGCGCGCAATGAGCAACCTGATGTCCGCCCTGACCCTGGGCCACTACCTGACGCTGGGCGCGGTGATCTTCTGCATCAGCGTCGCCGGCATCTTCCTGAACCGCAAGAACGTGATCATGCTGCTGATCTCGCTGGAGCTGATGCTGCTCTCGGTGAACATCAACTTCGTCGCCTTCTCGCGCTCGCTGGGCGACGCCGCCGGCCAGGTCTTCGTGTTCTTCATCCTCACCGTCGCCGCTGCCGAGGCCGCGATCGGCCTGGCGATCCTGGTGACCCTGTTCCGCAACCGCCGCAGCATCGACGTGGCGGACATCGATACGTTGAAGGGCTGACCTGATGGATCCGGCAATCCTCATCTCCAAGACCCAACTGGTGCTGGTCGTGCTGCTGCCGCTGGTCGGGAGCCTCCTGGCCGGCCTGTTCGGCCGCCGGATCGGCCGCGCCGGCGCGCACACCGCCACCATCCTCGGCGTGGCGGCCAGCTGCGCGCTCTCGGTGCACGTGCTGTGGCAGCTGATGCACGGCGCCGCCGTGTTCAACGAGAATCTCTACACCTGGATGCAGGTGGGCGACATCTCGGTCAACGTCGGCTTCATGGTCGACAAGCTCACCGCGATGATGATGGTGGTCGTCACCTTCGTCTCGCTGCTGGTGCACATCTACACCATCGGCTACATGGCAGAGGACGAGGGTTACCAGCGTTTCTTCAGCTACATCTCGCTGTTCACCTTCAGCATGCTGATGCTGGTGATGAGCAACAACTTCATGCAGCTGTTCTTCGGCTGGGAGGCGGTGGGCCTGGTGTCCTACCTGCTGATCGGCTTCTGGTACAAGAAGCCGACTGCGATCTTCGCCAACCTCAAGGCGTTCCTGGTCAACCGCGTCGGCGACTTCGGCTTCCTGCTGGGCATCGCCGGCGTGCTGTACTGGATCGGTTCGCTTGATTACGCGCAGGCGTTCGCCAATGCGGATGCCATCCGCGGCATGAACGTCGAAATCCTGCCCGGCCACGCCTGGTCGATCGCCACGGTCATCTGCATCTGCCTGTTCATCGGCGCGATGGGCAAGTCCGCGCAGGTACCGCTGCACGTGTGGCTGCCGGACTCGATGGAAGGTCCGACCCCGATCTCGGCGCTGATCCACGCCGCGACCATGGTGACCGCGGGCATCTTCATGGTGGCGCGCATGTCGCCGCTGTTCGAACTGTCGCAGACCGCGCTCAACTTCGTCCTGTTCGTCGGCGCAACCACCGCGTTCTGGACCGGCCTGATCGGCATGGTGCAGAACGACATCAAGCGCGTGGTGGCGTATTCCACGCTGTCGCAGCTGGGCTACATGACGGTGGCGCTGGGCGTGTCCGCGTACTCGGCGGCGGTCTACCACCTGATGACCCACGCGTTCTTCAAGGCGCTGCTGTTCCTCGGCGCCGGCTCGGTCATCATCGGCATGCACCACGAGCAGGACATGCGCAAGATGGGCGGCCTGCGCAAGTACATGCCGGTGACCCACATCACCATGTGGCTGGGCACGCTGGCGCTGGTGGCCACCCCGTTCTTCAGCGGCTACTACTCGAAGGACGCGATCATCGTCGCCGCCGGCGAGCACGCGGGCGAGGGCGGCTTCATCGCGCAGTACGCCTACTGGGCCGTGCTGCTGGGCGCCTTCGTGACCAGCTTCTACAGCTTCCGCCTGCTCTACCTGACCTTCTTCGGCAAGGAGCGCTTCCGCGACGCCCACGGGCATGGCCATGACGCGCACCACGATGCCCATCACGACGATGGCCACGGCCAGCACGGCGCGCACGAACCGCACGAGTCGCCGTGGGTGGTGACCCTGCCGCTGGTGCTGCTGGCGATCCCGTCGGTGCTGATCGGCTTCTTCACCGCCGGCCCGATGCTGTTCGGTACCGACTGGGCCGGCCACGAGAAGGGCACGGGTTTCTTCGACGGCGCGATCTTCGTCGAGCCGGTGCGCGACGTGATGGCGAAGATCGCCGCGGCGGACTGGCACGGTCCGGTGGCGTTCGCGCTGCACGGCTTCATGACCCCGGCGTTTTGGCTGGCATTCGCCGGGTTCGCGCTGGCCACCCTGCTGTACCTGGTCAAGCCGGACCTGCGCACGGGCATCACCCGTTCGCTGGCCGCGCCGATCCGCCTGCTGGAGCGCAAGTACTACATGGATGACCTGTGGATCGGCGGCCTGGCCGGCGGCAGCGTCAAGCTGGGCAGGCTGTCCAGCCTGGTCGACAACCGGGTGGTGGATGGCGCGGTGAATGGCGCCGTCAGCCTGGTGGGGACCGTGGCCGCGGCGCTGCGCAAGGTGCAGACCGGCTACCTCTACCACTATGCGTTCGCAATGATCCTGGGCCTGGTCGCGCTGCTCGCGATGGCCCGGTACTACTGGCAGTAAGCCGGCAACCGACGAGATGGATACCGCAAGCGTGACCCACTGGCCCCTGCTTAGTCTTTTGATCTGGCTGCCGATCCTCGGCGGCGTGTTCTCCCTGCTTGCCGGCAACCGGCGGCCCGAACTTGCGCGCTGGATCGCGCTGGGGTTCGCGCTGGTCTCGCTGGCGCTGAGCGTCCCGCTGTTCACCGGCTTCGATGCCAGCAGCGCGGCGATGCAGTTCGTCGAGCAGCGCGCCTGGATCCCGGCCTACGACATCCAGTACCACCTCGGCGCGGACGGGCTGTCGGTGCCGCTGATCGGCCTGACCACCCTGGTCGGCGTGCTGGTGCTGGTGGGCGCCTGGGGCTCGGTGGACAAGCGCGTTGCGCAGTACGTCGCCTGCCTGATGTTCCTCGAAGGCCTGATGATCGGCGTGTTCTGCGCGCTGGACTCGATGCTTTTCTACGTGTTCTTCGAGGCGATGCTGATCCCGATGTTCATCGTGATCGGCGTGTGGGGCGGCCCGCGCCGCATCTACGCCTCGCTGAAGTTCTTCCTGTACACCTTCCTCGGCTCGGTGTTCATGCTGATCGGGCTGGTGTACCTGTACCTGAAGGGCGGCAGCTGGCAGATCGCCGACATGGCGGCGCTGCCACTGACCATGACCGAGCAGACCTGGCTGTTCTTCGCCTTCTTCGGTGCGTTCGCGATCAAGGTGCCGATGTTCCCGGTGCATACCTGGCTGCCGGACGCGCACGTGGAAGCGCCCACCGGTGGCTCGGTCATCCTGGCTGCGATCATGCTGAAGATCGGTGGCTACGGCTTCCTGCGCTTCACCCTGCCGATCGTGCCCGACGCCGGCCACGAGTTCGCCTGGCTGATGATCGCCTTCAGCCTGGTGGCCATCGTCTATGTCGGCCTGGTGGCGTTGGTGCAGGAGGACATGAAGAAGCTGATCGCCTATTCGTCGGTCGCGCACATGGGCTTCGTCATCCTGGGCACCTTCATCGCGTTCTCGCTGGTGCGCGACCAGGGCCTGGGCGACACCGCCCGCCTCGGCCTGCAGGGTGCGATGGTGCAGATGGTCTCGCACGGCTTCATTTCCGCGGCGATGTTCTCCTGCGTTGGCGTGCTGTACGACCGCATGCACACCCGCATGATCAAGGACTACGGCGGCGTGGCGAAGGTGATGCCGTGGTTCGCGCTGTTCTGGGTGCTGTTCGCGATGGCCAATTCCGGCCTGCCGGGCACCAGCGGCTTCGTCGGCGAGTTCGTGGTCGTGCTGGCCAGCTTCCAGCACAACCCGCTGATCGGCCTGGCCGCCGCGCTCACGCTGATCATCGGCGCAGGCTATTCGCTGTGGCTGACCAAGCGGATCATCTGGGGCGACGTGGGCAACGCCCACGTGGCCGGACTGAAGGACATCAACGCGCGCGAGTGGATCGTGCTGGGCGTGTTCGCCGCCTTCACTCTGGCACTGGGCATCAACCCCAAGCCGCTGACCGACCTGATGGAACCCTCCATCGCGCAACTGGCGGCCCAGCTCGCCGCGACCAAGCTTTGAGGACATGACGACGATGCAGGCCACTCTCGCCATGCCGGCAGCCACCGAACTGCTGCCGCTGATTCCCGAACTGGTGCTGGTGGGCGCCGCGTTCGCGCTGCTGATGCTGGACCTGTTCCTGAAGGACAGCCAGCGCGTGGTCACCCACGTGCTCTCCATCGCCGTGCTGGCCTTGGTGGGGGGGCTGATCGCCGCAGGCGTCGGCGTCGGCGAAGACACCGCCGTGCTCAACGGCATGTTCGTGCGCGACACCATGGCAGACGTGCTGAAGGTCGCCACCTGCGTGGTGTCGGCGATCGCGCTGCTGTTCGTCTGGCCCTACCTGCGCGAGCGCGGGCTGTACAAGGGCGAAGTGTCGGTGCTGATGCTGTTCGCGGTGCTCGGCATGATGCTGCTGACCTCGGCCGGCAGCCTGATCATGGTCTACCTGGGCCTGGAGCTGCTGGCACTGAGCTCCTACGCGCTGGTGGCGATCGACCGCGACAACAAGCTGGCCTCGGAAGCGGCGATGAAGTACTTCGTGCTGGGCGCGCTGGCCTCCGGCCTGCTGCTGTACGGCATGTCGCTGGTCTATGGCGCCACCGGCAGCCTCGACCTCGCGGCCATCCGCGACGCCGCGCCGGGTGTGGCGCAGCCCATGCTGCTGCTGACCGGCGTGGTGTTCATGGTTGCCGGCATCTCGTTCAAATTCGGCGCCGCGCCGTTCCACATGTGGCTGCCCGACGTCTACCACGGCGCGCCGACCCCGATCACCCTGTTCATCGGTTCCGCGCCGAAGCTGGCGGCGTTCGCCATGGTGGTGCGCCTGCTGGGCTTCGGCACCGCGCCGCTGGCCGAGCACTGGCAGCCGATGCTGGGCGTGCTGGCGGCGCTGTCGCTGGTGGTGGGTAATGTGATCGCGCTGATGCAGACCAACCTCAAGCGCATGCTGGCGTATTCGACCATCTCGCACGTCGGCTTCCTGTTCCTCGGCTTGGCCGGCGGCGGCGCCGAAGGCTATGCGGCGGCGATGTTCTACGCGATCAGTTACGCGCTGATGGCGACCGCCGCGTTCGGCGCGATCGTGCTGCTGGCGCGGCGCGGGTTCGAAGCCGACAGCATCGACGACTTCAAGGGCCTGAATGCGCGCGACCCGTGGAGCGCCGGCATGGTGCTGTGCGTGATGGCCTCGCTGGCCGGCATCCCGCCGTTCCTCGGCTTCTGGGCCAAGCTGGCGGTGCTGCGCGCCGCGATCGATGGCGGCATGCTGTGGCTGGCCATCGTCGGCGTGGTGTTCGCGGTGATCGGCGCGTTCTACTACCTGCGGGTCATCAAGGTCATGTACTTCGACGAGCCGGTGGGCGAGCCGGTGATGCCCCGCGACGACCGCAGCCTGCGGTTGGTGTTCGGCGTGAATGCGCTGGCGCTGCTGGTGCTCGGGGTCTTCTGGAACCCGCTGATGGCTTGGTGCCAGGCGGCGTTCGCCTGAGGGCGACTGCCCCGCGCGCTGCGCAGAGCGAGACGCGAAGGCCCGCCGTTTGGCGGGCCTTTCGCTTGCAGACACCGTGATTCCGCGGTCCGGGCGGGTTTGCCGTTCGCTGCGATCAGCGCAAACGTTGCTCCACGGCGCCGACGAAGCGGCCCTGCCGGTCCACCACCACGCGCGCGCGCTTGGTGCCGTGGTAGAAGGTGGCGCGGTACAGGCCGGCGTCCTCGCCGGTGCCGCGCTCGCACAGCCGGTCGATCTTGCGCAGCTCCAGCAGATGCAGGAACTCGTCCTGTGCAAGGCCGAGCGCCGCCGCGATCGGCGCGGCATCGATCTCGATTTCAAACGCCGGATTGAGGTCGAGGGGAATGGACTTGCCCATGGATGCGGCCGGTCGGTAGGCGGGCATGTTCCGACGCGCCGGTGGGCGGCGCCATGATCCCGGTCAATCCGTGGGCAAACGAAAGGGGCCTTGCGGCCCCCTTCGGGAATGCGCGGAAGGCGAATCTCAGTTGGCGTTCTGCAAGTCGCGCAGGCTGCCCGGAACGCTGGCGTAGTAGGCCGCCAGGTCGGCGATCTGCTGGTCGCTGAGGTTCTTGGCCTGGGCGGCCATCACGTCGGCGGTGGCGCCGGCGCGGGTGCCGCCGCGGTAAGCCTGCAGCGAATGCGCGAGGTAATCGGCGTACTGGCCGCCCAGCTTGGGGTACATCCCGTCGATCGGGGCGTTGCCGTCGGCGCCGTGGCAGGACGCGCAGGGCGCAATGCCTTCGCCGCCCTTGGCAGCGAACTCGCGGCCGGCCTCGATATTGCCGTCCGGCAGGCCGGCGGAGCTCGACTTGGCTTCGCCGGCCGCAGCGTGGCCGCCTTCCGACTTGCCGCCGCAGGCCGACAGGGCCAGCGCGCAGGCGAGGGCGAGCAGGGTCATGGAGGTCTTGGTCATGGCGCGGCTCACTTCAGGCTGGACAGGTAGGCGGCGATGTCGGCGATATCCTGCTGGGAGAAGCTCTCCGCCTGCGCCTGCATCGTCGGGTGCTTGCGCTTGCCGGTGCCGTATTCGGTCAGGGCATTGCGCAGGTAGGTTTCCGACTGGCCGCCGATCTTCGGAACATGGTAGCTGGGATAGGCGTTCTTGTAGCCGGTCAGGCCGTGGCAACCGCGGCAGGTGTAGGTCAGGCCCTTGCCGCGGGTGGCATCGCCGGCCGCCGGAGTGGCGGGCGCCGCCGCAGCGGGCGCGGCCTGGACGGCAGGTGCGGGGGCATCGGCCGCCGCGGGTGCGGGCGGGTCCTGTGCAGTGACGGCAAAGGCCGCCAGGAGCAGGGCAAGGCTTGCGGCAATCGGCAGCGGTCGCATCATCTGGCTGTTCCGGACTGTGTATCGGTAAAGGAAGTCGGGCGCCGGTGTTGGGCGCCCGATCGTTCGAGTATAGCGGCGAAAGCCACGGACTTCACATGCGACTCATCCGCATCGCGCCATCGGCTCCGTGACGGCGGGGCCGGGAGCCATGCCATCGGCATACATGACCTTCGGCGGATGGCGCGCCTCCTGGCGCTGGTGACATACTTGACTACAACACTAACCCATGACGATTCCCCCCATGCGCCCACTGATCCCGGCCCCCGTTTCCCGCTTCCGCCGCGTGCTTCCGCTCGCCCGGCTCAGCCTATTGGCCGTTGCGCTGGGGCTGGCGGCCTGCAAGGGCGGCGGCGCCGAGGGCGGCAAGGGGCCGAACGGCAAGGAGCAGGCCAACAAGGGGCCGGAGGCCATCCCGGTCGAGGTGGCGAAGGCGTCGACCCGCTCGATCTCCGCCAGCTATGCGGGCACCGCGCCGCTGGAAGCGCGTGCCGAGGCGCAGGTGGTGGCCAAGACCTCGGGAATCGCGCTGCAGGTCTATGCCGACATCGGTCAGCAGGTGGTCGCCGGCCAGCCGCTGGTTCGCATCGACCGCGACCGCGCGACCTTGCAGGTCGCCCAGGCCGACGCGGAAGTGCGCAAGCTGGAGGCCAACTACCGGCGTTCCGCGCAGCTGCAGGAGCAGAAGATGGTCAGCGTGAACGACGTTGAACAGCTGCGCTACAACCTGGAGAACGCCCGCGCGCAGCTGCGCATGGCCAAGCTGGAACTGTCCTACGGCACGGTGAGCGCGCCTATCTCCGGCGTGGTGGCCTCGCGCAGCATCAAGCAGGGCAACCTGGTGCAGATCAACACGCCGATCTTCACCATCGTCGACATCTCCCGCCTCGAGGCCACGCTCAACGTGCCGGAGCGCGAGATCGAGACCCTCAAGGCCGGCCAGGCCGTGCAGCTGACGGTGGACGCCCTGCCGGGCAAGACCTTCGATGGCCGAATCGACCGCGTGTCGCCGGTAGTGGATGCCGGCAGCGGTACCTTCCGGGTGATCTGCGCCTTCGACGGCGGCGGCTTGCTGCAGCCGGGCATGTTCGCGCGCATCCGCATCAACTACGACCAGCGCGCCGATGCGCTGGTGATCCCGCGCAGCGCGCTGCTGGAAGACGGTGGGGCGCCGGCGGTGTTCACGGTCAAGGGGGGCAAGGCGGTGCGCTCGGAACTCAAGCTGGGTTACGTCGATGGCGAATGGGTCGAGGTGCGTGACGGCCTGCGCGCGGGCGACCCGGTGGTGGTGGCCGGCAAGTCCGCGCTGCGCGAGGGCAGCGCGGTGCAGGTGATCGGCGACAAGGCCGCGCCGGCGGCCGCGGCGAAGGCGGCCGCCAAATGAGTTCGCCGTCGACCCCCGGGCCCGACCACGCGCAGGACCCGCACCACGCGCCCGCCGCCGGCTTCAGCCTGGTGGAGTTTGCAACCCGCCGTCGCGTCACCATCGCGATGATGACGCTGACCCTGGTGCTGTTCGGCTTGATCGCGCTGGGCAGTCTCAAGGTCAACCTGCTGCCCGACCTCAGCTACCCGACATTGACCGTGCGCACCGATTACGAGGGTGCGGCGCCGGCGGAGATCGAGACCCTCATCTCGCAGCCCGCCGAAGAGGCGTTGGGCGTGGTGAAGGGCCTGCGCAAGCTGAAGTCGGTGTCGCGCACCGGCCAGTCGGACGTGGTGATGGAGTTCGCCTGGGGCACCGACATGGACCAGGCCAGCCTGGACGTGCGCGACAAGATGGAGGCGCTGCAATTCCCGCAGGACGCAAAGCCGCCGGTGCTGCTGCGCTTCAATCCCTCCACCCAGCCGATCATGCGGCTGGCGCTGTCGCCGAAGCAGCAGCCCGCCAACACGGCCGAGGGCATCCGCCAGCTGATGGAGCTGCGCCGTTTCGCCGACGACGACCTCAAGCGCAAGCTGGAGCCGGTCGAGGGCGTGGCCGCGGTGAAGGTGGGCGGCGGCCTGGAAGACGAAGTGCAGGTGGACATCGACCAGCGCAAGCTGGCGCAGTACGGCCTGTCGCTGGACAGCGTGATCAACCGGCTCGCGCAGGAGAACGTGAACGTCTCCGGCGGACGGCTGGAGGAAGGTTCGCAACGCTACCTGGTGCGCACCGTCAACCAGTTCGCCACCGTCCAGGAGATGGCGAACATGCTGCTTACCACCCGCAGCGCGGGCGCCTCCTCCAACGGCGCCACCGAGCAGGCCCTGCGGCTGGCCGCGGCCAGCGGCGATGCGCGGGTGATGGCTGCGCTGTCGCAGGGCGGCGACACCCAGGCCGGCACCTCCCCGCTGCGCCTGAGGGACGTTGCCACCGTGCGCCAGGGCTACAAGGAGCGCGAGGCGATCATCCGCCTCAACGGGCGCGAAGCGGTGGAACTGGCGATCTACAAGGAAGGCGACGCCAATACGGTGTCCACTGCCGATGCGCTGGAGGCCAAGCTCAAGGCCATCCGCGAAAAACTGCCCGCCGACATCGAGCTGACCACCATCGAGGACCAGTCGATCTTCATCCGCAACGCGATCCGCGACGTCAAGGTGGACGGCGTGATCGGCGGCCTGCTGTCGGTGCTGATCATCTTCCTGTTCCTGCGCGATGGCTGGAGCACCTTCGTCATCAGCCTGTCGCTGCCGGTGTCGATCATCGCGACGTTCTTCTTCATGGGCCAGCTGGGGCTTTCGCTCAACGTGATGTCGCTGGGCGGCCTGGCGCTGGCCACCGGTCTGGTGGTGGATGACTCCATCGTGGTGCTGGAATCGATCGCCAAGGCGCGCGAACGCGGCCTTGGCATCCTCGAGGCGGCGATCGCCGGTACCCGCGAGGTGAGCATGGCGGTGGTCGCCTCCACCCTGACCACGATCGCGGTGTTCCTGCCGCTGGTGTTCGTGCAGGGCATCGCCGGCCAGCTGTTCCGCGACCAGGCGCTGACGGTGGCGATCGCCATCGGCGTGTCGCTGGTGGTGGCGATGACCCTTATCCCGATGCTGAGTGCGCTGAAGGGCCGTCCGCCGCTGGGCTTCCCGGAGGAAGCGGCGCCGGCGCGCTGGCAGCCGCAGAAACGCTGGCAGAAGCCCGCCGCCTATGCCGGCCGCGGCGTCGGCGCGCTGTTCCGCTACGGCTTCTTCGGCCTGGCCTGGCTGGTGGTGCGCGGTTGGCGCGGGCTGGCTGCGGTGGTCGGCCCGGTGATGCGCAAGCTGAGCGACCTGGCCATGGCGCCTTACGGCCGCGCGGAGCGCGCTTACATGCGCGTGCTGCCGAAGGCGCTGCAGCGGCCCACGCCGGTGCTGCTGGTGGCTTCGCTGGCGTTCGCGCTGACCATGGCGGCGGTACCGCTGCTGGGCACCGACCTGATCCCGCAGTTCGCGCAGGATCGTTTCGACATGACCGCCAAGCTGCCCCCAGGGACGCCGCTGGCGAAGACCGACGCGCTGGTCCGCGACGTGCAGGCCCTGCATGCGGACGACGCCGGCGTGCGCGTGCTGTATGGCGTGTCGGGCACCGGCACCCGGCTGGATGCCAGCCCCACCGAAAGCGGCGAGAACATCGGCAAGCTGTCGGTGGTGATGGAGAGCAACGACGCCGAAGGCCCGCTGACCGAGGCGCTGCGCAAGACCATGAAGGACTTCCCGGGCGTGCAGGTGGACTTCAGCCGCCCCGAACTGTTCAGCCTGTCGCCGCCGCTGGAGATCGAGGTGGAAGGTGCGGACCTGGAAACCATCCGCAAGGCCGGCAACCGGCTGGCCGGGATGCTCCGCGCCAATCCGCACTACGCCGACGTGAAGTCCACCGTGGAGCAGGGCTTCCCGGAAATCCAGATCCGCTTCGACCAGGACCGCGCCGCGGCGCTGGGCCTGACCACCCGCCAGATCGCCGACGTGGTGGTGAACAAGGTCAAGGGCAACGTGGCGACGCGCTACAGTTTCCGCGACCGCAAGATCGACGTGCTGGTGCGCGCGCAGGAGTCCGACCGCAGTTCGGTGGACGACCTGCGCCGGCTGATCGTCAATCCGGGCAGCGGCACCCCCGTCGAGCTCGCGGCCGTCGCCGACGTGGTGGCCACCACCGGCCCCAGTGAGATCCATCGCGCCGACCAGCGCCGCGTCGCGATCGTCTCGGCGAACCTGCGCGACATCGACCTAGGCGCTGCGATCCGCGAGGTCAACGACATGGTGGCGAAGAACCCCCTCGGCACCGACATCGACATGCGCATCGGCGGCCAGGGCCAGGAGCTGGGCGAATCCATCCGCTCGCTGCTGTTCGCGTTCGGGCTGGCCATCTTCCTGGTCTACCTGGTGATGGCCTCGCAGTTCGAATCGCTGCTGCATCCGTTCGTCATCCTGTTCACCATCCCGCTGGCGCTGGTGGGTGCGGTGGCCGCGCTGCTGCTGACCGGTTCGCCGGCCTCGGTGGTGGTGTTCATCGGCCTGATCCTGCTGGTGGGCCTGGTAGTGAAGAACGCGATCATCCTGATCGACAAGGTGAACCAGCTGCGCGAGGAAGGCGTGGCCAAGCGCACCGCGCTGGTGGAAGGCGCGCGCTCGCGCCTGCGCCCGATCATGATGACCACGCTGTGCGCGGTGTTCGGCTTCCTGCCGCTGGCCCTGGCCTTCGGCGATGGCGCGGAGGTGCGCAGCCCGATGGCGATCACGGTGATCGGCGGCCTGCTGGTGTCCACGCTGCTGACCCTGCTGGTGATCCCGGTCGTCTACGACCTGCTGGACCGCAAGCCGGACGAGTTCTACGCGGAACGCGGCCGGCGCGCGCGCAGCGTCGCCGAGCAGGCGGCCGCAGTGATCTCGCACGAACACGACCCGCTGGACGGCGGCGCGAGGGCATGACCGGATGAACATCACCGAGCTCTCCATCCGTCGCCCGATCACCACCATCATGCTGTTCGTGTCGATGGTGGCGATCGGCCTGATCGCGTCGTTCCGCCTGCCGCTGGAGGCAGAGCCGGAAGCCACCATCCCGTTCTTCTTCGTGTCGCTGCCGTACCCCGGCTCCACCCCGGAAGAAGTGGAGCGCAACCTGGTGCGTCCCGTCGAGGAGGCGCTGGCGACCATGCCCGGCATCGAGTCGATGAACTCGCGCGCCAACGCGGACGGCGGCTCGATCCAGGTGCGCTTCAGCGACTGGAGCCGGGACATCGCGATCGCCGCCTCCGAGGCGCGCGAGCGCATCGATGCGATCCGCGACCAGTTGCCGGACGATTTCCGCCGCTACTTCGTGCAGCGCTGGAGCACCTCCGACCGCGAGGCGCTGAGCCTGCGCCTGACCAGCAGCGTGGACCTGACCACCCGCGCCGACCTGATCGAGCGCAGCATCAAGCAGCGGCTGGAGCGCCTGCCCGGCGTTGCCCGGGTGGAAGTGGAGGGCGTGGCCAAGCAGGAAGTGCTGGTGGCGCTGGACAAGGACCGCCTGACCGCGCACGGGGTGGTGCTGAACGAGCTGGTGCAGAAGCTGCAGGCGGCGAACTTCGCGGTGTCCGCCGGCGAGATCAACGAAGCCGGCCGGCGCCTGCGCGTGCAGCCGCTGGGCGAACTGCAGCAGCTGCAGCAGCTGCGCGACCTGCGCATCGACAAGAAGGGCACGCGCCTGTCCGATATCGCGGACGTCGACCTGCAGCCGCAGCGCATGAACTACGTGCGGCAGCTGGACGGCAAGCCCAGCGTGGGCGTGGACATCTACAAGGAGCGTGCGGCCAACCTGGTCGACCTGTCGCGGATGGTGCGCAAGGAGATCACGCTGCTCGAGCAGGATCCGGCGATGCGCGGCGTCAGGATCGAAGTCACCGACGACCAGGGCCAGGCGGTGACCAGTTCGCTGCTGGCGCTGGCCGAGGCCGGCGGCATCGGCCTGCTGCTGTCGGTGGTCGTGCTGTACGCCTTCCTGCGCCACTGGCCGTCGACCCTGATGGTGTCCACCGCCATCCCGATCTGCTTCACGATGACGCTGGGCTTCATGTACTTCGCCGGCATCACCCTCAACATCATCTCGATGATGGGGCTGCTGCTGGCGGTGGGCATGCTGGTCGACAACGCCGTGGTGGTGGTCGAGAGCATCTACCAGGAGCGCGAGAAGTACCCCGGCAAGCCGTGGCTGGCGTCGATCATCGGCACCCGCCACGTGGCGATCGCGCTGTCGGCCGGCACCCTGTGCCACTGCGTGGTGTTCCTGCCGATGCTGTTCGGCGAGAAGAACATCATCACCATCTACCTGTCGCAGTTGGCGGTCACCATCTCGGTGTCGTTGCTGGCCTCGTGGCTGGTGGCGATCAGCCTGATCCCGATGCTGTCGGCGCGGATGAAGACGCCGCCCGCGCTGAAGTCGCCGTTCATCACCGGGCTGCAGGCGCGCTATGCCCGCCTGCTGCGCTGGACCCTGCTGCATCGCGGCTGGAGCGTGGCCGGCATCCTGGCGATCTCGCTGGTCAGCGTGTACCCGATGATGAACACCACCGGCAGCGGCGACGACAGCGATCCCACCGAGATCAACATCTTCTACCAGTGGAAGGGCGCCTATTCCAAGGAGGAGATGGGCAAGGAGGTGGCGCGGGTCGAGCAGTTCGTCAATGCGCACCGCGAGGAATTCAAGATCGACCGGGTGTACAGCCGCTACAGCGAGCAGGGCTGGGCGCAGACCCGGCTGTTCCTGACCATCGACGATGCCGAACAGAACAAGAAGATTGCCGAGGAAGTGCGCAAGGGGCTGCCCAAGTCCGCGCGCGCCAACCTCGGCATCGGCTGGCCGGGCGGCATGGGCAGCGGCGACGGGCAGGGGATCACCTTCAGCCTGATCGGCGACTCCACCCAGACGTTGAAGGAGCTGGCCGACGACATCGTGCCGATCCTGGCCCGCAATCCGAAGCTGCGCGACGTGCGCGTGGACACCGGCGATGCCAACACCGAGCTGAAGGTGCAGGTGAACCGCGAGCGCGCGGCGGCCTACGGATTCAGCGCGCAGCAGGTGGCGCAGTTCGTCGGCATGGCGCTGCGCGGCTCGTCGCTGCGTGACTTCCACCGCGAGGACGTGGAGATCCCGGTCAACGTGCGCTTCGCCGGCTCGGATAGCTACAGCGTGGAGGACCTCTCCACCTTCCTGGTGCGCGCGCCGAACGGCACCGAAGTGCCGCTGCTGGCGATGGTTGACGTGGACACCACGCCCGCCGCCACCCAGATCCAGCGGCAGAGCCGGCAGACCATGCTGCAGGTGCAGGCCGGTCTGGCGCAGGGGGCGTCCATCCAGGATGCCCGCAAGTCGATCGAGGACACCCTGAAGAACGTGCAGTTCCCGCCCGGCTACAGCTACACCTTCGATGGCGCCGGCTTCAACATCAACTTCGACGGCATGAAGCAGATGTTCCGCGCGATCGGGATCGCGCTGGTGCTGATGCTGGTGATCATGGCGGCGGTGTTCGAGTCGCTGCTGTTCCCGCTGGCCATCATGTCCTGCGTGCTGTTCTCGATCTTCGGCGTGTACTGGCTGTTCTGGCTCACCGGCACCGAGATGAACATCATGGCGGTGATCGGCATCCTGGTGCTGATGGGCGTGGTGGTGAACAACGGCATCGTGATGATCGAGCACATCAACAACCTGCGTCGCCGCGGCCTGCCGCGCATCGACGCGCTGGTGGAGGGCAGCCGCGAACGCCTGCGGCCGATCATGATGACGATGGGCACCGCGATCCTGGCGATGATCCCGATCGCGCTGTCCACCAAGACCGCCGACGGCATGCCGCCGTACTACCCGATGGCGCGCGCGATCGCGGGCGGGCTGGCGTTCTCCACCGTGGTGAGCCTGCTGTTCCTGCCGACCATCTACGCGCTGCTGGACGACCTGCGCGCGGGCTCCTCGCGCCTGCTGCAGCGGGCCAGGCTGGGCCGCGCGCAGCGGCGCGCCGTGGCGGCGGGCTGACCGGCCGCGCCGAAGCATCCCCCGGGCGCGGACACGGCAGACGGGGCGCTGCGCCCGGACGCGCTATCGTGTGCCTCGGGACGGCGCGGGAGAAGGCTACGGGATGAGTACCTACGCACTGGACGCGGTGTTCCGGCCGCGGTCGCTGGCGCTGGTCGGCGCCAGCCCGCGCGAGCGCTCGGTCGGCGGTGCCATCCTGCGCAACCTGCGCGAGGCGGGTTTTGCGGGGCCATTGGGAGTGGTCAACCCGCGCTATCCGCGGATCGAGGGCGTGGCAGCCGTGGCCAGGCTGGCCGACCTGGGATTCGTCCCGGAGTTGGTGGTGGTGTCCTCGCCCGCCGCCACGGTGCCGCGGGTGATTGCCGACGCCGCCGCGCTGGGCGTGCGGGCAGCCATCATCGTGACCGCCGGCCTGGGGCGCGGCCCCGGCTCTTTGCTGGAGCAGACCGAGGCCGCGGCGCGCGCGCACGGCCTGCGCATCGTCGGTCCCAATTGCCTGGGCGTGATGGCACCGCATGCGCGCCTCAACGCCAGCTTCGCCGCGGGCGCGCCGCTGGCCGGCGACCTGGCGCTGGTGTCGCAGTCCGGCGCGATCGCCTCGGGGCTGGTGGAATGGGGGAAGGCGCGCGGCGTCGGGTTCTCGGCGGTCGTGTCGCTGGGCGATGCGGTCGACGTCGACGGCGGCGACCTGCTCGACTGGTTCGCACAGGATCCGAAGACCCGCGCGATCCTGCTCTACATCGAATCCATCCAGGACGCGCGCAAATTCATGTCGGCCGCGCGCGCCGCCGCGCGCGCCAAACCCGTCGTGGTGGTCAAGTCTGGCCGGCATGCGCAGGGTGCGAAGGCGGCGGCCACGCATACCGGCGCACTGGCCGGTTCCGATGCTGTCTACGACGCGGCGTTCCGCCGCGCCGGCCTGCTGCGGGTGATGGCGCTGGACGAGCTGTTTGCCGCGGCGGAAACGCTGGGCCACCTGCGCAGCGCGCCCGGACGGCGGCTGGCCATCCTCACCAACGGCGGCGGCATCGGCGTACTGGCGGTCGACCGGCTGATGGACATGGGCGGCACGTTGGCGACCATCGACGATCCCACCCGCGAACGGCTGGAGGCGCTGCTGCCGCCGTCGTGGTCGCGCGCCAACCCCATCGACGTGATTGGCGACGCCGACGCAGCACGCTATGCGGCCTCGCTGGAGGCGCTGTTGGCCAGCCCGGAGAACGATGCGGTGCTGGCGATGCACGTGCCCACCGCGCTGTCGTCGTCGCACGACACCGCGGCTGCGGTGGCCGGCGTGCTGGCGGGGCGGCCGCGCGCGTCCAGCGGCAAGCCGGTGCTGGGGGTCTGGGTCGGTGCCGGCGACGATGCCGTGGCGCGGCTGGACGCCGCCGGCGTTCCGACCTATGCCAGCGAAGCGGACGCCGTGCGCGGCTACATGTACCTGGTGCGCCATCACGAAGCGCAGCGGGCGCTGATGGAAACGCCGCCCAGCCTGCCGGAGGATTTCGAGGTGGACATCGCCGCGGCGCGCGCGGTGGTGGAGGGCGCGCTGGCCCAGGGCCGGCACTGGCTGGACCCGCTGGAGGTCGCCGCGCTGCTGCGCGCCTATGCGATCCCGGCCATGCCGGTCGCGCTGGCCACCGACTCCACCCGGGCCGAGGAGGTGGCGGCGCCGCTGCTGGCCGCCGGCACGCCGGTCGCATTGAAGATCCTGTCGCCGGACATCATCCACAAGTCGGACGTGGACGGCGTGCGCCTGAACCTGGCCAGCGGCGCCGCCGTGCGCGAAGCCGCCGACGCGATCCTGGCGCGCGCACGGGCGCTGCGGCCGGAGGCGCGCATCGATGGCGTGACCGTGCAGCCGATGGTGCTCAAGCCGAAGGCGCGCGAACTGATCGTCGGCCTGGCCGACGATCCCACCTTCGGCCCGGTGGTGGTGTTCGGCCGCGGTGGCACCGCGGTGGAAGTCATCGACGACAAGGCGCTGGCCTTGCCGCCGCTGGACCTGCGGCTGGCCCACGAGCTGATCGCGCGTACCCGGGTCTCGCGCATCCTGAAGGCCTACCGCGACGTACCCGCCGCGGACGAACGCGCGGTTGCGCTGGTGCTGGTGAAGCTCGCCCAGCTGGCGGCCGACATCCCGCAGGTGCGCGAGCTGGACATCAACCCGCTGCTGGCCGACCGCGACGGGGTGATGGCGGTGGATGCGCGGGTGGCCATTGCCCCCGCCGACGACAGCCCGAACCGCGGGCCGTGGCATTCGCGGATGGTGATCCGCCCGTATCCGTCGGAATGGGAGCGCGAGGTCGACCTGGCCCACGACGAGCGCATGTTCGTGCGTCCGGTGCGGCCCGAGGACGAAGCGCTGTTCCGCGAATTCTTCGGCCGGATCAGCGACGAGGACCTGCGCCTGCGGTTCTTCTCCACCGTGCGCCACTTCAGCCACGAGTTCATCGCCCGCCTGACCCAGCTCGACTACGCGCGGGCGATCGCGCTGGTGGCGCTGGGCACCGACACCGGCCAACTGCTGGGCGTGGTGCACCTGCTGGCCGACGCCAACTTCGAGAAGGGCGAGTACAGCATCCTGGTGCGCTCCGACCTGAAAGGCTACGGCATCGGCTGGCAGCTGATGCGGATGATGGTCGAGTACGCCCGCAGCGTCGGCCTGAAGACGGTGGAAGGGCAGGTGCTGCGCGAGAACGCGACCATGCTGCGGATGTGCCGGCAGCTGGGTTTCCGGGTCAGCGTGGACCCGGACGACATGATGCTGATGGACGTGGCGCTGGACGTGGCCAGCGCCCAGGTCTGAGGCGGGCTAGTGGAGCAGGCGGCCGAGGATGCTGGCGCCGGAGATCCACACCCCCACCGCGCTGCCGATGTTGCTCAGCAGGAACACCAGCACCACCCGGCACACCCGGTTGCGGTACCAGCCCGCCAGCGTCTGCGCATCGTCGCGCAGGGCGAGGAAGTCGGGGTAGGCCGGCTTGCGCAGATGCACTTCCGCCAGTGCGCTGAACATGCCTGGGGGCAGGCCGGGGCGGAAGGGCTTCAGCGGTGCGGCGATGGCGGCGGCCAGGACGCTCAGCACGTGCCCGCGCGCCAGCAGCGCGCCCAGCGCCGCCAGCCCGCCGGTCCACGCCACCCATTGCAACAGCAGGTCGCGGCCCAGGTCGCGGCCACCGTGGAAATAGCCCCATGCGATGCCGCCGCAGATCAGCACCATCAGGGTGAGGGTGATCCATGGGATGTTGCGCTTCTGCCGGACCTGCAGCAGCTCCGCGGTCAGCGCCTGCGGGGCGCGCTGCTCTTCGGCGAGGTACTTCGCCATGCCCTTGAGGTGGCCCGCCCCGACCACGGCGAGGACGTGCTTCGCGCCGTCGTCGCGTTCTCGCAGCTTCGCCGCCATGTAGCGGTCGCGCTCGTCGATCAGGGTGGCGTACAGCGTCGGCGTTTCCCGGGCGAACTCGCCGAAGCTGGACTCCAACATGTCGCCTTCCTTCAACCGCTCGATGTCGGCTTCGGACACATCCTCGCGGTCGAACAGGCCGCCGGCCACGCTGCCGATCAGCTTGGCGCGGTCCCACCAGCTCAGGCCCTGCAGGATGCGACGGAAGGTGATGCCGACGTCGCGGTCGATCAGCTGCATCGACAGTCCGCGCGCCACCGCCTCGGTCGCCGCAGCCTTCAGCTCCGCGCCGGGCTCGATGCCCAGCTGCTCGGCCAGCCGGCGCTGGTAGGCGGCCAGCGCGAGGTTGGCGGCGAACGGCGCCACCTTCTTCTCGCGGATGACCTTCACCAGGTCCAGCTGCGCCAGCGCGTCGGGCTGGGTCAGCGCCTTGTGGCGCTGTTCGTCCAGCTCCACCGCCACCGCATCGAAGCGGCCGCTGTCGATGGCGGCGTTGACCGCCTCGATGCTGGCCTTGGACACGTGCGCGGTGCCCAGCAGGGTGTAGTGGACGCCGTCGCGCTCGATTTCGATGACGGGCTGGCCGGCGTAGCCGACGGCATCGTGCACGGGGGCCTCAGTCACGGTAGCGCTTGACCAGATCGCCGTAGGCGTCGATGCGGCGGTCGCGCAGGAACGGCCAGATGCGGCGCACGTGTTCGCTGCGCTGCATGTCCACCTCGGCCAGTAGCAGGGTGGGCGAGGTGCCTGCTTCGGCGATGAATTCGCCCTGCGGCCCCAGCACGTGGCTGTTGCCCCAGAAATCGATCCCCGAAGCGCCCAGCGGCGAAGGCTCGTGGCCGACGCGGTTGCACGACAGCACCGGCAGCCCGTTGGCGACGGCGTGGCCGCGGTGGCTCAGCACCCAGGCATCGCGCTGGCGGGTCTTCTCGTCATGCGCATCGTCCGGGTCCCAGCCGATCGCGGTGGGATACAGCAGCAGCTCGGCGCCGGCCAGCGCCATCAGCCGCGCGCCTTCCGGATACCACTGGTCCCAGCACACCAGCACGCCGAGGCGGCCGACGCTGGTGTCGATGGGATTGAAACCGAGGTCGCCCGGGGTGAAGTAGAACTTCTCGTAGAAGCCCGGGTCGTCCGGGATGTGCATCTTGCGGTACCTGCCCGCGGTGCTGCCGTCGGCGTCGAACACTACCGCGGTGTTGTGGTACAGCCCGGTGGCGCGCTTCTCGAACAGCGAGCTGACCAGCACCACGCCGTGCTGTTTCGCCAGCGCCGACAGGCGTGCGGTGGAAGGGCCGGGGATGGGTTCGGCCAGGTCGAATTCGCAGACCGCTTCGTGCTGGCAGAAGTAAGCACCGTTGTGCAGTTCCTGCAGCAGGACGAGTTTCGCGCCGGACTTCGCCGCCTCGGCCACGCGAGATTCGATGACCGCGAGGTTGGCCTCGGCGTCGCCATGGTTGCGCTCCTGCACGAGCGCGACGGGAAGCTTGCTGTACCTGGACATCAGACCAGACCCTCCGGCAATTGCATGGTGATGCAGTGCAGGCTGCCGTTCTGCCAGATCAGCGGGCGGCAGGGCACCTGCACGATCTCGCGGCCGGGGAACGCCTGCGCCAGCACCGCCGCGGCCGCATTGTCGGCGACGTCGCCGTAAGCCGGCATCAACACCGCACCGTTGACGATCAGGAAGTTGGCGTAGCTCGCCGCCAGCCGGCGGCCGTCGTCGATCACGGGCCGGGCCCACGGCAACGGGAACAGCCGGTACGGCTTGCCGTCGCGGGTGCGCAGCGCGGCGATCTCGTCGGCCATCGCCTTGAGGTCGGCGTAGTGCGCATCGGTGCTGTCGTCGCAGGCCTGGAACACGATGGCGTCGCCGGGCGCGAAGCGGGCGAGGGTGTCGATGTGGGCGTCGGTATCGTCGCCCTCCAGTGCGCCGTGGTCCAGCCACAGCACGCGGTCCTGCTGCAGCCACTTCGCGAGCTGCGCGGACAGCTGCTCGCGGGTCGCGTCGGGATGGCGCTCGTGCAGGCAGCGCCAGGTGGTCAGCAGGGTGCCGGCGCCATCGGTCTCGATGCCGCCGCCTTCCAGCGCGAAATCGATGCGCTGGCGCGCGGCATCGCCGAACACCCCTTGCGCGGACAGGCGCTCCACCAGCAGGTCGTCAAGGCCGGCTTCGAACTTGCCGCCCCAGGCGGTGAAGCGGAAGTCCAGCAGGCGCAGGCCCGGGCCATCGCGCAGCGTGATCGGCCCGGAGTCGCGCAGCCAGGTGTCGTCGTAGGCCACGGTGACGAAGCGGACGCGGGCCATGTCGACCCGGTTCGAGCGCAGGCGCATCTCCGCGTAGGTCTCGATGTCGTCGTCGGCCACGCAGATCAGCACCGGCTGGAAGCGGGTGATGGCCTGGACCAGGGCGATGTAGCTCTCTTCGACCTCGCCGAGGCGGTCGGCCCAGTCGGTGCCGGCGTGCGGCCACGCGATCAGGATCGCCGATTGGGGTTCCCACTCGGCGGGGAAGCGCACGGAATTTTCGGTCATGGGGTCTGCGTGGAAGTCCGGCGCCGGGGCGCGGGATGGAGGGGGATTGCGTCAGCGGGCGGCCGGCTTGGGGCCGATCTCGTCCGCGCCGGCCTTGTTGGCCACCGCGTCGATCACCCGGCCCTGTTCGAAATAGACGGTGAAGGCGGGGTAGACCCAGCGGTCGATCGCCGGCCATGCGCGCTTCTGGCCGCCGCGGCGGTCCAGCCGCTCGGCCGGGGCGCCGTACCGGGCTTCCACGTCGGCCATGCGCAAGCCGCGCGCGGGCAGGTTGCCGGGCTCTTCCTGCACGCGCTGGATCAGCAGGGTGTCGCCGGCACTGGCGGTGCCCGAAACGGCGACGCAGAAGGCGAGGAGGAGGCTGCGGATCGTGCGGTCCATGGCGGGACTCCCGGGAAGTGGAGACGGGATTCTATCGCCGATACGCAAAAGGCCGCCTTGCGGCGGCCTTCGCGGAGTCGGAACCGCGCGCAAGGCGCGGCGCCTTCACGCCGGTCTCAGCGCTGGCGCGCCTTGAAACGCGGGTTGGACTTGCAGATCACGAAGACCTTGCCACGACGGCGAACCACCTTGCAGTCGCGGTGACGGGCCTTCGCCGACTTCAGGGAGGACAGGACCTTCATGATGAAACCTCGGCAAATGGAATGGAATGAAACGAAGCCGCGCATTCTAACGGGTATTCGGCTTCCTTTTCAACAGGTTGGGATGTTTCCTTCGCGCACCCTGCGGTGCCGGCGGCTTGGTTCCATAATGCCGGCCATGAATTCCTCCGTCCCCGTTCTCACGATCGATGGCCCGTCCGGCTCCGGCAAGGGCACCATCAGCCGCCTCGTGGCCACCCGGCTCGGCTGGCACTACCTTGATTCCGGCGCGCTGTACCGCGCCGTGGGAATCGCCGCGGGCTGGTCGGACATCGACCTCTCCGACGCTTCCGCGCTGGTGCGCTGCACCTTCGACACCGAGGTCGGCTTCCGCGATGCCGGCGACGGCGAGCCGCGGGTGATCGTCAACGGGGTCGACGCCACCCTGGAGCTGCGCACCGAAACGGCGGGCGCCGCCGCCTCCGCCATCGCCGCCATCCCCGAGGTCCGCTCGGCGCTGAAGGAGCGCCAGCGCGCGTTCCGGCAACCGCCGGGGCTGGTGGCCGATGGCCGCGACATGGGGACGGTGATCTTCCCCGACGCCGCCCACAAGGTGTTTTTGACCGCCAGCGCCGAGGAACGCGCGGAGAGGCGCTATAAGCAGTTGAAAGACAAAGGGGTTTCGGTCACAATCGACGGTCTGCTGCGCGAGATCCTCGCCCGCGATGCCCGCGATGCCAGTCGCGCGGTGGCGCCGCTGCGTCCGGCAACCGATGCCGTCCTCATCGACACCACCGGCCTGCCCATCGATGCGGTGGTCGCCCGGGTATTGGACGTCGTCATCCGCCCCACGGCCTGACGGCGCCGGCTCCAGCGTTGCAGATACAGTTCCGCGGGCACCTGCGTGCCTGCGGTTTTCCTCCGTCCACACATGGCCAAGCGCCTCCTGCGCGAACGCCAACCAACCCAAGGTGGGCCGCCCCGTTGCTGTGGGCCGCCTGTGTATCCACCCGAGATTTTTCATGAACTCCGTAGCTACCGAATCCTTCGCCGAACTGTTCGAAGCCAGCCAGGCCAATTGGGCCAAGATCAAGCCCGGCGCCATCGTCAAGGGCATCGTGGTCGACGTCCGCAACGACGTCGTGGTCATCAATGCCGGCCTGAAGTCCGAGGGCATCGTCCCGATCGAACAGTTCCGCAACGACGCCGGCGAGATCGACGTCGGCATCGGCGATGAAGTCAAGGTCGCCCTCGACTCGCTCGAGAATGGTTTTGGCGAAACCGTGCTGTCGCGCGAGAAGGCCAAGCGCGCGATGGTGTGGGACGAGCTGGAAGAAGCGCTCGAGGCGAACGCCACCATCGTCGGCCGCATCAGCGGCAAGGTGAAGGGCGGCTTCACCGTCGACATCAAGGACGTCCGCGCCTTCCTGCCGGGCTCGCTGGTCGACGTGCGCCCGGTCCGCGACCCGGTCTACCTGGAAGGCAAGGAGCTGGAGTTCAAGCTCATCAAGCTCGACCGCAAGCGCAACAACGTGGTCGTCTCCCGCCGCGCGGTGGTCGAGACCGAGCATTCGGAAGAGCGCGAGCAGCTGCTGGAGAAGCTGGTCGAGGGCGCCGTGCTGAAGGGCGTGGTCAAGAACCTGACCGATTACGGCGCGTTCGTGGACCTCGGCGGCATCGACGGCCTGCTGCACATCACCGACATGGCCTGGAAGCGCGTGCGTCATCCGTCCGAGGTGGTGGAAGTCGGCCAGGAGCTGGACGTCCGCGTGCTCAAGTACGACCGCGAGCGCAACCGCGTGTCGCTGGGCCTGAAGCAGCTGGGCGAGGATCCGTGGGACAACATCGCCCGCCGCTACCCGGCCAACTGCCGCGTGTTCGGCAAGGTCTCCAACGTCACCGATTACGGCGCGTTCGTCGAGATCGAGCCGGGCGTCGAAGGCCTGGTGCACGTCTCCGAAATGGACTGGACCAACAAGAACGTCAACCCGGCCAAGGTGGTGCAGGTCGGCGACGAACTCGAGGTCATGGTGCTGGACGTGGACGAGGAGCGTCGCCGCATCTCGCTGGGCATCAAGCAGGTCACCAGCAATCCGTGGGAAACCTTCGCCGCCATCCACAAGAAGGGCGACAAGGTGTCCGGCCAGATCAAGTCGATCACCGACTTCGGCATCTTCATCGGCCTGGACGGCGGCATCGACGGCCTGATCCACCTGTCCGACATCAGCTGGAACTCCACCGGCGAAGACATCGCGCGCAACTACAAGAAGGGCGACACGCTCGAGGCAGTGGTGCTGGCGGTGGACCCGGAGCGCGAGCGCATCTCGCTGGGCGTCAAGCAGATGGAACAGGACCCGCTGGGCCAGTTCATGGCGGCCAATCCGAAGGGCACCAAGGTCAAGGGCACCGTCAAGGAAGTCGACGCCAAGGGCGCGGTCATCGACCTGGGCGAGGGCGTGGAAGGCTACGTGTCCGTGCGCGACATCAGCCACGAGCGCACCGAAGACGCCAGCCAGGCGCTGAAGGTCGGCCAGGAAGTCGAGGCCAAGTTCGTTGGCATGGACCGCAAGGGCCGCAGCCTGCAGCTGTCGATCAAGGACAAGGACGCCGCCGAGACCGCCGAAGCGCTGGCCGAGTACAACAAGGCCCACGCGGACGCCGCCAGCGGCACCACCAAGCTGGGCGCGCTGCTGCGCGAGCAGTTGAACAGCAAGGCCGACTGATCCATCCGGCCGGTTGACATGCGGCGGCCCGGCTTCGGCCGGGCCGCCGTTTTCTCGGCGTCCGAACCATCTTTGCAAATGACCAAGTCCGAACTCATCGAACTGCTCGCACGCCGCCAGCCGCACCTGAAAGCCGACGACGTCGACATGGCGGTGAAGACGCTGCTGCAGATGATGGGTGGGGCGCTGGCCGCCGGAGAGCGGATCGAGATCCGCGGATTCGGCAGTTTTTCGTTGCATTACCGGCCGCCACGCACCGGCCGCAATCCGAAGACCGGCGATGCCGTCGCCCTGCCGGGCAAGCATGTGCCGCACTTCAAGCCGGGCAAGGAACTGCGCGAGCGGGTCACCGGCGTGTTGCCGCTGCCTGTCCAGGACTGACGCGGTAC
Source organism: Thermomonas sp. LB-4 (assembly GCF_036409385.1). Classification (NCBI taxonomy): domain Bacteria; kingdom Pseudomonadati; phylum Pseudomonadota; class Gammaproteobacteria; order Lysobacterales; family Lysobacteraceae; genus Thermomonas; species Thermomonas sp. LB-4. The sequence continues at coordinate 179,897 of NZ_JAXOFT010000001.1, read as the reverse complement.
GGGACGCGGATCAGCGGTCCAGTCCGTTAAGCTTGCGGGGTTGCCGCAACCGGATTCCAGACCGTGGCGTCATTCGTTCGATTTGTTGCCGCCGTTGCCTGCCTGCTGGCAGGCGGAGTCGTCGGCGCACTCAATCCCCAGCAGATCGCGCTGGACCTCGGCTTCGCCACGCTGCACACCAGCCTGGGGCTGGGCGTCCTGGTGGCAATCCTGCTGGGCGTGGTGGCAGGCGGGCTGCTGGTGGCGGTCGGCGTGGTGGCGCCGTTGCGCCAGCGCTTGCGCCGCGAGGAAGTCGCGCGCCTGCCGGCAACGCAATCAGGGAGCTGATCGTGGATTTTCTCAACCAGTGGATGTGGTTCGTCATCTTCGTGCCGCTGGCCGCGCTGCTGGGCTGGGTGGTCGGCCGCCGTGGCGGCGAGCAGCACAGCGGCAACCAGGTCAGCAAACTGTCGACCACCTATTTCCGCGGCCTGAACTACCTGCTCAACGAGCAGCCGGACAAGGCGATCGAACTGTTCCTGCACGTCGCGGAACTGGACCGGGATACTTTCGAAACGCAGGTCGCGCTGGGTCACCTGTTCCGCAGGCGTGGCGAGGTCGACCGGGCGATCCGCCTGCACCAGGCGCTCGCACAGCGGCCTGACCTGAGCGACCTGCAGAAGATCCAGGCGCTGTCGGCGCTGGGCGAGGATTACATGCGCGCCGGGCTGCTGGACCGGGCCGAGACCGTGTTCAACGACCTTGCCCAGCTCGACCAGCGGGCGCCGCAGGCGCTCAGGCACCTGATCGGCATCTACCAGTCCGAGCGCGACTGGGAAAAAGCGATCGGCAATGCGACCCGTTTCGAAGAGGTTTCGGGCGAGCCGATGGGCAGGCTGATCGGGCAGTTCGAATGCGAGCTGGCCGATCGCCATCGCGCGAACGGCGAGATCGAGGCGGCGCGCGCGGCGCTGGCGCGTGCCTACGCCGCCGATCCGACCTCGGTGCGCGCAGGGATCGCCGAGGGCCGCATCGAGGCGGAGGCCGGCAATCCGCAGGGCGCGATCCGTGCGCTGGAGCGGGCCGCGCGGCATGATCCGGAGTACCTGCCGGTGATCCTGCCAATGTTGCTGGAGAACTACACCCGGGCAGGCGACAGGACCGGCGCGCGCGCCTTCCTGAGCGAGATGTGCGAGCACTACCGGGGGATCGCGCCGGTGCTGGCGCTGACCCGCATGGTCGAGGCGGAGGAGGGCGTGAGCGCCGCCCGCCGCTTCCTGGCCGAGCAGCTCAAGGACCGGCCCTCGGTGCGCGGCGAGGCTGCACTGATCGACCTCAGCCTCGCCGACCGGGCTGATGCCGAGGCGACCCTGCAGGACCTCAAGCTGGTGACCGACCAACTGCTGGTGCGCAACCCCAGCTATCGCTGCAACCGCTGTGGTTTCGGCGCGCGCAGCCACCACTGGCAGTGCCCCAGTTGCAAGGAGTGGGGGACGGTCAAGCCGCTGCTGAACTATGCGGTGGTCTGAGCCGGCGCTGCTGTCCGCCGCGGCTTTCGCGGTTTCCTGTTGCGCCACCGCCTGGGCGCGCGCGCATGCGCGTCGCCGCGGCCTGGTTGACCTGCCCGGCGAACGCCGCAGCCACGACCTGCCCACGCCGCGCGGCGGCGGGATCGGCATCGCCGTGGCGGCGCTGGGCGCTGCCGTCTGGCTGGCCTGGGTCAATGACGGCGGATGGGCGTGGGTGGCGCTTGGCCTGATGCTGGTCGCCGGCGCCGGCTGGTGGGATGACCATCGTCCGTTGCCGGCCTGGCCGCGTCTGCTTGCGCACGCCGCGGCCGGCGCCTGTCTGGCTGCGGGTACGCTGCACGCGGGGGCGCCGATGGGCGCGGCGCTGGTCGCGCTGCTCCTGGTGCCGGTGCTGGTGAACGTCTGGAACTTCATCGATGGCATCGATGGCCTGGCCACCAGTCAGGCGCTGCTGGCGGCGCTGGCGCTCGGCTGGGCGCTGGACGGCGCGGGCCGGCTGCTGGCGTTGGCCGTGGCCGCCGCTTGCGCCGGTTTCCTGCCGTTCAACTTCCCGAAGGCGCGGATCTTCCTCGGCGATGTCGGCAGCGGGGCGCTGGGCTATCTGCTGGCGGCGCTGGTCGTCATCGGGCTTTCCAGCCGCCCCCTCGCCGCCTGGCCGGTCCTGCTGCTGCCTTTGTCCATCTGCCTGGTCGATGCGGGGTTGACCCTGGCCCGCCGGGTGGCCCGTCGGGAACCGTGGTGGCAGCCGCACGTACAGCATCTTTACCAGCGCCTTGCGCGCCACCTCGGCCATCCGCGGGTTACGCTTGGCTATGCGGGATGGACGGCGCTGGCGATCGGGATCATGCTAGGGCTCCTCCGGGTACCGGCAGACCGGGCCTGGGTCGGCGCCGCAGCTTTTTTCGGACTGTCGATGGCCGCATGGCTCCGCCTGCAACGCAGGCTAGGAAACGGAAGCGAAGGAATCGTTTGATGAGCGCATGGAAGGATCGCCTCAGGCACCGGCTGCCGCGCATGGCGGTGGTGGGGCACGATCTTGCGATGGTGTGGATCTGCTGGCAGGGGCTGCACTATCTGCGCTACGCGCTGCAGCCGACGCCGCTCGATCTTGCGCCGTTTTCCAACACCGTTGTCATCGTGCTGGTCGCCCAGGGCCTGGTGTCCTGGCGGGTGGGGTTATACAGGGGGCTCTGGCGTTTCGCCAGCGTTCCTGACCTGCTCAATATCTTCAAGGCCAGCTTGCTTGGGCTGCTTGCGGTGGTTGTGGGGCTGTTCTTCTACAGCAGGCTGGACCTGGTTTCGCGCGCCGCGCTGCTGCTGTATCCATTCGTGCTGACGGTGCTGTTGGGCGCGCCGCGGCTTATTTTCAGGGCTTGGAAAGACCACAGTCTGCAGCAGGCCGTCGAGGGCGCGGAGCGGGTGCTGATCCTCGGCGCGGGCCAGGCTGGCGAAGCGCTGGTGCGCGATCTGCGCAGGCTGGGGCAGTACGACCCGATCGGTTTCCTCGACGATGCGGCATCGCTGCGCGGCACCCGCTTGCAGGGCTTGCCGGTGCTGGGCCGGATTCCAGAGGTGGCGCGGATCGCCCGCGAAACCGGGGCGCAGCTGCTGGTGGTCGCAATGCCCTCGGTGGATGCCACGGTGATGCGGCGGGTGATCGCGCTGTGCGAGGAGAGCCATCTGCCTTTCCGCACGGTGCCCCGGCTCGCCGATGTCATGCAAGGCCGCTCACTGCCGGGACAGCTGAAGGAAGTGGCGATCGAAGACCTGCTAGGCCGGCAGGCGCGAAGCCCCGACTGGAAGGCGATCCGCGGTTGGCTGGGCGGGCGTTCGGTGCTGGTGACGGGAGCGGGCGGATCGATCGGCTCGGAGCTGTGCCGCCAGTGCGCCCGCCACGGCGCAAAGCGCATCGCGTTGGTCGAGATCGACGAGCTGGCGCTGATGACCATCGCTGCGGAATTGCGTCGCGACTTCCCGGGCATCGATTGCGTGCCCGTGCTGGGCGACTGCGGCGACGAGGCGGTCATCCGCCATGCGCTGAAGCTGGTGGAACCCGAGTCCGTCTTCCATGCCGCCGCCTACAAGCAGGTACCGCTGCTGCAGGGCCAGCTGCGCGAAGCGGTACGCAACAACGCGCTGGCCACGCACGTAGTGGCCATGGCCAGCCGCGAGGCCGGGGTCGGCACGTTCGTGCTGGTATCCACCGACAAGGCGGTGGACCCGGTGAACGTGCTGGGCGCCACCAAGCGCCTGGCGGAAATGGCCTGCCAGTCCTTGGTGGATGCCCGCTCCACCCGCATGGTGACGGTGCGCTTCGGCAACGTGCTGGACTCTGCGGGCAGCGTGGTGCCGCTGTTCCGCGAACAGATCCGCCGCGGCGGCCCGGTGACGGTCACCGATCCCGACGTGACGCGCTACTTCATGACCATCCCGGAGGCCTGCCTGCTGATCCTGCAGGCCGCGTCGATTGGTGCCCAGCAGGCGGTGTACACGCTGGACATGGGCGAGCCGGTGCCGATCAGGGTGCTGGCCGAGCAGATGATCCGCCTGGCCGGGAAGCAGCCGGGCAAGGACGTGGCGATCGAGTACATCGGTCTGCGTCCCGGCGAGCGACTGCACGAGACGCTATTCCATGCCGACGAGCGTTACAGCAGCACCATCTATCCCGAGATCCTGCAGGCCGAGCCGCGCGCGGTGATGCCGGAGCGGGTGGCGCAGGCGCTTGAGCGACTGTGGGCGAGCGTGCGCAGCTACGACCTCGAGGCGCTGGCGCATGCGCTCCGCGACGCGGTACCGGAATTCAGCCCGGTCGAAGATGCGTCCGGCCCCCGGCCTGCCACCGTGGTGGTATTTCCCGGCCGTCGCGCGAAGGCGCGGTAACACGCGCCCTGTAGAATCAGGGGATGCCAAATCCGAATGCAATGCGGCGCATCCGCAAGGCGGTGTTTCCGGTCGCTGGCCTGGGGACCCGGTTCCTTCCCGCCACCAAGACCGTTCCCAAGGAGATGCTGCCGATCGTGGACCGGCCGCTGATCCAGTACGCCGTCGACGAGGCCATCGCCGCCGGTTGCGATACCCTCATTTTTGTCACCAACCGCTACAAGCACGCGGTGGCCGACTATTTCGACAAGGCGTACGAGCTGGAGCAGAAGCTGGAAAAGTCCGGAAAGCAGGATCAGCTGGCGCTGATCCGCAACGTGCTCCCCGACGGCGTGCGGGCGGTGTTCGTGACCCAGGCCGAGGCGCTGGGGCTGGGCCACGCGGTGCTGTGCGCCCGGCCGGTGGTCGGCGATGAGCCCTTTGCGGTGCTCCTGCCGGACGATCTGATCTGGAGCAAGGGCGATCCCGCGCTCAAACAGATGGCCGACCACGCCCAAGTCAGCGGCGGGAGCGCTGTGGCGGTGCAGGACGTGCCGCGCGAACAGACCGGCAGCTACGGCATCGTGGCCACCGACGCCTTCGACGGCCAGAGCGGCCGCATCTGCGAGATCGTGGAGAAGCCCAGCCCGGAGCAGGCGCCCAGCAACCTTGCCGTGGTCGGGCGTTACATCCTCACCCCAGCCATCTTCGACCTGCTGGAAACCACCCAGAAGGGCGCAGGCGGCGAGATCCAGCTGACTGACGCGATCGCCGCGCTGCTGGAGGCGGAGCGCGTGGATGCGTTCCGCTTCCGCGGCACGCGTTTCGACTGCGGTACCCATATCGGGCTGATCGAGGCCACCATCCGCTACGCGCTGGACAACGAGAAACTCAGCGACGCCGCGCGCGAGCTGATGCAGAACGCACTGGGCGAAATGGGCGTGGTCGAAACCTGATGCCGGCACGGCCAGTTCCGGGTTGATGCGAAAACGGCGCCTTCCGGCGCCGTTCTTTGGTTTCCTGACTGCGGTCAGAGCGCCTCGAAAATCCCCGCCGCGCCCATGCCAGTGCCGATGCACATCGTCACCATGCCGTACTTCTGCTGGCGGCGACGCAGGCCATGGACAATCGTGGCGGTGCGTACCGCGCCGGTCGCGCCCAGCGGATGGCCCAGCGCGATCGCGCCGCCCAGCGGATTGACCTTGGCCGGGTCCAGCCCGCAGTCGTTGATCACCGCCAGCGACTGCGCGGCGAAAGCCTCGTTGAGTTCGATCCAGTCCAGCTGGTCCTGGTTCAGGCCCGCCTGCTTGAGCGCCTTCGGGATCGCCGCGATCGGGCCGATGCCCATCACCTCCGGACGCACGCCGGCCACGCTGAAGCTGACGAAGCGCGCCAGCGGGGTCAGGCCGTAGTCCTTGATCGCCTGCGCCGACGCCAGCAGCACCGCGCCGGCGCCGTCGCTCATTTGCGAGGAATTGCCGGCGGTCACGCTGCCGCCGAACTGGCCGTTGCGGAACACCGGGCGCAACTTCGCCAGTCCTTCCAGTGAGGTGTCCGGGCGCGGGCCCTCATCGTGCTCGGCCAGCTTGTTGCGGGTCAGGATGCGGCTGCCATCGGCCAGGTCCGGCTGGTGGCTGACGATCTCGTAGGGGCTGATCTCGTGCCTGAACTCGCCGGCCGCCTGCGCCGCCAGCGCCTTCTGGTGCGAGGCCAGCGCGAAGGCGTCCTGCGCCTCGCGCGAGATCTTCCACTCCTCGGCCACCTTCTCGGCGGTGATGCCCATGCCGTAGGCGATGTTGACGTGGTCGTTGTCGAACACCGACGGCGCCATCGCCACCTTGTGGCCCATCATCGGCACCATGCTCATCGACTCGGTGCCGCCGGCCAGCATCAGGTCGGCATGGCCCAGCCGGATCTGGTCCGCAGCCAGCGCCACGGCCTGCAGGCCGGAGGAGCAGAAGCGGTTGATGGTCTGCGCGGCGATGGTGTTGGGCAGGCCGGCCAGCAGCACGCCGATGCGCGCCACGTTCATGCCTTGCTCGCCTTCCGGCATGGCGCAGCCGATGATGGCGTCGTCGATGCGGTTGACGTCGATGCCCGGCGCCTGCGCCACCACGCTGCGCAGCACGTGCGCCAGCATGTCGTCGGGTCGGGTGTTGCGGAACATGCCCTTGGGCGCCTTGCCGACCGGGGTGCGGGTGGCGGCGACGATGTAGGCGTCCTGGATCTGCTTGCTCATTCGAATGACTCCGGAAATTTGGTTTTCCCTTCTCCCCGGCGTCGCGGGGAGGAGGTGCCGAATGCGGGCGAGGGGCTCAATTCCGCAGCGGCTTGCCGGTCTTCAGCATGTGGCCGATGCGGGCCTGGGTCTTCTCCTGCTGGGCCAGCTCGACGAAGTGCTGGCGCTCCAGCTTGAGCAGCCATTCCTCGTCCACCAGCGCGCCGCGGTCGACCTTGCCGCCGCACAGCACGGTGGCGATGCGTTCGGCGATCTCGTAGTCGTAGGGGCTGACGAAGCGGCCCTCCAGCATGTTGACCAGCAGCATCTTGAAGGTGGCGATGCCGACGTCGCCGGCCACCTGGATGCGCCGCGCCGGCAGCGGCGGGCGGTAGCCGCCCTCGGCCAGTCCGCGCGCCTCCGCCCTGGCGATGTGCAGCAGTTCGAAGGCGTTGAAGGCGACCTTGTCGCCGGCGCGCAGCAGGCCCAGTTCCTTGGCGTTGACGGCGGAGTTCGACACCTTGGCCATCGCCACGGTCTCGAAGATCTTCTTCAGCTCGGCGAACACGTCGCCGCCGGGTCCGGCGGCATCCGAGGCGCGCACCGCGAACTCCTTCAGCCCGCCGCCCGCCGGCAGCAGGCCGACGCCGGCTTCGACCAGGCCGATGTAGCTCTCCAGATGCGCCACGGTCCTGGCGCTGTGCATCTGGAACTCGCAGCCGCCGCCCAGCGCAAGCCCGCGCACCGCGGCCACCACCGGCACCAGCGAATACTTGATGCGCTGGCTGGTGGCCTGGAAGTTGGCCACCATCGCTTCGAACTCGGCCAGCTTGCCGGCCTGCAGGGCGCCCAGCGCGCCGGCCAGGTCGGCGCCGGCGGAGAACGGCTCCTTCGGCTGCCAGATCACCATACCGGCGAAATCCCGCTCGGCGCGCGACACCGCTTCCTGCAGGCCATCCAGCACCGCGTCGGAGACGGTGTGCATCTTGGTCTTGAAGCTGACCACGGCCACGTCGTCGCCGTCGTGCCACATGCGCAGGCCGTCGTTCTCGAACACGGTGGTGCCGGGCGCGAACTTCTCGCCCAGCAGCGGATCCGGGAAGCGCTGGCGCTGGTAGACGGGCAGGGCGGAGCGCGGCTGCATCGCATTGCGCGAGGGGCTGTAGCTGCCTTCCGCCGCGTGCACGCCGCTGCGGCCATCGAGCACCCACGCCGGCAGCGCGGCAGTGCTCATGCTCTTGCCGGCGGCGATGTCATCGACGATCCATGCCGCCACCTGCTGCCAGTCGGCCGACTGCCAGGTTTCGAACGGCCCCTGCGCCCAACCGTAGCCCCAGCGGATGGCCAGGTCGACGTCGCGCGCGGTATTGGCGATATCGGCCAGGTGGTAGGCGCTGTAATGGAACAGGTCGCGGAAGCAGGCCCACAGGAACTGCGCCTGCGGATGCTCGCTGGCGCGCAGCCGGGCGAACTTCTCCACCGGGTTCTTCAGCTTGAGGATCTCCACCACCTCCGGCGCCGCCGAGCGGTCTGCGGGGCGGTAGTCCTGCTTTTCCAGATCGAGGACGACGATGTCCTTGCCGACCTTGCGGAAGATGCCGGCGCCGGTCTTCTGGCCCAGCGCGCCCTTGCCGATCAGCGCGGACAGCCACGCCGGCGACTGGAAGAAGCCGTGCCACGGGTCGTTGGGCAGGGTGTCGGCCATGGTCTTGATGACGTGGGCCATTGTGTCCAGGCCGACCACGTCCGAGGTGCGATAGGTAGCCGACTTCGGCCGGCCCAGCAGCGGACCGGTGAGGGCGTCCACCTCGTCGAAGCCGAGCTTGAACGCGGCGGTGTGGTGGATCACCGACAGGATCGAGAACACGCCGATGCGGTTGCCGATGAAGTTCGGGGTGTCCTTGGCGTACACCACGCCCTTGCCGAGCTGGGTGACCAGGAACGTCTCCAGGCCTTCCAGCACGGCGGCGTCGGTGGTGCTGGCCGGGATCAGCTCGGCCAGGTGCATGTAGCGCGGCGGGTTGAAGAAGTGCACGCCGCAGAAGCGGTGGCGCATTTCCTCCGGCAGCACCGAGGCCAACGCATTGATGCCCAGGCCGGACGTGTTGGAGGCCAGCACGGCGTGCGCCGGCACGAACGGCGCGATCTTCCGGTACAGGTCCTGCTTCCAGTCCATCCGTTCGGCGATCGCCTCGATGATCAGGTCGCAGTCCTTGAGCTGGTCCAGGCCGCTGTCGTAGTTGGCGGGCGCGATCGCCTCGGCCAAGGCCTTGCTGGCCAGCGGGGCGGGGCTGAGTTTGCCGAGGTTGGCAATGGCCTTCAGCACCACGCCGTCGGGGTGACCTTCCTTGGCGGCGAGGTCGAACAGCACGGTGTCGACGCCTGCATTGGTGAGGTGGGCGGCGATCTGCGCACCCATCACGCCCGCGCCCAGGACCGCGGCACGACGTACGAGCAGTTTGTGAGACATAGTTCCTATCTCCTTGAAAATTCAGGTGGCGTCGGCGTGGAAGCCGGCCGAGGCGAAACGGATCAGGGCCTTGGCGGCGCGCTGGCGATGAGTGGATTCGGAAACGCCGGGCGGGCGCTTGATCAGGCCGAAGTCGGCCATGGCGTAAGTCAGGGCGCCGGACAGGAAGTCCAGTCGCCAGTACAGGTCTTCCTTGCCCAACGCAGGCACGCAGGGACCAATGGCCTTGGCGAACTCGCGCAGCACGTGGCCGTACTGGTCGGACAGGAACTTGCGCAGGCTGTCGTTGCTCTCGGCGTAGGCGCGGGCGATCACCCGGATGAAGGCGCCGCCGCCATGGCGGTCCTGGGCCATCGCCAGCGCGGGCTCCACGAACGCCGCCAGGATCGGCTCAAGCTCGCCAGGGGCGGCGGCCGCCGCCTTGGCCAGTGCTTCGAGGCGCTGGGCGCTCATCACGTCCATGCGCCGGCGGAACACCTCGTGGACCAGGTTGTCCTTGCTGCCGAAGTGGTAGTTGACCGCCGCGATATTGACGTCCGCGCGGCTGGTGACCTGGCGCAGGGAGGTCGAAGCGAAGCCCTGCTGGGCGAACAGCTCTTCCGCCGCGTAGAGGATGCGGTCCTTGGTCGAGAAGTGCTGGAGCCCCATGCGATGCCCTCGAGTCAAACGCTTGTTTGAGCCTACGCCGTACGCTGGCGTACGTCAATCGCCCGCGCGGTCGCGGGGTCGGCGCAAAACGGGCGCGTAAATCGCCGGCCGATCAGGTAGAATTCCCCGCAGCCATATCGGCCAAACCCGCGCCAGTACGCGGGTTTTTCTGTTATCCTCGGGCGATTCCGGCATGGACGCCCGCCAACCGGAGAGCTTTCCCATGGCGCTGGAGCGCACCCTTTCGATCATCAAGCCCGATGCCGTCGCCAAGAACGTCATCGGCGAAATCTATTCCCGCTTCGAAAAGGCAGGCCTGAAGGTCGTTGCCGCGAAGATGAAGCAGCTGTCCAAGGCCGAGGCCGAAGGCTTCTACGCGGTCCACCGCGAACGTCCGTTCTTCGGCGCGCTGGTCGAGTTCATGATCTCCGGCCCGGTGATGGTGCAGGTGCTGGAAGGCGAGGGTGCGGTGCTGAAGAACCGCGACCTGATGGGCGCCACCAACCCGAAGGAAGCGGCCGCCGGCACCATCCGCGCCGACTTCGCCGACAGCATCGACGCCAACGCCGTGCACGGTTCGGATTCGCTGGAGAACGCCGCGATCGAGATCGCCTATTTCTTCCCGGCGACCGACGTCTACGCGCGCTGAGCGAACGCCATGACTGAAGCGCGCAACCCCGCCATCGAGATCGCCCTGCTGGGCGACGACGGGGCTGCGCCTGCCTCCGCGCCGGTGAATGCCGGCGTGGAGGATCGCGTCGCCGCGGCAGCGGCGTCTGCCGATGCCGGGAAAACCAATATCTTCGACTTCGATCGCGCCCGCCTGGAGCGCTTCTTCGAGGAAGACCTGGGCGAGAAGAAATTCCGCGCCCACCAGGTGATGAAGTGGATCCATCACCGCTACGCCACCGATTTCGCGGACATGACCGATCTGGGCAAGGCGCTGCGCGCCAAGCTGGAGGAGCGCGCGGTGGTGCGCGCGCCGCAGGTAGTGTTCGACAAGGCCTCCACCGACGGCACCCACAAGTGGCTGCTCGGCATGGACGCGAAGAACGCCATCGAGACGGTCTACATCCCCGACAAGGGGCGCGGCACCCTGTGCGTGTCCTCGCAGGTGGGCTGCGCGCTCAACTGCGGCTTCTGTTCCACCGCCACGCAAGGCTTCAACCGCAACCTGTCCACCGCCGAGATCATCGGCCAGGTGTGGGTGGCGGCGCGCCACCTCGGCAACGTGCCGCACCAGCAGCGCCGGCTCACCAACGTGGTGATGATGGGCATGGGCGAGCCGCTGGCCAATTTCGACAACGTCGTGCGCGCGATGAGCATCATGCGCGACGACCTTGGCTACGGCCTCGCCAACAAGCGCGTGACGCTGTCGACCGCCGGCATGGTGCCGCAGATCGACCGGCTGGCGCAGGAGAGCGACGTGTCGCTGGCAGTCTCGCTGCATGCGCCGTTCGACGAGCTGCGCACCCGGCTGATGCCGATCAACAAGAAGTACCCGCTGGCCGAGCTGATGGACGCCTGCGTGCGCTATGCGCTGCGCAAGAAGGGCGAATCCGTGACCTTCGAGTACACCCTGATGCAGGGCGTCAACGACCAGCCGGAGCATGCGCGCGCGCTGATCGGCCTGCTGCGCGATTTCGATCGCCGGGTGCAGATGAAGGGCGCGGCCAAGATCAACCTGATTCCGTTCAATCCGTTCCCGGGTACCGGCTTCCAGCGCCCAAGCGACGAGGCCATCCGCGCGTTCCAGAAGCACCTCAACAACGCCGGCATGATCGCGCCGGTGCGGCGCACCCGCGGCGACGACATCGACGCCGCCTGCGGCCAGCTCAAGGGCCAGGTGATGGACCGCACGCGCCGCTCGGCCGAGCATCGCAAGCGGCTGCACGCAGCGGGAGCAGGCGATGCGGCGTGAGTTCGCGATCCTGGCCATCCTCGGCAGCCTGCTGCTGGCCGGGTGCAGCCAACTGGAGCGGCTGACCCTCATCCGTCCCAGCGCGCAGCATCGTGGTTACACCCAGATCGCGCCGCGTTACGACTTCAGCGGCAAGCACGGGCGGGATACCGGCGACGCCGCCATGCTGCTTGCGGCGGGCTCGATGTTCTTCCAGCGCGGCCAGCTGGACGAAGCGGAGGAGCAGGCGCGCAAGGCGCTGAAGGCGCAGCCCGGCTCCGGCGACGCCAATACGCTGCTTGGCCTGATTGCCGATGCGCGTGGCGACGCTGCCGGGGCAGGGCTTCTGTTCCGGTCGGTGGCGGATGCCGCGCCGGCCAATGGGGTCTATGCCAACAACTACGGCGCCTGGCTTTGCGCCAATGGGCGCGCGGCGGAATCGCTGGACTGGTTCGACCGCGCGATGGCGGACCCGGCTTATCCGACGCCGGTGCGGGCGCTGGCCAATGCCGGGGATTGCGCCCGCAAGGCCGGGCAGCCGGTCCGGGCCGAAGCCAGCTGGCGCGCGGCACTGGCGCTGGATGCGACCCATCCGCAAGCGCTGGCGGGAATGGCGGCGATGGCGTTCGCCCAGGGCGAGTATCTCGAGGCGCGGGCATTCGTCGAGCGCTGGCTGGCGGTGGCCCCCGATGAGCCGGCCGCGTTGCAACTTGCGATGCAGGTCGAGGAAAAAAGAGGCGACAACGTGGCCGCTTCGCGTTATCGTTCACGTTTGCAGGCGATCTCTCCGGGTCCTACCACGGCACCGCGCACGCAATGACCGCGAATCAACAACCAGACCTGACCCACGAGGCGCTTGCCGGATGCGGCGCTCGTCTGCGCGCCGCGCGGGAGGCAGCTGGCTTGAGCATCGATGATGTGGCGGGCCGCCTGCACATGCCCGCCCGGGTGGTCCGATCGCTGGAAAACGAGGACTGGTCACGTCTCGGGGCGCCGGTGTTCGTGCGCGGCCAGGTGCGCAGCTATTCGCGCCTGCTGGGCCTCACCACGGCACCGCTGATGGACGCATTGACGGTCGGCCAGGTCGAGCCCACCAAGCTGGTCAGCCGCACCCATATCCCCAAGGCGCAGTGGTGGGCCGAACAGATCGGCCGGCGCCTGGTCTACATCGTGCTGACGCTTTCCCTGGCGATCCCGGTGTGGGTTGCCACCCGCCAGCACCTGGCCGCTACCGTCGAGGGCGTGGCCGCGCTGGACGCGCCGGCGGACGCCGCCCTGCCCGTCGAGCGGGAGGTCGATCGCACCCCGCGTACGGTGGTCGCTTCGATGGCGCCGGTGGCCGCCAGCGGGCAACCTGCAGTCGCCGTCGCTGCCGCCACGGGCGCGGAGATCGTGCTGCGGACCAGCGACAAGACCTGGCTTGAAGTGATCGCCAACAACGGCAGCACGCTGGCCAAGGAGCTGTTGCCGGCCGGTGCGGAACGCCGCTATGCCGCGTCGCAGGTGCGTCGCATGACCATCGGGAATGCCTCCGCAGTGGTGCTGGAAAGCCGCGGCCGCCCGGTCGACGCGCTGGCCAATGCCCGCGCGAACGTTGCCCGCTTTGAGGTATCCTCCGACGGCTCGCTTGTCGCGTCGAACTGAACGCTTCGTCGCGCGGGCTCCCGGTATCCAGAAGAACACAACGCCCCGTCGGGACGACGGGCGAGAGGCAGCATGGCGATTGACGAACTGCTCAACGAGCACGAACAGAGCGAGAAAGTACGCAACTGGCTGCGCAGCAACGCGCTTGGGCTGATCGGCGGCGTCGGGCTTGGCCTGGCAGTGATCGCCGGCTGGCAATGGTGGCAGGGTCAGCAGTTGCAGAGCGGCATGCAGGCCAGCACCGGCTACGCACGGGCCAGCGAGGCGTTCGAAGCCGGCCGGATCCCGGCGGACAAGGGCAGGAGCTTGATCGCCGGGCTGGAGAAGGGCAATCCCACGCTGGCCACCCTCGCGGCACTGCAGCTGGCCAAGGCGCAGGTCGATGCCGGCAAGCGCGATGACGCCATCGCGACCCTGCGCGGTCTGGACAGTGTCGACGCCGACCTGCGGCCGGTGGTGCGGCAGCGGCTTGCGCGCCTGCTGATCGATGCCGGCAAGGCCAAGGACGCGCTTGCGCTGCTGGATGACGAACGCAATGCGGCGATGCTCGACGTGCGCGGCGACGCGCAGTTCGCGCTGGGCGATAAGGCGAAGGCGCAGGATGCCTACCGCAAGGCGCTGGCGCTGGTCGACGTGGCCGATCCGCAGCACCGGCTGATCGCGATGAAGCTGATCGAAGCGGGCGGCACCCCGCCGCACGCAGGGAGCAACGGTTGATGGACAAGCGAGGTTTCCTGCGCACTCTGGCTATCGCCGCGATGGCGATGGCGATGCTTTCTGGCTGCAGCTCGGTCAAGAACCTGTTCGGCGGCCGCAACAAGGACAAGACCGGCGAGCCCGCCAAGCTGGTCGACTTCACCCCTTCCGCGAGCGTCAACAAGCTGTGGTCGACGACGGTCGGCAAGGGCGAGGACCTCCTTGGCATCGGCCAGCAGCCGGCGGTCATGGATGGCAACGTCTACGCGGCCGCGGTCGACGGCGGGGTGAGCGCCTATGCGCTCTCCTCCGGCGCCCAACTCTGGCGTTACGAATCCAAGCAGGCGCGTCTGAGCGGCGGCCCCGGCGCTGGGGACGGCCTGGTGGTGGTCGGCGGCCTGGAGGGTCAAGTGGTGGCGCTGGACGCGGCCACCGGGCAGGAGAAGTGGACCGCCAAGGTCGGCAACGAAGTCCTGTCCGCGCCGGCGATCGGCGGCGGCATGGTGTTCGTGCACTCCAACGATGGCCGGGTCACCGCGTTCGATGCCGGCACCGGCGCCCGCCGCTGGTTCCACAGCGTCGAGTCGCCGGCGCTGACCGTGCGTGGCACCGCCGGCATCACCCTCGGCCCGGGCATCCTGTTCGTGGGGGGGGACAACGGGGCCCTCACGGCCCTGAACATGAACGACGGCAACGTGCTGTGGTCTACCCCGGTCGCCGAGGCCGACGGGCGTACCGAACTCGAGCGCATGGCCGACGTCGATGCCGCGCCGGTGCTGGAAGGCACCACCCTGTTCGCCAGCAGCTACAAGGGCCGCACCGTCGCCATCGACGGTCCCAGCGGCCAGGTGATGTGGACCAGCGACCACGGCGGCGCCCGCGGCGTGGCGGTCAGCAACTCGGCGGTGGTGGTGACCGACAAGGGTGGCATGGTGGTCGGGCTGGACAAGAACAGCGGCGGCAGCCTCTGGCAGCAGTCGGGGCTGGGCAACCGCAATGTCTCCGCGCCGGCGGTGCAGGGCGATTACGCGGTGGTCGGCGATCTCGACGGCGTGCTGCACTGGCTGCGCCTCAACGATGGGGCGTTCGCCGCGCGCAGCAAGCTGGGCGATGCCATCGTCGGCCGGCCTGTGGTCGTCGACGGCATCCTGTTGGTGCAGAGCCGGGACGGCAAGCTGGCCGCGTTCGCGCTGCAGTGACCGGCCCCGCCAGCCCGCATCGGCTGGCACATCTCCGCGGCCCCGGCTACCCTGCCGGGGCCGCTGTTGTTTCGCCCGGACCCTGACCGGGTCCCATCGAACGATGCGGTGGACATCCGCCGCCAAAGGTCTGATCCATGCTTCCCCTCGTAGCCCTGGTCGGGCGCCCCAATGTCGGCAAGTCCACGCTGTTCAATGCGTTGACGCGCACCCGCGATGCGCTGGTGCACGACGAGCCGGGTGTGACCCGCGACCGCAACTACGGCGTCTGCCGGCTGCTTGAGGGCAGGCCGTTCGTGCTGGTAGACACCGGCGGCATCGCCGGCCAGGACGAGGGACTGGCCGGGGCGACAGCCAAGCAGTCGCGCGCCGCCGCCGAAGAGGCGGACCTGATCCTGTTCGTGGTCGACGGCCGCGAAGGCGCCTCGGCGCTGGACGACGACATCCTGCGCTGGCTGCGCAAGCTGTCCAAGCCCACGCTGCTGATCATCAACAAGACCGATGGCATCGACCAGCGTGCGGCGGAGGCCGAATTCGCGCGCTATGGCATTGCCGACGTGCTGCCGGTTTCCAGCGCGCACCGCACCGGCATCGACCAGCTGCTGGCGAGGACCGCAGCGCTGCTGCCGGAAGCGGGTAGCGCCGAGACCCTCGATGACGATCCGGAGCGCATCCGCATCGCCTTCGTCGGCCGCCCGAACGTGGGCAAGTCCACCCTGGTGAACCGGATCCTGGGCGAAGAGCGGATGATCGCCTCCGAAGTGCCCGGCACCACCCGCGACTCCATCGCCGTGGACCTGGAGCGCGACGGCCGCAAGTACCGCCTGATCGATACCGCCGGCCTGCGCCGGCGCGCGCGGGTGGAAGAGGCGGTGGAGAAGTTCTCCGCGTTCAAGACCCTGCAGGCGATCGAGCAGTGCCAGGTGGCGGTGCTGATGCTGGACGCCAGCGAAGGTGTCACCGACCAGGACGCCACCGTGCTGGGCGCGGTGCTGGATGCAGGCCGCGCGCTGGTGATCGTGCTCAACAAATGGGACGGCCGCACCGATTACGAACGCCAGCAGGCCGAGGCGCTGGCCGCGCGTAAGCTGAGCTTCGTCGATTGGGCGGAGCGCGTGCGCATTTCCGCCCTGCACGGCTCCGGCCTGCGCGAACTGTTCAAGGCCATCCACCGCGCGCATGCCTCGGCCACCCACGTCTTCAGCACCGCGGACGTCACCCGTGCGATCGAGGCGGCCTACACCGCCAACCCGCCGCCGGTGGTGCGCGGCCACGTCGCCAAGCTGCGCTTCGCCCATCCGGGTGGCGATACGCCGCCGACGTTCGTCGTCCACGGCACCCGCCTGAAGACGCTGAGTTCCACCTACCAGCGCTATCTGGAGAATTTCTTCCGCAAGCGCTTCAAGCTGGTGGGAACCCCGATCCGCTTCGTGTTCCGGGAAAACAGCAATCCCTACGAAGGCAAGAAGAACGTGCTGACCGAGCGCCAGGTCGAGAAGAAGCGCCGGCTGATGCGGCACGTCAAGCGCGGCGGCTGATGCTGGCCCCGAGCGACATCACCCTGGGCATCCTGGCGGGGGGCCGCGCCACCCGCCTGGGCGGGCGCGACAAGGCCTGGATCGAACGCGGCGGCAGCGCGCAGGTGGTGCGTCTTGCGCACCGCTTCGCCGGCGAATGCGGCAAGGTGCTGGTCAGCGCCAACCGCGAACTGCCGCGATACGCGGCCCTTGCGCTGCATGCGGTGCCCGACCGCCAGCCGGACCTGGGTCCGCTCGGGGGGCTGGACGCGCTGGCGGCTGCCTGCCCCACGCCGTGGCTGCTCACCCTGCCGGTCGATCTGGTGGAGGCCGCCGACGGCCTGCCGCGGAGGTTGGCGCAGGCGGGCGGGCAGGGCGCAGTGGCGCGCGACGACGACGGCCTGCAGCCGCTGGTGGCGCTGTACCGCGTGGAGGCGCTGCGCGCCGCGCTGGCGGCGGCGCTGGCTGACGGCGAATACTCGGTGCGCGCGCTGCAGGCGTCGCTGGCGCTGCCGGTGGTGACCTTCGACGGACTGCGCTTCGGCAATCTCAATACCCCCGCCGATCTGCTCGCGGCCGGCTGCACCACGGCGTGACGGCGCCGCGACGACGGGCCGCATCGTGCGGGCGATAATCCATCCATGAGTGCCCGCAGCCTGCCCCCCGCCGCCGCTTATGCCCGCCTGCAGGAGGGCGCGTTGCTTGTGGATGTGCGCGCGCCGCACGAGCGCGCGCTGGGCATGGCCACGGACGCGCTGGGCATCGTCCGCGAAGACCTGCTGAAAGATCCGGGCGCGCAGCTGCCGGATCGCGACGCGGAAATCCTGCTGCTGTGCCAGGCCGGCGTGCGTTCGCTGGCCTGCGTGCAGGCGCTGCAGGCGCTGGGCTACCGCAATGTGGCCTCGGTGGAGGGCGGGACGCGCGCGTGGGAGGCGGCCGGGCTGCCGATGGCCAGGCCCGACATCGACGCCGATTTCGGCGAACGCTATTCGCGCCACCTGCGCCTGCCGGAAGTCGGCCTCGACGGCCAGAGGAAGCTCGAGGCCGCACGCGTGCTGCTGGTGGGCGCCGGCGGCCTGGGTGCGCCGGCTGCGTTCTATCTGGCAGCCGCCGGCATCGGCCATCTGCGCATCGCCGATGACGATGTGGTCGATCGCAGCAACCTGCAGCGGCAGATCCTGCATGCCGATGCCCGCATAGGCATGTCGAAGGTGGAATCTGCGGCGGCCGCGCTGACCGCGCTCAATCCGCGCGCCCGCATCGAGCAGGTGCGCGAGAGGGTCACCGCGGTCAACGTCGAACGCCTGCTCGAAGGCGTGGACGTGGTGCTGGACGGCGGCGACAACTTCCCGGTGCGCTATCTGCTCAACGACGCCTGCGTGCATCTTGGCAAGCCGCTGGTGCATGGCGCGGTGCATCGTTTCGAGGGGCAGGCCAGCGTGTTCGACGCCGGCCGTCGGCGCGGACAGGCGCCGTGCTATCGCTGCCTGTTCCCGGAGCCACCGCCGGCCGAGGCCGCGCCGAACTGTGCCGAAGCCGGCGTGCTTGGCGTGCTGCCGGGCGTGATCGGCCTGCTGCAGGCCACCGAGGCGATCAAGCTGCTGCTGGGCATCGGCGAATCCCTGGCCGGCCGGCTGCTGCAGTTCGATGCGCTGGCGATGCGCTTCCGGGAATTCCGCGTGGAAGCGGACCCGCAGTGTCCGGTTTGCACGCCGGATCGCGCTTTCAACGGCTATCCCGACTATATGGCGCTGTGCGCTGGAGCTGACCGATGACCGATTTCGCATGGATGCGTCGCCTGCTGGCGGCCTGCCTGTTGTTCGCCGCCGCACCGGCGTTTGCCACCGACCAGTGCCCGACGCTGTCGCAGCGCCAGTCCGACCCGCAGGTGGCCACCCGCATTGCCGCCATCGCCTGCGACGAGCACCTGCGCTGGAACCGGCCGTTCATCGACGCCGATGGCCGGCTGGCCAGCCTCAACGCCTACGAGGCGGAAGGCAGCGGGCTGAAGGACGGCGGCTCGCCGTGGCGGCGGGTGGCGTTCTACTGGCAGGCCAGCGGGCTACTGTCGCCGATGGGGTTCAAGCCGGGCGCCAGCGACTGCGGCTACGCCGCGCTCAACCTCGCGTACCCGGGCCTGGGCTGCCGCGGCTTCGTCATCGACAACCCGTGGTCGGCCGCCTTCATCAGCTGGGTGATGCAGCGCGCCGGGGTGCCGGGCTTCCGCACCTCCGCCAGCCATTTCGATTACGTACGCGCCGCGCGCAAGGACGTCGCCGCCAGCCCCTATCGCTTCGTGGAACCGATGTCGGCGAAGCTGGAAACCGGCGACATGCTCTGCTACGTGCGCACCGGCCGCGTGTACGGCCACGACGGCCTGCTGAAGGCGATCGACGGCAGCACCACCAGCCTGCCGATGCATTGCGACCTGATCGTCGCGGCCACAGGCGGCAAGGCCTATGCGGTGGGCGGCAACGTGCAGCAGGCGGTGACCATGCGCATCTTCAACCTCAATGCGCAGGGCCAGCTGTGGGACCTGCCGCGCCGCTCCGATGGCGACGTGGAATGCTCGCCGGAGACGCTGGGCGCCTGCAGCTTCAACCGCCAGGACTGGGCCGCGGTGCTCAAGCTCAAGCCGCAGGAAGAACTGGCGAAGCTTGGCCCGGTGGCGCCGCCCAGCTTCCTGCCCAGCGCCCCGGTGGCGCCCACCTGCTGCGTGAACTGCGTGGTGGGCTCGGGCGTGCCGCGCTGTCCGGCGGCGGGACAGATCGCCCCGCAGGCACAGCAAACCGACGCCCCGCTGCAGGGGTCGGAATAGGCCACGCGGACCGGCTGCGCGATAATGCGGGCCCGCCCGTTACGCAGCCGCGCCGAATGACCGCAAGAATCCTCGATGGAAAACGCATCGCCGACGCGCTGCTCGACAGCCTGAAGGCGCAGGTGGACGCGCGGTTGGCCACCGGCAAGTCGCGGCCGGGCCTTGCGGTGGTCTTGGTGGGCAGCGATCCGGCGTCGTCGGTATACGTGCGCAACAAGAAGCGCGCGGCGGAAAAAGTGGGCATCCGGGCGTTCGACTACGACCTGCCTGCGGGCACCGGCGAGGCCGAGTTGGTGGCGCTGATCGACCAGCTCAACGCCGATCCGCAGGTGCACGGCATCCTGATCCAGCTGCCGCTGCCCGGCATCCGCGACGCCAGCCGGCTGATCGAGCGCATCCACCCCGACAAGGACGTGGATGGCTTCCACCCGCAGAACGTCGGCCATCTGGCGCTGCGCCAGTTCGGCCTGCGCCCTTGCACGCCGCGCGGCATCACCACCCTGCTGGCGTGGACCGACCGCCCGGTGCGCGGGCAGAGCGCCACCATCGTGGGCGTGTCCAACCACGTCGGCCGTCCGATGGGGCAGGAGCTGCTGATCGCCGGCTGCACCGTGACCAGCTGCCACAAGTTCACCCCGATGGACGTGCTCAAGCGCCACGTTGGCGAGGCCGACATCCTGGTGGTTGCGGCCGGCCGGCCGGGCCTGATCCCGGGCGACTGGGTGAAGGAGGGTGCGGTGGTGATCGATGTCGGCATCAACCGCCTGGACGACGGCCGTCTGGTCGGCGACGTGGGCTACGAGGAAGCGGCCAAGCGCGCCAGCTGGATCACCCCCGTGCCGGGCGGGGTGGGGCCAATGACCGTGGCCACGCTGATGCAGAACACGCTGGAGGCGGCGGAACTGGCGGATTGCGCCGCGAATCCGGACGCGCTTCGGCCGTAGCCGGGGGCGCCCTGCAGTTCATCGCGGGATCGGCCGTGGCCTGGCCTCGCAAGTCGCTCCCCGATACTCGCTTGGTTGCGAGGCCAGGCCACGGCCGATCCCCGGACAAGGCCGCCGGCGTCCCGGTTTTCCGGGCCAGCCGCAAAAAAGCGCTACAATGGCGCGCTTCCCCACTTCCTATGGGTCTGCCGATGCTCCGCATCCTGGCTGAAGCACTGACGTACGACGATGTTTCCCTCGTCCCCGCGCATTCCGCCGTCCTGCCCAAGGATGTCTCGCTGGAAACGCGCCTCACCCGCGACCTGCGCATCCGCCTGCCCATCGCCTCGGCGGCGATGGATACCGTGAGCGAAGCGCGCCTCGCCGTGGCGATGGCGCAGCTGGGCGGCATCTCGATCATCCACAAGAACATGACCGCGCAGGCGCAGGCCGCGCAGGTGGCGTGGGTGAAGAACTTCGAGGCCGGGGTGATCCGCGAGCCGTTCACCGTGGGCCCCGACACCAGCATCGGCGAGGTGCTCAAGCTGACCCGCGCGCGCAACATCTCCGGCGTTCCGGTGGTGGACGAATCCGGCCACCTGGTCGGCATCGTCACCGGCCGCGACATGCGCTTCGAGAAGAAGCTGGACGATCCGGTCCGCCACGTGATGACCAAGAAGGACAAGCTGGTCACGGTGAAGGAGGGCGCCAGCGACGACGAGGTGATGGGCCTGCTGCACAAGCACCGCATCGAGAAGGTGCTGGTGGTCAACGACGACTTCGAACTGCGCGGCCTCATTACCGTCAAGGACATCCAGAAGAAGTCCGACAATCCCAACGCGGCCTACGACACCAGCGAACGCCTGCTGGTCGGCGCCGCGGTGGGCGTGGGCGGCGATACCGAACAGCGCGTGGAGGCGCTGGTGGCCGCCGGCGTGGACGTGATCGTGGTCGATACCGCGCACGGCCATTCGCAGGGCGTGATCGAGCGCGTGGCCTGGGTCAAGCAGCGCTACCCGAAGGTGCAGGTGGTGGGCGGCAACATCGTCACCGGCGACGCCGCGCTGGCGCTGATGGACGCGGGTGCGGACGCGGTGAAGGTAGGCGTCGGCCCGGGCTCGATCTGCACCACCCGCATCGTCGCCGGCGTGGGCGTGCCGCAGATCACCGCCATCGACATGGTGGCGTCGGCCTTGCAGGATCGCATCCCGCTGATCGCCGACGGCGGCATCCGCTATTCCGGCGACATCGGCAAGGCGCTGGCGGCAGGCGCCTCCAGCGTGATGATCGGCGGCCTGTTCGCCGGCACCGAGGAAAGCCCGGGCGAAATCGAGCTGTTCCAGGGCCGCAGCTACAAGAGCTACCGCGGCATGGGGTCGCTGGGCGCGATGGAGAAGGGGTCGAAGGACCGCTATTTCCAGGATGCCTCCGACGCCGACAAGCTGGTGCCGGAAGGCATCGAGGGCAGGGTGCCGGTGCGCGGCCCGCTGTCGGGCGTGGTGCACCAGCTGATGGGTGGCCTGCGCGCGACCATGGGCTACGTGGGCTGCGCGACGGTCGAGGAAATGCGCAGCCAGCCGCAGTTCGTCAAGGTGACCGGCGCCGGCCAGCGCGAAAGCCACGTCCACGACGTGCAGATCACCAAGGAACCGCCGAACTACCGGGCCGGTTGAGGCATCCACGCAAAGGGAGCCGCAAGACTCCCTTTGTTGTATCCAATGACGAATAACAGCCAGCGCATGACCAACATCCACACCGACAAGATCCTGATCCTAGACTTCGGCGCGCAGTACACCCAGCTGATCGCCCGCCGCATCCGCGAGATCGGCGTGTACTGCGAGATCTGGGCGTGGGACCACGATCCGGCCGAGATCGCCGCGTTCGGCGCGAAGGGCATCATCCTGTCCGGCGGTCCCGAGTCGACCACCGAGCCCGGCTGCCCCGCGGCGCCGCGGCAGGTGTTCGATGCCGGGGTGCCGATCCTCGGCATCTGCTACGGCATGCAGACGCTGGCGGTGCAGCTGGGCGGCGCCACCGAGGCCGGCAACCAGCGGGAGTTCGGCCATGCGGCGCTGGAGATCATCGCCAACGATGCGCTGCTGGCACCGGTGGCCACCAGCGCGGCGTTGCGCAACGTGTGGATGAGCCATGGCGATCATGTCGCGCGTGCGCCGGAAGGCTTCAGCATCACCGCCCGCACCGATCGCCTCGGCATCGCCGCGTTCGCCAACGACGCGAAGAAGATCTATGGCGTGCAGTTCCATCCGGAAGTGACCCACACCGCAGCCGGCGAGGCGCTGCTGCGGCGCTTCGCGGTCGACATCTGCGGCTGCCGCACGCTGTGGACGGCAGCCAACATCATCGAAGACCAGATCGCCCGGGTGCGCGAGCAGGTCGGGACCGACGAAGTGATCCTCGGCCTGTCCGGCGGCGTGGATTCCTCGGTGGTCGCGGCGCTGCTGCACCGGGCGATCGGCGACCAGCTGACCTGCGTGTTCGTGGACACCGGCCTGCTGCGCTGGAACGAAGGCGACCAGGTGATGGCGATGTTCGCCGAGCATATGGGCGTCAAGGTCGTGCGCGTGAACGCCGCCGACCGCTATTTCGACAAGCTCGCCGGGGTCAGCGATCCGGAAGCCAAGCGCAAGATCATCGGCAACCTGTTCGTCGAGATCTTCGATGAGGAATCCAGCAAGCTCAGCAACGCGAAGTGGCTGGCGCAGGGCACCATCTACCCGGACGTGATCGAATCGGCCGGCAGCAAGACCGGCAAGGCCCACGTCATCAAGAGCCACCACAACGTCGGTGGCCTGCCCGAGCACATGAAGCTGGGGCTGGTGGAGCCGTTGCGCGAACTGTTCAAGGACGAAGTGCGCAGGCTGGGAGTCGAGCTCGGCCTGCCACGCGAGATGGTCTATCGCCACCCGTTCCCTGGCCCGGGGCTGGGCGTGCGCATCCTCGGGGAAGTGAAGCCGGAGTACGCCGAGCTGCTGGCGCAAGCGGATGCGATCTTCATCGACGAGCTGCGTAAGGCCGGCCTGTACGACAAGACTTCGCAGGCATTCGCGGTGTTCCTGCCGGTGAAGTCGGTCGGCGTGGTCGGCGACGCACGCGCCTACGAATGGGTGATCGCGCTGCGCGCGGTGGAGACCATCGACTTCATGACCGCGCACTGGGCGCACCTGCCGTACGACTTCCTCGGCACGGTCAGCAACCGCATCATCAACGAACTCCGCGGCGTCTCGCGCGTGGTCTACGACATCTCCGGCAAGCCGCCGGCTACTATCGAGTGGGAATGAGCGACACCGACGAGCGCTGGATGCGCCATGCGCTGGCGCTGGCCGAACGCGCGCGCGACGAGGATGACGAGATCCCGGTCGGCGCCGTGGTGGTGGATGGCGACGGCAACGTCGTCGGCGAGGGCTGGAACCGCAACATCGCCGAATGCGATCCGAGCGCGCACGCGGAGATCGTGGCGATGCGGCGAGCCGGGCAGGCGCTGGGCAACCACCGGCTGGTCGGCTGCACGCTATACGTGACCCTGGAGCCCTGCGCGATGTGCGCGATGGCGATGGTGCATGCGCGGTTGGCGCGGGTGGTGTTCGGTGCGTTCGATCCCAAGACCGGTGCGGCGGGCAGCGTATTCGACCTGCTGGCCGATCCGCGCCACAACCATCGCATCGAAGTGGCCGGCGGCGTGCTGGCCGCTATCGCCGGACCGATGCTGACTGGCTACTTCCGCGCCCGCCGGGGCAAGGGCGGCGCCTGAGGCGATCGCGGGCGCGTCAGTCCGCGGCGGCATCCGGCGGCGTGGGCGGGCGCCGGGCCGCGGCCATGCTGTGGTCGAGCTCCAGATCGAAACTCTTCACCGCCAGGCTGACTTCGCGCCACATGGCGATGCTGGCCGCCAGCAGGAACAGGACGCCCAGTACCGCCATCGCGGTGGGCAGCGCCCCCATCCGGAATCCCACCAGCGCGTCGGTGGCCAGCGCCAGGCTGGTGCCGACGAAGCTGGCCAGGGCGCCGTACAGCAACCGGCAGGCGCGCAGCACCAGGTGTGCGCGCTGGCGGTGGCGACGGATCTGCTCCTCGCGCTCGCCGGCGTCCGTTGCGTCGTGCTCCCAACTGGCTATCAGTGCGCGCAGCCTGTCCACGACCCGGGCCAGCCGCGTATTGGCCGAGGCCAGCAGGCCAGCGGTGGCGGTGAGGAAGAAGGCCGGGGCCAGCATCGCGGTCAGGATCGCGTGGTGGCCGATGGCATTGGCGGTGGTCTGCAGCATGCGGCGTCCCGTCGGCAAGCCGGTATCATGCCCTCACCCCAACGCGTGCGCGAGCCCATGCCTGCCGATCCCACCCAAGACTGCCTGATCTGGATCGATCTTGAAATGACCGGGCTGGATACCGAGCGCGACGGCATCCTGGAGATCGCCACCGTGGTGACGGACGGCCAGCTGAACGTGCTTGCCGAAGGGCCCGAGCTGGCCATCGCCCATCCGCTGGCCACGCTGGAGGCGATGGACGAATGGAACCGCAGCCAGCACGGGGGATCCGGGCTGTGGCGACGGGTGCTGGAAGCGGGCGTGCCGCTCGCCGATGCCGAGTCGCAGACGCTGGCGTTCCTGCACCAGTGGGTGCCGGCCAATGTTTCGCCGATGTGCGGCAATTCGATCTGCCAGGACCGGCGTTTCCTGCACCGGCTGATGCCGGCGCTGGAACGCCATTTCCACTATCGCAACCTCGACGTCAGCACGCTCAAGGAGCTGGCGCGGCGCTGGTCGCCGGCGGTGCTGGAAGGGGTGAAGAAGACCTCTGCGCATACCGCGCTGAGCGATGTGCACGACTCGATCGAAGAACTGCGCCACTATCGCAGGTACATGGGCGCCATGGCCGGGCTGGCCGTGGGCTGACGCCGGCAGCTGCCGAATGTCCGCAGGGGGCGTCCGGAGGGCACTGGGGCTGGTGGCTTTCGGGCTGCTGATCCTGTCGTGTGCGTGGTTGGCGGCGCCCAAGCACGCAACTGCGGCCATGCAGGCCACGCCCGTGCGGACGACGGCGCCGCCGCGTCCCGAGAAGCCGATTTCGGCGTTCTATAGGGAAACCTGGACCACCCGACAGGGACTTCCCCATAACCAGATCAACGCCATTGCGCAGACGCCCGACGGCTACCTGTGGCTGGGCACCTGGGAAGGCCTGGTGCGCTACAACGGACTGGAGTTCCACCAGTTCGACCGCGGCAATACGCCTGCGCTGAGGGACAACGGCGTGCGGTCGGTGCGCGCGGCGGCGAACGGCGCCGTGGTCGTTGGCACCTCGCGGGGCGGGGTGGCGGTGAAGCAGGGGGATCGCTGGCGCAGCTGGACAAGCGCCGATGGCCTGGCGCAGGACGAGATCCTCGATGCGGTGCTGGATCGCCACGGGCGCCTGTGGGCGGCCACCGAAAGCATGGGTTTGAGCATGCTGGAGCGCGGTCGCGCGCTGCAGTTCAACGTGGCGAACGGCCGGCTTCCCAGCGACGTCGTGTTCAGCCTGCTGGAAGACCGCGACGGCAGCATGTGGGTCGCCACGGCGGCCGGGCTGGTCCACGTGGTGGGCGGCCGGGCGATCCGGGTGGGTGCGCTGGCAGGCCTTCCGCAGGCGCCGGTGTTCCGCCTGCTGCAGACGCGAGCCGGTGTCCTGCTGGTGGGCACCGAACGCGGGGTATACCGTCGCGACGCCAGCAGCGGGCGCTTTGTGCAGCTGTCGCCCAGGCTGCCAGAGGACGGCGTGCCCAGCCTCGCGGAGGACAATGCAGGTCATCTTTGGATCGGGACCGTCAACAACGGGTTGTTCCGGTTGGCCGGGTCGGGCGTGGAACACTTCACCAGCCGGCGGGAACTGCCGAACAACCGGGTTGCCTCCCTGCTTGCCGATCGCGAAGGCAGCATCTGGGTAGGAACGAATGCCGGACTGATGCGGTTGAGCGACGCGCCGTTCACTACCTGGAACAGCGACCAGGGGCTGAGCGACGACTACGTCCGCGCGCTGGCAGCTGCACCGGACGGCGGCATCTGGATCGGTACCGGTCGCGGCCTCAACCTGTGGCGCAACAACGCCATCGTGGCCGGATACACCAAGGCGGATGGCCTGCCCGGCGACTCCATCCTCAGCCTGCTGCAGGCCCGCGATGGCAGCCTGCTGGTCGGCACCTACACCGACGGCGTGCTGCGGCTGCGCGACGGCCAGGTGGTGGCGCGCTACGACTCCGCCGACGGCATGCCCGGCAGCAACCAGATCCGGGCGCTGGCGGAAGGCAAAGATGGCACCGTCTGGATAGGCACCACCCGCGGACTGGTGCGGCTTCGCGATGGACAGTTCCGCGGATTCGGCGTGGCGCAGGGATTGCCGCGCGAGTTCATCATCGCGCTGCATGTGGCCGGCGATGGCACGCTGTGGGTGGGAACCAGCAACGGCGTGGCGCGGGTCGTGGATGATGAGGTGCTGCCGCTGGAGGCGAACCTGGTCCGCGGCGCGCAGGACGTCTTCGATTTCCACGAAGACGCCGACGGCACGATGTGGCTGGCCACCGACCGCGGGCTGTTGCGCTACCGCCAGGGCCGGATACGCGGGCTGAGCCTGGAGCACGGCCTGCCGGTGGATACGCTGTTCGCCATCCTCGACGACGGTCTTGGCTACCTGTGGCTGGCATCGAACCGCGGCGTGCTGCGCATCGCGCGGGACGAGGCGGAGGCGGTGCTGGGCGGCCGCCGCGCCCAGCTCACCGTCGATCATTTCGGCGAGGCGGACGGACTCGTCAGTTCGCAGTGCAACGGCGGCTCCGGACCTGCGGCGATGCGCGATGGGCGCGGCAACCTGTGGATCGCCACTGCGCGCGGCGCCGCAGCGGTGGATCCGGGGGCGCTGCAGAGCTACCGGCACGCGCTGCCGCACGTGGTGGTGGAGCAGGTGTTGGCCGATGGCAAGCCCGTGCATCTGGACGAGGTTCTGCGGCTGCCTGCAGGCACGCGCAAGCTGGAGTTCCGCTTCGCCGCGGTGAGCTTCCAGATGCCGCGTTTCCTGCGCTACCGCTACCAGCTGGAGGGCTTCGATCCCGGCTGGGTGGAGCGCGGCAACCTGCGCAGCGCCCAGTACACCAACCTCGATCCCGGCAACTACCGCTTCCACGTCAACGTCTCCGCTCCCGGCCTGGACCAGGGCTGGAGCAGCGAGGTGACCGGGGTTGCCATCGAGATCGCACCGCAGCCCTGGCAGCGGCGCGGTTTCATCGTCGCCGCGATCCTGCTGGGGCTGGCCTGCGTGTACGCGGTCTACCTCTGGCGCGTGGGCAGCCTGCGCCGGCGCGCGGCCCGCCTCGAGGAAACGGTGGCGGAGCGGACCCACGACCTGCGCCTGCACGCCGAACGCCTGCGCGAGTCCGACCTCGAGAAGTCGGTGTTGCTGGACAAGCTGGGCCAGCAATCGGAAGCGTTCGCGCGGATGGCGCTGGAGGATGCGTTGACCGGCGTCGGCAACCGCCGCAGTCTGGATGCCGAACTGCAGCTGGCCTTCGCGCGCGCCCTGCGCACCCGCCGGCCGCTTTGCTTCGCGCTGTTCGACATCGACCATTTCAAGCAGATCAACGATCGCTACTCGCACGCCGCGGGCGATCAGGCGCTGGTCGCCGTGGCGCATGCGCTGCGCGACGCGTTGGACGGCGCCGGCATGCTGGCGCGCTGGGGCGGCGAGGAGTTCGCGGTCCTGTTCGAGCGGATTCCGCTGGAGCGCGCACGCGAAATCTGCGAGGCGATGCGCCAGCGCGTGGAGGCGATCGATTGCAGCGCCTATGCGCCGGAACGGCGGCTGTCGGTGAGCGCCGGCATTGCCGAGCGCGCCGGCGCCGTCCGCATCGAGGATCTGGTCGCGCGGGCCGATGCGCTGCTTTACGAGGCGAAGCGCGCCGGTCGCAACCGCATCGCTGGCTGAGGCCGCCGGCGGTTTCAGCGTTCGCGGCTGCTCGGCTGGTCGCCATCGTCCGCCATCCCGCGCAGCAGGATGTCGGCAATCGGACGGCCGTCGGCGTCGCGATGGTAGACGTGCAGGTCGCGCTGCGGGTAGGGGATGTTCAGGCCGCTGCCGATCAGCTCGTTGCGGATCGCCTCGATGACCCGGCTGCGCGCATCGCCATAGTCCTCGTTGCGTGCGAATGCGAACAGGGTCAGATCGACGCTGCTTTCGCCAAGGTTGACCACCTGCACCATCGGCGCCGGCTCCGCGAGCACCTTCGGCTCGCTCTCGGCGATCTGCAGCAGGATCTGGCGGGCCTTGTGCAGGTCGTCCTCGTAGCCCACGCCGACGGTGACGTCGAAGCGGCGCTGCGGCAGCTGCGAGTGGTTGACGATCGGGGCGGTGGTGATCTCGCTGTTGGGCAGGATCACCACGCGGTGGTCGAACGCGCGCAGCCGGGTCTGGAATACGCGGATCTCCAGCACCGTGCCCTCCTGTCCCGCAATCACCACGTGGTCGCCGGCGCGGAACGGCCGCAGCACGATCAACATCACCCCCGAGGCGATGTTGGACAGCGAATCCTTCAGCGCCAGGCCTACTGCCAGGCCCGCGGCGCCAAGGACGGCGAACATCGAGGTGGTGGGAATGCCGATCGCCGCCAGCGCGGTCATGATCACCAGCACCAGCATCACCGCGTAGGCGATGTTGCCGAGGAAGCCGCTCAGCGTGCTATCCACGTTGGCGCGGCCAAGCACGCGCCCGAGACCGGTGCTCATCCGCCGCGCCAACCAGCGGCCGATCATGAAGATCGCCAGCGCCGCCAGCAGCCGCAGGCCCCAGGCCTCGAGCAGCTGCAGCCAGTCGATGCCGCGCAGTTCGCGCGCCAACTGCGTGGCCTGTTCGTGTTGCGGTGCGGCGGCGGGAACGCTGGGCTGCATCTTGGCTCCGATGGTTGAGTGCGCATCCTTGCCGCGGCCGCGGCAGGGCCCGGCAGGATAACGCGCAGGCCGCAAAGGCACGATCAACGTGCCCTGCGTCCTGCGCGCGCGGTCAGCCGGCGGACCGCGCGCCGCGCTGCTTCACCAGCGCATAGATCACCGGGATCACCACCAGCGTCAGCACGGTGGAAGACACCATCCCGCCCACCA
The DNA here is from genome assembly GCF_036409385.1 of Thermomonas sp. LB-4. Lineage (NCBI taxonomy): Bacteria > Pseudomonadati > Pseudomonadota > Gammaproteobacteria > Lysobacterales > Lysobacteraceae > Thermomonas > Thermomonas sp. LB-4. The sequence continues at coordinate 150,369 of NZ_JAXOFT010000001.1, read as the reverse complement.
TCGGCGCGGCGATCCGGCGCATGATCTCCGAACCGGTGCCATGGCTCCACATGATCGGCAGCAGGCCGGCCATGATCGCCACCACCGTCATCAACTGGCGGATCTCCGGATGCAGCGGGCAGACGTACAGCGTGCCGGCCACCGCTGCGTTCGGGGACGGCGTCGGGAAATGCGCCGGGTCGGCGATGAACTTCTCGCGGCAGCGCGCCGAACAGAATTGGTAGGTGGTGCCCGCGCGCCCGGCACGGTGGGGCGTCGTAGCCGGATCCACCTGCATGCCGCAGACCGGATCGATGACGCCGCCATTGGCGGGCGCGGGGTTGGCGTGCGGGCGGCTGCGGTCGTGGCCATGTGCGTGGTGCCGGCGTCCGCTCATGCGTCCTCCCGTAACAGCGCAGTCAAAATGGAACCGGTAACGAGATTTGGAATGGGGCGAGTCAGTGCCCGTGGTGGGCGAACGGCGAGGTGGAACCGTCCTTGGCCACCAGTTCCACCACGTAGGGTTGGACCCGCCCATCCGGCGTTTCCATGCCGGGCGATCCCATTGGCATGCCTGGCACGGTCAGGCCCTTGGCATCGGGCCGTTCGGCCAACAGGCGCTTCACGTCCCCGGCGGGGACATGACCCTCGACGAAATAGCCCTCGATCTCGGCGGTATGGCAGGAACCCTTGCCGTAGGGCACGCCGACACGCTCCTTCACAGAGCCCAGGTCATCGACGTCGCGGACCTCGACCTGGAAACCTGCCTGCTGCATGTGCTCCACCCACAGATGGCAGCAGCCGCAGGTCGGCGTCTTGGTGACCACCAGGCGTGGCTGTGCGTGATTGTCGCCATTCGGACCGGCCGCAGGCGGCGACGCGAACGGTTCCGCCGGCTGTGCCGCGGTGGCGGGCATGGGCGTTGTTGCGGCAGCGGCGCCGGCAGGCGGATCAGCGGGCTTGGCGCAGGCGCTCAGGGCCAGGGACGAGGCCAGGATCAGGCCGGTCCACTGGCGGTGGACGTGGCCGCGTGCAGGGGTGCGGTATTTGAAAGACATGCGACTCCTCCTCAGAACCAGATGCGGACGCCCGCGACCATGCGGGTATCTCGGGTGGCTTCGCCTCCGGCCGTACGCAGGTCGGCGGTTCTGCCGAACGCGCGTTCGTGGACGACGCCGATGTACGGGGCAACCCGGCGGGTGAACTCGTAGCGCAGGCGCAGGCCGGCTTCGGCCGTGCTCAGGCCGGAGCCGATGCCGCGGCGCGGATCGTCCTTGCCGTACAGGCTCGCCTCAACCAGCGGCTGCAGGACGAGGCGATTGGTCAGCAGCACCTCGTACTCCGCCTCGATGCTGGCCGCGGTCTTCCCGGATTCGCCGACGTACGCCGTGGCCTGCACTTCGAACTTGTAGGGCGCCAAGCCCTGCACGCCGAACGCCGCCCAGGTCTGCGAACCGCCGGGCTTGAAGTCGCGCCTGATGCCGCCGACCACGTCCCACCAGGCGGACACGCTGCGCCCGTACAGCACTTCCAGATCGGCCGATTCGGTGTGGCCGTCGCTGCGCTCGCCTTCCGAGCGCAGCCACAGGCGGTTGAGGTCGGTGCCGATCCAGGCCTGCGCTTCCCAGGCCTGGCCGCTGCCGTGGTCGGCATCCCAGCCTTCGAGGCGATTGAACATCACCAGGCTGTTCACCTCCGAGGCGTGCTCCATGTGCAGCTTCAGTTCCGGGAATGCCGCCGCGCGATCCGCATCGGTCACCACCGGGATCGGGGCGAGCGGCTGCGCGGATGTCCCGGCCGCGCCGTGGCCCATGGCGGCGTGATCCGTCGATCCATGATTCATCGACCCGTGATCCATCGCGCCGTGGTTCATGTCGAAATGCCCGGCCGCGTCCGCCTTGGGCGTGGCGTGGCCCATGTGGGCGTGTTCCATCGCGGGCGTTGCCGGCGGCGCCGGCTTGTTTGCGGTATCGGCGGCGTGAGCCGCATGGCCGGCGTGATCGGCATGGGCCGGCGGCGGCGTCGCCGGTGTTGCCGCGTGCGCCTGCTGCGTGGATGGGAGGTGCTTGTGGTGGGCGTGATCCTGCGCCTGTGCGCCGGCGGAGACGGTGAGGCCAAGCGCCAACGCGAGGGCATTCCACGGCATCGGGTGCATGCTGTCCATCGTGCTCATTCCTCCACCCGCACTTCGCGCATCATTCCCGCTTCCATGTGGTAAAGCAGATGGCAGTGGTAGGCCCAGCGGCCGAGCGCGTCGGCGCGCACGCGGTAGCTGCGCCTGGTGCCGGGCGCGATGTCGACGGTGTGCTTGCGCAGGTGGAAGTTGCCGCTCTCGTCCTCGAGGTCGCTCCACAGCCCGTGCAGGTGGATCGGGTGGGTCATCATGGTGTCGTTGACCAGCACGATGCGCATGCGCTCGCCGTAGTTGAGCCGCAGCGGTTCGGCATCCATGAACTTCTTGCCATCGAACGACCAGGCGAACTTCTCCATGTGGCCAGTCAGGTGCAATTCGATCTCGCGCGAGGGCTCGCGGCCGTCGGGATCGTCGAACAGGCTCTTCATCGCGCCGTAGGTCAGCACGGTGCGGCCGTTGCCGCGCAGGCCGATGCCGGGATCGTCGAGCCTGGGGGCAAGTGACATCGCCTGCATGTCCAGCAGCGGATTGCCGGTTTCCGAAGCCGGGTGCTGCTGCATGCCGCCCGCCGCGCCCTTGCCGTGGCCGGCGTGGCCCATGCTGGCACCGCAGCCGCCCTCCATGCCCATGCGGGCGCCGCAGCCGCCTTCCATGGGCTTCGCGCTCCCGTGCGCGCCGTGGTCCATGCCGCCGTGGCCCATGTCGTCCATGGTCAGCAGCGGGCGCGGGTCGATGGCGGGCAGCGGCGCTTCCAGGCCGGGGCGGACGGCCAGCGTGCCGCGCGCATAGCCGGTGCGGCCCATGTCCTGGGCGAAAATCGTGTAGGCATCCTGGCCGCGGGGTTCGACGATCACGTCGAAGGTCTCGGCCACCGCGATGCGGAACTCGTCCACGCTGACCGGGTGGATGTACTGGCCGTCGGCCGCCACCACGGTCATCTTCAGGCCGGGGATGCGCACGTCGAAATAGGTCATCGCCGAGCCGTTGATGAAGCGCAGCAGCACCTTCTCGCCGGGGCGGAAAAGGCCGCTCCAGTTGCCGGCCGGCGCGGTGCCGTTGATCAGGTAGGTGTAGGTGTGGGCGTTGATGTCTGACAGGTCGGTCGGGGTCATCCGCATGCGCCCCCACATGCCGCGATCTTCCAGTGTGGCCGCCAGGCCGTCCTCGCGCACGTCGCGCATGAAGTCGCCGACGGTGCGCTTGTAGTAGTTGTCGTAGCCCGCCATTTTCTTCATGCGGCGGAACAGGGCGACCGGATCGAGATCGGTCCAGTCCGACAGCAGCACCACGTGCTCGCGGTCGTGGTGGTAGGGCGGCGGTTCGCGCGGCTCGATCACGATCGCGCCGTACAGGCCCGCCTGCTCCTGGAACATCGAATGGCTGTGGTACCAGTAGGTGCCCGACTGGTTGAGCCGGAACCGGTAGAGGTAGGACTCGCCCGGTGCGATGCCGTCGAAGCTCAGGCCGGGCACGCCGTCCATGTTGGCCGGCAGGATGATGCCGTGCCAGTGGATCGACGACTGCGCGCCGCGCAGCCGGTTGGCCACCCGCAGGGTGACGGTGTCGCCTTCGCGCCAGCGCAGGGTAGGAGCGGGCAGCGAGCCGTTGATCGTGGTGGCCATGCGCTCGCGGCCGGTGAAATTGACCGGCGAGCGGCCGATGGCGAGATTGAAATCGGTGCCGCGCAATTCCGGCACCGCCGCGGCCCGCGGCGAGGGCGCGGCGAACGCCGGCCAGTGCGGCAGGGCGCCGGCCACGACGCCGCCTGCGGCCAGGCCGGTCACGAAACGACGGCGCGACAGCTCGGCGCCAAGGCGAGAGGGGAGATCGCGTGATGACATTGGGGCTCCACACTGGGGAGACAGGGCGACGAACCGTATAGGGGTTGCCCCGGGGGGAAGGTCAAGGACGGTTGTGGCGGAGTCCATGCATCGGCTTCATCGCGACGCTGCCCCGCCGAGCGTGCGCTCAGGCGATCGGTGGGCGGACCGCCCGCCGCCGGGCCGGATCGGCGCGCGCCGGCGCGGTCACCGTCTGGTAGCCGGGACCGAGGTCTTCGCTGCCGAAGCCATGCAGCAGCTTAAGCGCGGCAACGGCGTGCTGGGCGCAGGCACCATCGCAGTTTCCGGGGTCGCAGCAGTCGGTGTCGGTCGGCGCCTGCGCATGGGACGGACAGTCTTGCGTCGCATCCGCCGGGGCCGCCGGGCCGGAATGGTTCTGGCCGGAATGGTTGCGGCTGGCGTGATCGGCATGGGCCAGCGTCATGGTGATTGCGGCCGCGGCCACGCCGACCCCATTGAGGAGCAGACAGAACGCAAGCAGCAGGTGGCCGAACAGGCGTGCCATGCGCGCTACTTTACCGCCCCGGCACGGCAAAGGGTGAACCGGAGGCTTGCCTGCGAAGGCCCGGGAGGGAGTACCCCTCCCGCAGGCCCGTTGTGGCGCAAGGCAAGGATCAGTGCTTGGCCTTCGCCAGCGCCAGCCAGGTGTCGACCACGGTGTCCGGGTTGAGCGACACCGATTCGATGCCCTGTTCCATCAGCCACTGCGCCAGATCCGGATGGTCGCTGGGCCCCTGGCCGCAGATGCCCACGTACTTGCCCTTGGCGCGGGCGGACTGGATGGCCATCGACAGCATCTTCTTGACCGCCGGATCGCGCTCGTCGAACAGGCCGGCGACGATGGCGCTGTCGCGGTCCAGGCCCAGGGTGAGCTGGGTCATGTCGTTGGAGCCGATGCTGAATCCGTCGAAGATCTCCAGGAACTCGTCGGCCAGCAGCGCGTTGGACGGGACCTCGCACATCATGATGATCTTGAGCCCGTGCTCGCCTTGCACCAGGCCGTTCTCGCGCAGCACCTCGACCACCTGGCGGCCTTCCTCCAGCGTGCGCACGAACGGGATCATCACCCACACGTTGTCCAGGCCCATCGCCTCGCGCACGCGCTTGACCGCCACGCACTCCAGCGCGAACGCGGCCTTGAAGCTGGGGTCGATGTAGCGGGAGGCGCCGCGGAACCCGATCATCGGGTTCTCCTCGTGCGGCTCGTACTTCGAGCCGCCGAGCAGGTTGGCGTATTCGTTCGATTTGAAGTCCGACAGGCGCACGATCACCGGCTTGGGATACACCGAGGCCGCGATCGTCGCGATGCCTTCCTTCAGCCGCTCGATATAGAACTCCACCGGACTTTCGTAGCCGGCGATGCGGGCGTCGATCTTCGCCTTGGTGTCGGCGTCCTGCTTGGCGTATTCCAGCAGCGCCTTCGGGTGCACGCCGATGTGGCTGGCGATGATCATCTCCAGCCGCGCCAGGCCGATGCCGGCGTTCGGCAGCTGGCCGAAGTCGAAGGCGCGGTCCGGGTTGGCCACGTTCATCATGATCTTCAGCGGCGCCGGCGGCATGTTGCCGAGGTCGGTGGTGGTGCGCTCGAAGGGCAGGGCGCCCTGGTAGATGAAGCCGGTGTCGCCCTCGGCGCAGCTCACGGTGACGGTGTCGCCGTCCTGGATCGAATCCAGCGCGTCGCCGGTGCCGACCACCGCCGGCACGCCCAGCTCGCGCGCGATGATCGCCGCGTGGCAGGTGCGGCCGCCGCGGTTGGTGACGATGGCGGCGCTGCGCTTCATCACTGGCTCCCAATCGGGGTCGGTCATGTCGGCGATGAGCACGTCGCCCGGCTGCACCCGGTTCATGTCGTCCAGGCTGCGCACCACGCGGGCGGTGCCGCTGCCGATCTTGTGGCCGATGGCGCGGCCCTCGGAGAGCACCTTGCCGCGGCCGCCCAGGGTGTAGCGCTCGATCTGGGTGGCGTGCGCGCGCGACTTCACCGTCTCCGGGCGCGCCTGCAGGATGTACAGCTTGCCGGTGTGGCCGTCCTTGCCCCACTCGATGTCCATCGGGCGGCCGTAGTGCTGCTCGATGACCAGCGCCTGCCTGGACAGTTCCTCCACGTCGGCATCGGTGATCGAGAACTTGCCGCGCAGCCCGGCCGGCGTCTCCTCGGTGCGCACGCGCTCGCCCGGCACGTCGGAATAGACCATGCGCAGCTGCTTGCTGCCCAGCGAGCGGCGCAGGATCGCCGGCTTGCCCTGCTGCAGGGTGGGCTTGTAGACGTAGAACTCGTCCGGGTTCACCGCGCCCTGCACGACCATCTCGCCCAGGCCGTAGCTGGCGGTGACGAACACCACGTCGCGGAAGCCGGATTCGGTGTCGAGGGTGAACAGCACGCCGGACGCGCCGACGTCGGAGCGCACCATCAGCTGCACGCCGGCGGACAGGAACACGTCCTCGTGGGCGAAACCGTGGTGTACGCGGTAGGCGATGGCGCGGTCGTTGTACAGGCTGGCGAAGACTTCCTTGACCTTGCGCACCACGTCGTCGGCGCCGGTCACGTTGAGGAAGGTCTCCTGCTGGCCGGCGAAGCTGGCGTCGGGCAGGTCCTCGGCGGTGGCGGAGGAACGCACCGCGACCGCGATGTCCTCGCCGCCCGCATCGGTGCACAGCTGCGCGTAGGCGGCGCGGATGTCGGCATCCAGCTGCGGCTGCAGCGGTGCATCGATCACCCAGGCCCGGATCTCGGCGCCGGCCCTGGTCAGCGCCGACACGTCTTCCACGTCGACCGTCGCCAGCTTGTCGTAGATGCGGGCGTGCAGGTCGTTGTGGGCGATGAAGGCCTTGAACGCGTCCGCGGTGGTGGCGAAGCCGCCCGGCACCGACACGCCGAGGTCGGCCAGCTGGCCGATCATCTCGCCCAGCGAGGAGTTCTTGCCGCCCACCTGGGCGAGGTCGGACAGGCGCAGGTCGTGCAACCAGAGGACGTTGCTGGTCGAGGCGGGGGTGCTCAAGGCGGGCTCCGTGGGGGGCGTGTGCGGCGCAAGCGCGCGGAAGTCCGCTATTTTACCCCGAGCGCCCGCGAGGAATCCCGATGGAATCCGCTCGACCCGTGTTCTATGTCTCCGACGGTACCGGCATCACTGCCGAAACCATCGGCCACAGCCTGCTGACCCAGTTCAGCGGCGTGCGCTTCTCCAGCGACCGGCTGCCGTTCGTGGATACACCGGAAAAGGCGAAGGAAGCCGCCGAGCGCATCCGTGCCGCCGGCGCAGCGCGGGGGCTGCGGCCGATCGTGGTCAATTCCTGCGTCGACCCCAATCTCAACATCCTGCTCGCCGAGAGCGGGGCGCTGATGTTGGATGTGTTCGCGCCGTTCATCGCCCCGCTGGAGCAGGAGCTGGGCCGCAGCCGTGAGGCCCAGATCGGCCGCGCGCACGGCATCGTGGACTTCGACATCTACCACCAGCGCATCAACGCGATGAACTACGCGCTGACCCACGACGACGGCGTCAAGCCGGACTACTCGGATGCAGACGTGATCCTGGTCGCGGTCTCGCGCGCCGGCAAGACGCCCACCTGCGTCTACCTGGCCCTGCAGCACGGGGTGAAGGCGGCCAACTACCCGCTGACGCCGGAAGACCTGGAAGGCGAGCGCCTGCCGGCCAGGCTGCGCCAGTACCGCGGCAAGCTGTTCGGCCTGACCATCGACCCCCAGCGGCTGCACCAGATCCGTCAGGAGCGGCGGCCGGATTCGCGCTACGCGCAGCTGGACACCTGCAAGCGCGAGGTCGCGCAGGCGGAGACCATGCTGCGCCGGGAGGGCATCGAACTGCTCAGCACCACCAACGCCTCGATCGAGGAAATCGCCAGCCGGGTGATGAAGCACCTGGGCATCAATCGCGAGATGTACTGACCGCTCCGTGCGGCGCGTGGGACCCCGCCAGCCTGTGCCTGCGCGGCGCATGCGTCAATGCTGCCGCGCGCGCCGGCGGGCGTGTACGATCGATCCATGACCACCGCACTTGCACGCCGCGCCCGCGTTCCCGCCATCAGCCGCTTCGGCTGGCTGATGGGCCTGTACTCGGAAAACCACGCGCGGCTGCAGCGGCTGTTCGAAGTTTCCGACCTCGGCTGCGGCACGTATGTCTCCTTGATCGGCGACGGCCTCGACGTGCGCCTGGAAGTGGTGGAGCGCCATGCCTACACCAGCGAGCTGCGCATGAGCTACGGCCTCATCGATCCGCAGACCGGCATGGCCGATCCGTCGGCCAGCCTGCGCCTGTACCGCGATGCGCGCCAGGTGGAGGCCACGCACTGCTACGCGGGCAGCCGCTGGCAGGACGTGATCGGCATGTATCCGCCGCCGCAGCGCATCCTCGACCATCGCCTGCGCATGAACACCTTCCTCGGCAAGTGGCTGCAGTACCTCGCCGAACGCGGGCACGGCGTGGCCACGCTGCACGTCGATGAAGACGCGCTGAAAATTTGTTGAGAAAACGCTTGACGGTTCCCGATTTCACCCCCAGAATGCGCGTCTTTCCAGCCCCGTGGGGCCATAGCTCAGCTGGGAGAGCGCCTGCATGGCATGCAGGAGGTCGGCGGTTCGATCCCGCCTGGCTCCACCATTTTTCAAAGCGTTTCCGGTTCTGTCCCCATCGTCTAGAGGCCTAGGACATTACCCTTTCACGGTAGCGACCGGGGTTCGAATCCCCGTGGGGACGCCACCTTCGGAATCGGTAGACGACGCAACACACGCAAGCGGTCGCCCCAGTGGCGGCCGTTTTCGTTTGTGCGTTTTTCCCCGCGTTGACCGGCGCATGGATGCGCGCGCCCCGCGGCGCGCGATCAGGCGTCCTTGTTGTGCCGGCGCATCAGGCGCTGCTTCTCGCGGTTCCAGTCGCGCTCCTTGCTGGCCTCGCGCTTGTCGTGGCTCTGCTTGCCCTTTGCCAGCGCCAGCTCGACCTTCACCTTGTTGCCTTTCCAGTACAACGCGGTGGGAACCAATGTGTAGCCGTCGCGCTGGATGCGGCCCATCAGGGTGTCGATCTCGTGCCGGTGCAGCAGCAGCTTGCGGGTGCGGCGATCGTTGGCGACGACATGCGTCGACGCCTGGATCAGCGGGGTGATTTGCGCGCCGATCAGGAACAGTTCGCCCTGCAGCACCACCGCATAGGCATCGCCGATGTTGGCGCGGCCGGCGCGGATCGCCTTCAGTTCCCAGCCCTGCAGCGCAAGGCCGGCCTCGAACTTCTGTTCGAAGCTGTACTCGTGGCGCGCGCGCTTGTTGAGGGCGATGGTGCCACCGCCGTTTGGCTTATCCTTGCCGTTCTTCTTGCTCATCCCGCCATTCTCGCCGATCCGGACGCGCCGCGGTGCGTCCTCCCGGCCCGGATCTTTCGATGCCCGTCATTTTGCGCAGCGCCCTCGTCGAACATTCCGCGTCCCGGATGTTCGCACTGGTCAATGATGTTGCCGCCTACCCGCGCCGCTTCGACTGGTGCCGGCAGGCGCAGTTGCTGGAGGAGGGAGAAGGCCGCCTGGTGGCGCGGCTGGACCTCGGCGTCGGGGGGTTCTACACCTGGTTCACCACCGAGAACCAGCTCAGCCCGCCGCACCACATCGACATGGCGCTGCGCGATGGGCCTTTCCGGCGCCTGCAAGGGCGCTGGGAGTTCCATGCGCTGGACGAGTCGGCCTGCAAGGTGTCGCTGCGGCTGGATTTCGAGCCGCAGAATCGCCTGCTGGCGCCCGCGCTGCAGCTGGGCATGCAGGGGCTGGCCGACCGCATGGTCGATGATTTCGTGCGCGAGGCGGACAAGAGGGCAGACTGATGCGGGTGCAGCTGCTGCGCGCTTGGCCGCATCGCGCCGAGTGCGTTGATCTGGAAGTGGCGGCGGACGCCCGCGTCGGCGATGCGCTGGACGCGGCCGGCTGGCGGCTGGAGGGCGGGTTCGTTGCGCTGGCGGTGTTCGGCGTCGCCGCCTCGCGGGAGACCCGGCTGCATCCGGGCGACCGCGTCGAGCTGCTCCGGCCGCTGCAACGCGACCCCAAGCAGGCGCGCCGGCTGCGTGCGGGGAAGGCTGGGGCCCGCGTCGGGACGCGCGGCCGCTGAGGCGGCGCCGGGCGCCCTCAGCGGCGGCGCTTGTTCTTGTCCTTGGCCAGGTTCGGGCCGAAGTAGCGGATCGCGTTGCGCGACAGCTCGGAATCCTGCTCGGGGAAATATTCGCCTTCCCAGCGCGACAGCTGGCCGTTCTCGAACCACAGCGTCATCGTCTTCACTTCCGGCTTGCCGGTGCGGCCGATGCGCTGGCTGGCGACGTAGTCCCAGCGGTCGTGGTGGAAGGGGTCGCGGATCGACGGCGTGCCCAGCAGCACCATCACCTGCTGCCGGTCCATCCCCGCCTGCAGCTGGTCGACCGCGGTCTTGTCGAGCAGGTTGCCCTGGAACACCGGCTGCCGGTACAGCAGGCCGCAGCCGCTGACCAGCAGGGTTGCAAGGAAGAGTACGAGCAGCTTGCGCATCGGCAGGGCGGGGCAGTGGCGGAGGTGCCGATGATACACTCCCGGCACGTCGCATCGGCCCGCCGCAAGCTGCGTTGGCGCGGGGCGCGGCGGCGGCGTTCACATGCCGGCAGGCGGCACTGGATTGTTCACGGAGAGATGTCGATGTCGCAGGATCTTCGCAAGGCCGGGCTCAAGGTCACCCATCCGCGGCTGCGCATCCTGGAACTGCTGGAGCACGCCAAGCCGCGGCACATGACCGCCGAGGACATCTACCGCCAGCTGCTGGCGGAGTCCGAGGAAATCGGCCTGGCCACGATCTACCGGGTGCTGACCCAGTTCGAATCCGCCGGCCTGGTGCTCAAGCACAACTTCGAGGGCGGCACCGCCGTCTACGAGCTGGACCGGGGCGAACACCACGACCACATGGTCGATGTGGACACGGGCAAGGTGATCGAGTTCCACAGCGACGAGATCGAGCGCCTGCAGCAGAAGATCGCCGCCGAGCACGGCTACGAGATCGCCGACCACGCGCTGGTGCTGTACGTGCGCAAGAAGCGCTGAGTCACTACGGCTGCGGCGACGCCCGCCGCCGTTCCAGCCACCAGACCAGCGTCGCCAGCGCCAGCCATGCGGCCAGCCACGGCCACGCTGCGCCGCGCTGGGTGACGGTGGCCGGCGAGGCCCGCGGGGCGGGCGCATCCGAAGCCAGCGCCGCGGTGGCATCGAACCGGCGTTGCGCCTGCCAGGCCTGGCCTGCGTCGGCCGGCAGCACGGCAAATGCAGTTTGCAGGGCTCGGGTCTGCAACCGGTGCCAGCCGGGCGTGCGCGGCCAGAACGCGGCGCAGCGGCGTGCGCCGGCCGCCGGATCCACGGCCAGCGATATGCGGCTGCCGTCGGGCGCGATCACCGCAGCGGCGTGATCGATGCCGCACAGCACCGCCCGCTGGCCGGCCCAGAACGGTCCGGAAGGCGGCGCCTGCGTGGCGGCGATGGCCGGGCGGGCGATGCCCGCGAGCAGGCCGCTCCACAGGCGCGCGTGCGCGGGAGCATGGCCAGCCAGCGGCAGCCTGTAGCTGTCGGCCAGCGCAACCAGCCCCACGCGGCCGCGCCCCAGCGGACGCCACCACGCAAGCGGCTGCCCCCGCGCATCGCGCAGCAGCGGCAGCGCATCGCCGGCTTGCACGGTCACCACGGTCCGGCTCAGGCCGGGCAGGGCGTGCTCGGCAGTGGGCTGCAGCGAGGTGTTCGCCAGCTGCGCAGGTGCGCTGCGGGCGCCGGCATCCACCCTATAACCCCAGTGGCGCAGGCGTGAGCGCGACGTTGGCGTCAGCGGCGCATCCAACCGCAGCAGCACGCCCAGTCCGTTGCGGATGGCGGCGGTGAGCGCGCGCAGCTCGGCCTCGCCCAGCGCCTGCAGGCTGCGGGTATCCAGCAGCACCGCGTCGAACCGCCGGAGGGTGTCGGCGTCCAGCGGCAGCGGCGCGTCGCCCAGCACCAGACCGGCACCGACGCTGACCCGCGTATGCAGGCCGACGCCGGCATCCAGCGCCCAGCGGCGCAGGTACTTCAGCTCCGGATCGGGCGCGCCGGCCAGCACCAGCAGGCGCGGCGCAACGGGTGCGATGACCTGCAGCGGCAGGGGCACGCTGTCCCGGACCTGACCTTCCGCATCGCGCAGGCGCAGCTGGAAAGAGAACGAGCCGCCGCTGCGCGCCACGCCCTGCAGGATGAAACCGCCATCCGCCGCCACGGCCGTGCTAGCGATGGCGCGCGCGGCGGGGTCCAGCAGTTCCAGCGTGCCGGCCTCGATGCCGCCAACCCGCCCACGCACGCTGAAGGCGTTGCCGGGCGCCACCGTCGCCGGTGCCTTCAGGTCGATGATCCCGACCGGGCGCGATGCGGGATGGAAGCGCAGCGGAAGGCCGCGGGCGGCCTCCCGGTCACGCACATCAAGCCCGCTGCCGACGATGCGCAGGCCGCGCACGCCGGGATGGCGTCGCAGGGCGGTGGCGAGGTCGGGCGCCGGCTCCGCGCCGATGCCTGCGGGTGCTTCGGGCAGCGCGATGCGCAGCGTGCCGGCATCGGCCGCGCCGGACTTCGCGCCCGCGGTGTAGACGGTCATCACCCTGGCATCGATCGGCCGCGCCGGCGGAAACAGGCCGAAGTAGAGCAGCGCCGCCAACAGCGGCTGCGCGGCCAGCAGCAGCGGCAGCTTCCAGCGCGGCGTGGTCTGGCTGCGATCACGGCGCTGGTGGCCATGCAGCAGGCGCGTACAGGCCAGCAGCGCGGCCAGCGCCAGCACGCCGGCGGTGAGGACCTCGGGCATGACTGCGGTCATTGCTTCGCCTCCGCATCCAGCGCATCGAGGTAACGCTGCCCCTGCGCGTCGGGCGCGGGCCGGCGCGCGACCGCTGCCGGCGGCACGGGCAGCAGCGGCCACAGCAGGGCGCGCAGGCGCTCGCGGCATGCCTTGCAGGCGGGATCGCGCCGCAGGGCATCCAGCGCGGCCTGCAGCGCCAGCGGGTCGGCGACGCGTTGGCCGTGCTGGCGCAACCAGGCCTGCAGTGCCTCCAGCGCGGGTGCGGACATCGGGCGCGGCGGCACCGCGTCCAGCTGCTGCCACAGCGCCGCGACTCCGGCCTCGGCGGGCGGCGCGGTGCGCAGCGGGTCCGGGCGCGGCGCCAGCCCTTCGCGCTTGCCGCCCAGGCGGCGGCTCTCGTCGATCGGCGGCAGCTGCGGACCCACCCGTGCCAGATAGATGCGTTCCGCCTGCTGCACCTGCTTGATGTGCCCGAGTGCCTTGTAGGCGAACGGCAGGGCGCGTTCGGGATGGCCCTGGCGCAGCTGCAGTTCGGACTGCCACATCTGGTCCAGCGCCAGTTTCAGGGTGGCGCGGGTCTGCGGGTCGAGCAGGGTGGCGGCTTCGGCGTGGTCGTGGGTATGGCCGTAGGCTTCCAGCAGGTCGACGTCCTGGCCGAAGGTGCTGGCGGGCGCAGGCGCGGGATGGTCGTGGCCGGCGTGGTCGCCGGTCTCGTTGTCGTGTCCGTCTTCGTCGGCGGTGGGCAGGCTGGGCTCGCCTTCCGCTTCCTCGCCGAGGAACTGCCCGTAGCGCAGGCGCAGGATGCGCTGGTCGACGCCAATGCCATCGGACTTCTGCAGATAGCGCTCGCTCGCGAGCTTGGGCTTCTGCTTCAGCAGCGCTTCGGCGTCCAGGATGATCTGCCGCTGGCTGCGGAAATACGCGGGCAGGACGCGCTTGACCACGCCTTCGATGCCGCTTGACTCCTCGCTGGCCGCAGCCTGGAGGCGAAGGATCAGCGCGGGGCTGCGCGCGACCTGTGGCTGCGGGCTGCGATTGTCCTGCGCCACCAGCCGCGCGATCAGGTCGTCGCCCGGCTGCAGGCCAAGAGTGGGCAGCGCCACCCGGTGGCTGAAGCGACGGCGCAGGCGGCTGCCTTGCCCCTGCAGCGGCAGGCTGAGCTCACGGAAGGTGATGTTCTCGCCGCTGCCCTGCGCCAGCGTGAGCTGCAGCGTGGCCTGCGTGGCGACGCCGTAGTCGTCCTCCACCTCGAAGGCCAGCTCCCAGCCGGCTTGCGTCGGCGGCGCGAGGCTCAGGCTGCGCGCCGGGGCCAGCACCTTGAGCTGCGGCGGGCGGTCGGGAAGCGCGTCGAGGCGATGCGGTTTGTCGGCATCCAGCAGGCGGCCGTCGAGTTCGATGCGGTAGAGCGCGGAGGCGTCCAGCCGCAGCCCGCCCTGCCAGTCGTTCCCGCGCTGTTGCAGCGGAAGACGCCGGCCATCGAGGAAGACCAGCGCGACGCGGCCCGGCGTGCCGCTGAATGTCAGCGTCCAGCGCAGCTGGGTACCTTGCGGGGCGGACGCCGACAGCGTGCCGACGCGGCGCACGGGAAGGCCGGTATAACGAGGCGGCGCAATCTGCAGCTGGCTGGATGCCAGCCGCAAGGGTGACGTTGCGATGGCGGCGCCAGGCGCCGGACGCCCCAGATCCGGAGCGCGCTGCGGCCACAGCAACGCGCCTGCCAGCAGCAGTGCAGCCCCCGGCACCGACACCGCCAGCCGAGGCCACGGCCAGGCGGTGCGCAGGTCGGCGGGATGCGCCGCCAGCCGCTGCTGCAGGCGCTGGCGCTGCAGCTGCTGCAGCGTGCCGGTGGGCGGCGCCGCGGCCAACAGGTCGGCGCTGTCCTCCATGTCGGCACGCGCGTTGAGCGCACGCAGCAGCCAGCGCAGGTCGCGACGCCGCCACTGCAGCATGGCGGTGAAGGCGATGAGCAGCAGGCCGGCGGCTGCGACCACCAGCGCGGAGGTGCGTCCGCCCAGACGCAGGGCGAGGGCGGCAAGCGCCGCCAGCCACGGCAGCGCGAACGCGGCAAGCAGGGCGATAGCGCGAAGTCGCGCCGCGCGCCAGGCGGCTTGCGGAAGGGCGTTGCCACTCATGCGCTGGCTTCGCGGCGGCGGGCCGTGGCCAGCCAGCGTTCGACCGCGAACAGCAGCGCGATCAGCACGGCCAGCCACGGCTGCAGGTCGCGCGGCGCGGGCGGCTGCGCGCGGGCGCCGAGCGCGGGCATGTGGGCGCGCGCATCGGCGCGGCCGGGCGGCGGCATCGGCGGTGCCAGCGCATCGCGCAGGCGCTGCGGGAAGTCGGCCTCCAGCAGCAGCGGCATGTCCGCCGGTCGCAGCGGCTGGCGGAAGCGCAGCAGGCGCCCGCGGCCGAGGCGGCCGCTTTCCAGCAGCGGAACGCCGGCGTCATCGTGCAGCAGCGGCGCCAGGGCGATGTTGCCGGGCAGCGCAGCGTCATGCGCCAGCAGAACGCTGCCACCGCGCGCAATCCAGTCCTGCAGGGTTGCCGGCATCGGCGCGGAGGCCAGCCATGCGGCGACTGCCGTGGTGGCCGGCGGTGCGGTATCGGCGGCCAGGTCGAAGACCGTCCCCTGCCAGGCACGCGCAGCGGCGCGCAGCGGGCGCAGAGCGTATGCGTGCCCGGCATCGGCATGCAGGTAAAGCGATGGCGGCGGGAGTCCGGCGGCTGGCTTCGATGGGGCCGGCGCCACATCGACGACCCGCCAGTCCAGCTTGCGCGACAGCTGCGGAATGCGGCCGTCGGCGCCATCGAATCGGGCCGTGGCCAGCACCACCAGCGGCACGCCGGCCGGCAGGTCCGCGTCCAATTCGCGCAGCAGGCTGGCGATGGGTTGCGGCGTTGCAGGCGAGGGCGCGTCCAGCGCTGGCAGTCCCTGCGCCAGCCAGTGGCGGCGCGCGTCTTCCGGCAGCGACTGCGCGGCCAGCGCCGCGGCCGGTACGCCGGGCATCACCGCTACCACGGGGCGCATATCCGGCGCGCCGTGCAGCACCGGCCGCGCCAGCCACAGCGCCAGCAGCGCGAGCAGCAGCAGGCGCAGCAGCAACAGCGGCCATTCGTCGAAGCGCAGCCGCCGGCGCGGACGCGGGCGGGCGCGCAGCCAGCGCAGCGCGGCGAAATCCAGCGGGCGCACGCTGTCGCGCCGGGCCAGGTGCAGCAGCAGCGGCAGCAGCAGGCTGGCCAGCGCCGCCAGCGCGGCGGGCAGCAGGAGGGACAGGGTCATGGCCGCCCCGGCGCGAACAGCTGCCGCAGCGGCTGGTCCAGTGGCTCGTCCAGCACGTGGCGGGCGTGGGCGATGCCGGCGGCGTCGAGGCGCGCATCCAGCTGGCGCTGCGCCTCCGCGAAGCGGCGCAGATAGTCGTCGCGCAGCAGGCGGCCATCGCCGGGCAGGTGCTCGCCGGTTTCAGGGTCGCGGAACAGATGCCCGCCGACGAACGGAAAGTCGCGTTCTTCCGCCGTCAGCAGCTGCAGGAACAGCACCTCGCGGCCGGCCTTGGCCAGCGTCTCGGCCAGCGCAACGACGCCTTCATCGAAACCGTCGCTGAGCAGCACCACCAGGTCATGGCCGCCGATCCGCTCCCACAGCGGGTGCAGCCGTTCGTTCGCTGGAAACCCGCCGCCCGCCTGCACCGCATGCAGCGCCAACCACAAGCGGTCGCGCCCGCGCGGGCCGTGGCCGGGCGGCAGCAGCTGCAGGCCGTTTTCCGCCAGCACCACCAGCCCGAAGCGGTCGCCCTGCGCCAGCGCCAGCTCGGCAATGCAGGCGGCCAGGGATTTCGCAGCGTCCAGTCGGCGCCAGTCGGGCCGGGCCTGGTCGGCCTGCGCCATCGAGGCGCTGGCGTCCAGCAGCAGCCAGACGGTCAGCGGGCTTTCGCGCTCGGCTTCGCGCACGAAGAAGCGGTCGGCGCGGGCATAGAGTTTCCAGTCGATCTGGCGCGGCTCGTCGCCGGGCTCGTAGCCGCGGTACTGTGCGAACTCCAGCCCGGCGCCGCGGCTGGGGCTGCGGTGCGCGCCGATGCCGCGTTCGCCGCGCGCACGCCGCACCTGCAGGCGCAGGGACTGCAGCCGGCTGCGGACGTCGGGGGGGATCAGCGGCGCGACCATCGGCGGGTATCAGGCGGCGTAGGGCACGTCGCGCAGCAGCAGGGCGACCACGTCGTCGGCGGACTTCTGCTCCGCTTCGGCCACGAACGACAGCAGCAGGCGGTGGCGCATCACCGGCGCGGCCAGCGCCATCACGTCGTCTCGGGTGGCGGCCAGGCGGCCGTGCAGCAGCGCCCGCGCCTTCGAGGCCAGCACCAGCGACTGCCCGGCGCGCGGGCCGGCGCCCCAGCGCACGTACTTGCGCACGTCTTCCGGCGCGCCCGCATCACGTGGGCGGCTGGCGCGCACCAGCCGGGTGATCCAGTCCAGCAGGTCTTCGCCCAGGTGCACCTCGCGCACCAGCGCCTGCAGCGCCAGCACCTCGCTGCCGTCCATCACCGTCGGCACCTGCGCACTGGCGCTGCCGGTGGTCTGGGCGATGATCGCGCGCTCCTCGGCGGCGTCCGGGTAGTCCACCTTCACGTGCAACAGGAAGCGGTCCAGCTGCGCTTCCGGCAGCGGATAGGTGCCGGCCTGTTCCAGTGGGTTCTGGGTGGCCAGCACGAAGAACGGCGCCGGCAGCGGGTAGGTGGTGCCGGCATAGCTGACGGTGCGTTCGGCCATCGCCTCCAGCAGCGCGGCCTGGGTCTTGGGCGGGGTGCGGTTCAGCTCATCGGCCAGCAGCAGGTTGGTGAACACGGGGCCCTGCTGGAAGCGGAACGCGCGCCGCCCGGTGCCGTGGTCTTCCTCCAGCAGCTCGGTGCCGAGGATGTCGCTGGGCATCAGGTCGGGGGTGAACTGCACGCGCCGGAACTGCAGCGCCAGCGCCTGCCCCAGCGAACGCACCAGCAGGGTCTTGCCGAGGCCGGGCACGCCTTCCAGCAGGCAGTGGCCGGAGGCCAGCAGGCCGATCAGCAGCTGCTCCACCACCGCCTGCTGGCCCACCACGGCCTGGCCGATCGCCGCCCGCAATCGTTCGAGGCGCTGGAACTGCTGCTGGAGGCTGGCTTCGCTTGCGGCAAGGGTCATGGCGGTTTCCGATTCAGGACAGCAGGGCATACATCACGATATTGACGCCGAAGCGGGTGTTGTCTTCGGCCAGGAAGCGCTTGTTGCGCCAGTCGTAGTCCCACTCGCAGCCGTAGTCCTTGTTGCTGTAGAGCAGGCCCAGGCGGCCGTCGAACTCGATGCCCTTCAGGTAGTCGTGGACCAGGTCGTCGCCCCAGCCGTTGAGCTCGAAGCCGGTGGCCGGCGGGCCTTCCGGGAACTTGAAGAAACTCGAATACAGCGGGTGCGCATTGGGCAGCTTCTTCAACGCGGCCTTGCCGAAGATCGCCGCCATCTGCGCCTCGAACGACTTGGCGAACAATCCGTCGATGTCGTGGTTGCAGTCGTCCACGAACACGAAGCCGCCGTTGCGCAGGTAGCGCTCGAAATTGCGCCGCTCGGCCGGGTTGAACTCCACCAGCTTGTGCCCGGCGAGGTAGCAGAACGGCGCCTGCAGCATCTTCGGGTCGGACAGCTCCACCACGTGTTCCTTCGGGTCCACCCGCAGCGAGGTGTAGTCGATCAGCGAGGTGATCAGGTTGGACGGCATCCGCGCGTCCACGTCCCAGTCGCCGGAGTCGTACTTCAGGCGGGTGAACCAGAAATCGTAGCGGCCGGACTGCGCGAACGCCGGCGATACCAGAGCGCCCGCGGCTGCTCCGAGCAGCAGCCGCAGGAACCCGGCGCGGGTCATGGCATGGCCCGGCTCAGACCGCATCCGACAGCGAGGTGAAGGTGAAGTCGCGCAGGCGCATCGGCGGGATCATCATCACGAAGCTGGATTCGTCGCCGGCCACGCGCACCGGCTTGCCCAGCTCGTCGATGTTGTTGAGCATGATCACCGGCGACTCGTTGAAGCGGAAGTTCTTCACCGGGTGCTTGATCTGGCCGTTCTCGATGTAGAAAGTGCCGTCGCGGGTCAGGCCGGTGAGCAGCACGGTCTGCGGATCGACCATCCGGATGTACCAGGTGCGGGTGACCAGGATGCCCTTCTGGGTGCCCTTGACCAGGTCGGCGATGGACTTGTCGCCGCCGCCCATCAGCAGGTTGCCGGGGCGCGCGTTGGCGGTCTTGCCCTGCTTCTCCGCCCAGTAGCGCGAGTAGTTGAGGTTGGCGATGCGGCCGTCCTTGATGATGTCCATGCGCTCGCGCGGCAGGCCTTCGCCGTCCCACGGCAGCACCGGTGCGTCCGGATGCCACGGGTCGGAATGCAGGTTGACGCGCGGGTCGTAGACCAGTTCGCCCAACTTGTTGCCGCCGCCCTTCCTGGACAGGAAGCTGCGGCCCTCGTCGGCGCTGCGCGCGTCGAAGAAATTCATCATGAAGCTGATCAGGCCGGCGGCCGCGGCCGGCTCCAGGATCACCGTGTACTTGCCCGGTTCCAGCGCCTTGGCGTCGGCCGAGGCCAGCGCCTTGCGCTTGGCGATCTCGATGTCCTGCGCAGCGCGGAAATCCGCGGCGTCCTTGAGGTTGCGGCCCACCCAGCCGGAACCGCGGCCATCCTCGGTGCGCACGGTGCAGGTGTAGTTGAAGCCGGTGGCGCGCTGGTAGCCGAAGTTGCCCTTGCTGTTGGCGAAGGCGACGAAGCTCTGGCCGTCCTCCAGGAAGCCCGCGGCAATCAGCTTTTCGGCCTTGCACGGGGCGATGGAATCGGCGGCCACCTGGGCGCGGAACTCCGGGTCGATGGCGGCGGTGGACTCGCTGAAGGTCGGGCTGGCGCGGTAGCTCTGCTTCTCGAGGATCGGCATGTACTCCGGGTTTTCCGGCGCCAGCCGCGCCAGGTCCTCGGCGCGACGCACCACCCGCTCCAGCGCGGCGTCGTCGAACTCGTTGATGCTGGCCATGCCCACGCGCTTGCCGAACGCCACCGACACCGACAGGCTGGTGTCTTCGACGATGCCGCTGGTGGACACGTTGTTCAGGGCGAAGCGGATGTTGCCTTCGACCGATCCGGACAGCGAGGCGCTGCATTCGTCGGCCTTGGAGAGGGCGATGACCTTGTCGAGGATGGCCTTGGCCTGCGCTTCGGTGAGGATGCTCATGTAGGTGTTTCTCCTGGCAGCGCGGAGCGGGCTCCGCGGCTCTTGGTGATGGGGTGGGATCGACGATCCGATGCCGCCGGTCTGATCCGGCCCTGCAGGGTTCAACCCAGGTTGCGCGCGGTGTTGATGACGTTGATGCCGTTGAAGCGGGCGGTGGACGAGCCATGCGACACCGCCGACACCTGGCCGGGCTGGCCCTTGCCGTCGAAGAACGAACCGCCCAGGCGGTAGTCGCGCTCGTCGGCGATGGCCGCGCAGGCGTTCCAGAACTCCGGCGTGCGGATCTGGTAGGCCACGTCCTCCAGCGGGCGGGTCACCCTGCCGTCCTTGATTTCATAGAACAGCTGGCCGCCGAACTGTGCGTTGTAGCGCTGCTGGTCGATCGAGAACGAACCGTCGCCGACGATGTAGATGCCGTTCTCCACGTCCTTCACCAGGTCATCCACCGACAGCTTCTGCCTGCCGGGCGCCAGCGAGACGTTGGCCATGCGCTGGAACTGCACGCTGGACCAGGAATCGGCATAGCAGCAGCCGTCGGACTCGGTCTTGCCGAGGATGTGGGCCTGGTCGCGGATGGTCTGGTAGTCCACCAGCTTGCCGGCCTGGATCAGGTCCCAGCGCTTGCACTTCACGCCTTCATCGTCGAAGCCGACCGCGCCCAGGCTGCCGGGCTGGGTCTTGTCGGCGAAGATGTCGACCAGCTCGCTGCCGTACTGGAAGCGCTGCTCGCGCTTCTCCAGCGTGGCGAAGCTGGTGCCGGCGTAGTTGGCCTCGTAGCCCAGCACGCGGTCCAGCTCCAGCGGATGGCCAACCGCTTCGTGGATGGTCAGCCAGGTGTGCGACGGGTCCAGCACCAGGTCGTACTTGCCCGGCTTCACCGAAGCGGCCTTGAGCTTTTCCTGCGCGTGCCTGGCGGCGGCGATGGCATCCTCGCGCATGTCGTAGCTCTTGCCGTACACGGTCACGCCGTTCGGCAGCACGGTCTTGTCGGCGGCGTTGCCGTCCAGGTATTCGAAACCCATGCCCATCGGCGACGACAGGCCCGAGCGGCTGCGGAACTTGCCGCTGGCCTTGTCGATCACGGTCACGCTCATCGGCGCCCAGATGCGGTGCACGTCCTGGTCGATGTAGGAGCCGTCGGTGGAGGCGAAGTACTTCTGCTCGTTGATCGCGAACAGGGTGGAATTGACGAAGCTGGCGCCGGCCGCCATCGCCGCGGCGTTCACGCCCAGCAGCAGGTCGGCCTTGTCCTTCACCGGCACTTCCATCGCGTTCTTCACGATCGGCGTGCGCCAGCTGACCTCGCCGTAGCCCGGCGCCTTCGCCAGTTGCACCGGCGCGCTCTGGATCTTCGCGTTGGCCTTGGCGATCGCGGTGGCCTGGCGCGCGGCCTTGGCCACGCCGTCGGCGGTCAGGGTGTTGGTGGCGGCAAAGCCCCAGGCGCCGTTGGCGATGACGCGGATGCCCACGCCGGTGGACTCGCCGTTCATCACGCCCTGCACCTTGTTCTCGCGGGTCATCACCGCCTGCCGCAGGTAGCGGCCGATGCGCACGTCGCAATAGCTGGCGCCGGCGGCCCGGGCGGCCCCCATCGCCTCGTCGGCCAGGCGCTTCTTCAGCGCCGGGTCCAGCGGGATCAGCAGCTGTTCCGCCGCAATGGCATTCCCGAAGAACGACGGCAGCAGCAGGCCGCCGGCGGCAAGCCCGGTGAGGGCGAGGAATTCACGTCGTTGCAAGGCGGCTCTCCTGGTGGAAACGGGATGGGCGGTGCGGCGGATGGGGCAGGGTGGTCCAGCCCCCGATTCTTGCGGGCCGGGCGCAGGCCGCGCAAATGACTTTCGGCATGGCGCGCGGCTCAGCCCAGGCTGCGCGCGGTGTTGATGATGTTGATGCCGTCGAAGCGGGTGGTGGCCGCGCCGTGCGACACCGCCGACACCTGGCTGGGCTGGCCCTTGCCGTCGAAGAACGAGCCGCCCAGGCGGAAGTCGCGCGCATCGCAGATCGCGCTGCAGGCGTTCCAGAACTCCGGCGTGCGGATCTGGTAGGCGGCGTCCTCCACCATCTCCTTGATCTCGCCGTTGCGGATGCGGTAGTACAGCTGGCCGCCGAACTGCGCGTTGTAGCGCTGCTGGTCGATGGAATAGGAGCCGCGTCCGTGGATGTAGAGGCCGTTCTCCACGTCCTTGACCATCTGCGCCGGGGTCAGCGGCGCCTTGCCCGGCGCCAGCGAGACGTTGGCCATGCGCTGGAACTGCACGCTCTTCCACGAATCGGCATAGCTGCAGCCGTGCGAGGCGTCCTCGCCGAGGATGTGCACCTCGTCGCGGGTGGCCTGGTAATTGACCAGCACGCCGTCCTTCACCAGATCCCACTTGCGCGTCTTCACGCCCTCGTCGTCGTAGCCCACCGCGCCCAAGCTGTACGGCTCGGTCTTGTCGGCGGTGAAGTTGACGATGTCGCTGCCCCAGCGGAAGCCGGCCTCGCGCTTGTCCAGGGTGGCGAAGCTGGTGCCGGCGTAGTTGGCCTCGTAGCCCAGCACGCGGTCCAGCTCCAGCGGGTGGCCCACGTTCTCGTGGATGGTCAGGAACAGGTTGGACGGATCCAGCACCAGGTCGTACTTGCCCGGCTGCACCGACGGCGCCTTCAGCTTGGCCCGCGCCTGCTTCGCCGCGGCGATGGCGTCCTCCACCGGGTCGTAGGAACGGCCGTAGCCCACCACGCCGCCGGGCAGCTGGAACTTGCCGGACGCATCGCCGTCCAGGAATTCCCAGCCCATGCCCATCGGCGAGGACAGCCCGTTGCGGGTGCGGAACTTGCCGCTGGCCTTGTCGATGGCGGTGACGGTGAACGGCAGCCAGATGCGGTGCACGTCCTGGTCGATCCACGAGCCGTCGCTGGAGGCGAAGTATTTCTGTTCGTTGACCAGGAACAGCTGCGAATTGATGAAATCGGCGCCGGCATTGCGCGCGGCGGCATTCACCGCCAGCAGCAGCGCGGTCTTGTCCTTGACCGGCACCGCCATCGCGTTCTTGCGGATCGGCGTCTGCCAGCGCACCTCGCCAACGCCCGCCTGCGGCGCCAGTTGCACCGGCTGCTCACGCAGCCGCGCATTGGCGCGTGCCACCGCCAGCGCCCGCGCCACGGCCTCACGCATGCCGTCGGCGGTCTGCCGATGGGTGGCGGCAAAGCCCCAGGCACCATCCACGATCACCCGGATGCCAACGCCAGACGACTCGCTGTTGGTCACGTTCAGCACCCGGTCCTCGCGGGTCTGGATGGCCTGGTTGAGATAGCGCCCGATCCGCACGTCGCAATAACTGGCGCCGCCAACCCGCGCCTGCGCCAGCACCGCATCCGCCAGCGCCTTGTTCCTGGCCGCATCGGCCGGCACCAGCAGCTGCTCGGCCGCTATCAGCCGCGCATGCGGCAGCATCAGCCCGGCCAAGCCGAAGCCCGACAGGACGAGGAATTCGCGTCGTTGCATCCGTCTCTCCCCGCAGCGCTGCATCGCGCTGCCAGCGCTGGATTCTCGGCAGGCGGGGGAGGGGAGGGGAGTGTCTTTTGGCAGGGGTGGCACGGATGAGTAGCGCAAGAACTGCTGTTCCATGATTCGCCGGAGAAAAATCAGGACGCTGATTTCAGATCTGCTTGATGCTCTTTGGCAAACCAGTAAACGTCCGCGCGAGCCAAGTCGAATTTTTCTCCAAATATCATTGCGGCCTCGTAGGGCGGAAAGTCGGCAAAACATGACAGCTGCTCGTCGTCCAACCCAGCATCAAAGTGATCTATTGCGAAAAGATGCTTCATGGCCACGTCAAACATTTGCAGCCAGTCCCGATCAATAGCGTCCATTAGATGGCGTCCCGTATCATTTTTTCGCGATGCCGTGCAATGAATGAAGGTTCCGGCGCGAACTTGTCAGGCAGTGAAATTTTCTTGCCTTCCGCCGCCCAAAATATTTGTCGCAAAAAAT
Organism: Thermomonas sp. LB-4; assembly: GCF_036409385.1. Taxonomy (NCBI): domain Bacteria; kingdom Pseudomonadati; phylum Pseudomonadota; class Gammaproteobacteria; order Lysobacterales; family Lysobacteraceae; genus Thermomonas; species Thermomonas sp. LB-4. The sequence continues at coordinate 126,404 of NZ_JAXOFT010000001.1, read as the reverse complement.
CATCTTTTGAATTTTTTAAATGTTCTGAAAGAATTACACGATGATCGTCCGTTAGTGAAAATAGGTGCTTGTCGAACGCCTTATCATGAATCGCAGAAAGACAGAGACCATTTCCAGGATGAAGGCGAATCGTTGCATCTTCATTCCACGGCACGATATGGCTGGCAACAAGAAAAAGCCTGTCGCTAACGCTCGAAATGCAGCAGCGCTCACCGTAACTACTTAGTACCGCGCGACGGAAAAACGTCTGGCCGACACGCTGTTTCACAAGTGCTGCCCGCACATCACCGGTGAAGTCTCGCTCTTCAATCGGGAGGATCTCCGGTTCCGGAAGCTTCTTTTCCTTATGGATATAGGCAAGCAATTTCTCGCATTCTGCAATTACGGCCTCCCAGTCTGCATGGGCTTCTCCCCATATCTTTTTATCAAGGGATGAGGCATTGCCAAGGCCGACCCTACCGCTTTCAGTGATTTTCGGATCAAGGCTCGCGATGTTGAGGCACTTCATAGCTACCGCGCCTGGTGTACGGCCAATCATTTTGGAGAGCGCGATGATCTCTTTGTTCCGGCTATCCAATTGGCCGAACGGCATTTCGCAGTAAAGCTTGAAGGCAAGCATTGTCTGCTCGCGCGTCCAATTGCCTTTGGGGTTGAATGCGCCCTCGCGCACCCTGGTGATTTCAATCATGGACTGAGTCGGCGTTTATAGATGTTGTGACACGCACTTTGCAACATCGCCAATCATTGGCACAACTGCCGCTTCTAAAAAAACACGAGACAAACACACGGATCAGAGTCAGCTTTTCAACCCCGCACGCCGCCCACGCAGCCACGCGGTTGCATAACCAGCAACTCCCGCCGACACCAGCCCCAGCGGCAACGCCCCCGGTTCGCCTTCGGTGGTGACCATCATCACCAGCAGCGCCAGGCCAAGCGCGGCCACTGCCAGCGATGCCGTTTTCAGTGTCTTCGGTGTCATCTGTGTCTCCTGCCTTTGCAGGCGGGCAATGTGCCGGCGGACTGTGTGCTGGCCATGAAGCGGGCGAGGGCGGAGGCATTGCCCGCCGCGCCCCGCGTACGGCTCAGGCGTCTAGGCGCTGCGCCGGGTAGTCCTCTTCCTTCAGCGCCGCGATGGCGGCGTCCGCGCTGAAGCTGCCGCTGGCTTCCACTTCGCCCCTGGCCAGGTCCACGCGCACCTGCGCGGCGGGGTCCAGCGCGTGCAGGGCGCGGGTGATGGCGCTGACACAGTGCTGGCAGCTCATGTTTTCGACCTTGAACAGCATGGGGTTCTCCCGGTGTGGTGGATGCGGGCAGTGTCGGCCTTGCCACGGTGGCAAGGTCAAGCCTAGGCTGGGCGCTTGACCTTCCCATGTTGGGAAGGTGGAAGCTGGCCGCGAACATCATCGCAGCGAGGCCGTCATGACCACCGATTCCACGATCCAGCTGGGCATTACCGGGATGACCTGCGCCAGCTGCGTGGGCCGGGTGGAGAAGGCGCTGCGCAAAGTGGACGGGGTGGAGGAGGTGGCGGTGAACCTGGCCACCGAAGCGGCGACGGTGCGCGCGCCGGGCCTGCCGCTGGCGCAGCTGGTGGAAGCGGTGGAGCGCGCGGGCTATGGCGTGGCCGGCGACGATGTGCGCCTGTCGATCGAGGGCATGACCTGCGCGTCCTGCGTGGGGCGGGTGGAAAAGGCGCTGCGCAAGGTGCCGGGCGTGCTGTCCGCCAGCGTGAACCTGGCCACCGAATCGGCGCATGTACGCGTGCTGGCCGGCACGCCGGTGTCGGCGCTGCGCGCGGCGGTGGTGAAGGCAGGCTACCGGGTGCACGAGGACGCGCCGCAGCCGGCAGCCAGCGCCGGCATGCCGAAGGAACTGCGGCATGTGCTGTTGGCCGCGGCGCTATCGCTGCCGCTGGTGTTGCCGATGCTGCTGATGCCGCTGGGCGTGCACTGGCAGCTGCCGGGCTGGGTGCAGTGGCTGCTGGCCACGCCGGTGCAGTTCTGGCTGGGCGCGCGCTTCTACCGCGCCGGGTTCGCCGCGCTGCGCGCGCGCAGCGGCAATATGGACCAACTGGTGGCGCTGGGCACCAGCGCGGCCTATGGTCTGAGCGTGTTCCAGCTGCTGGCCTCCGCATCGGAGCACCACGCGCCGCCGCTCTACTTCGAATCCAGTGCCGTGGTCATCACCCTGATCCTGCTGGGCAAGTGGCTGGAGGCGCGCGCCAAGCGCCAGGCCACCGATGCGATCCGCGCCCTGCAGGCGCTGCGCCCGGACACCGCGCGGGTGCTGCGCGACGGCATCGAACAGGAACTGCCGCTGGCGGAAGTCGTGGTGGGCGATGCGGTGGTGATCCGCCCCGGCGAGCGGGTGCCGGTGGACGGCGTGGTGGTGGCAGGCCGCAGCCACGGCGACGAATCCCTGCTCACCGGCGAGTCGCTGCCGGTGCCGAAGGCGCCCGGCGATGCCGTCACCGGCGGCGCGGTGAACGGCGAGGGCCGGCTGCTGGTGCGGACCACCGCGGTAGGCACCGAGTCCGTGCTGGCACACATCGTGCGGCTGGTGGAGGACGCGCAGGCGAAGAAGGCGCCGATCCAGCGCGTGGTGGACCGGGTCAGCGCGGTGTTCGTGCCGGTGGTCATCGGCATTGCGCTGCTTACCGTGCTGGGCTGGGGCCTGGCCACCGGCGACTGGTCGCAGGCGCTGCTCAATGCGGTGGCGGTGCTGGTGATCGCCTGTCCCTGCGCGCTGGGCCTGGCCACGCCGGCGGCGGTGATGGCCGGCACCGGCGTGGCCGCGCGCGCCGGCATCCTGGTGAAGGACGTGGAAGCGCTGGAAACCACCCGCCAGCTGTGCAGCGTGGCCTTCGACAAAACCGGCACGCTGACCATGGGCAAGCCCGCGCTGATGCGGCTGCATGCGCTGGATGGCGATGACGCGAGCGTGCTGGCACTCGCCGCCGGCCTGCAGCAGGGCAGCGAACATCCGCTGGCGAAGGCGGTGCTGGCGGCAGCAACCGAACGCCCCGTCACGCTGGCGGACGTCACCGACATCGCTGCGGTCACCGGCCGTGGCGTGGAGGGCAGGGCGGGGCAGTCCCGGCTGGTGCTGGGGCATGCGCGCTGGATGGGCGAGCTGGGCATCGACCTCACGCCCGCGCAGGCGCAGGCGGATGCGGCATCGAACGCCGGGCAGACGCAGTCGTGGCTGGCCCGGGAAACCGGCGGCGAATGGCGCTTGCTGGGCCTGCTGGCGTTCGGCGACGCGCTGCGCCCGCAGTCGGCGGAGGCCATCGAGGCGCTGCACGCGATGGGCATCCGCCCGCTGATGCTGTCCGGCGACAACCGCGCCGCCGCCCGCGCGGTGGGCGCGCAGCTGGGGCTGGCCGACGACGAGGTGCGCGCGGAGCTGCTGCCGGCCGACAAGGTGGAGGCCATCCGACAGCTGGCGAAACAGGGCCCGGTGGGCATGGTGGGCGATGGCCTCAACGACGCGCCGGCGCTGGCCGCGGCGACGGTAGGGTTCGCGATGGGCAGCGGCACCGATGTGGCCATGCATGCCGCCGGCATCACCCTGATGCGGCCGGACCCGCGGCTGGTGGCCGACGCCATCGACATCTCCCGCCGCAGCGTGCGCAAGATCCACCAGAACCTGTTCTGGGCCTTCATCTACAACGTCATCGGCATCCCGCTGGCGGCGCTGGGCCTGCTGGACCCGATGATTGCCGGTGCAGCTATGGCGCTGTCCAGCGTCAGCGTGGTGACCAATGCATTGCTGCTGCGGCGCTGGTCGCCGCGGGCGCGCGACTGAGCCGCAAGGAGCACGACATGGCATCCAAACCCGTTCGCCCCGAACTGGCTGATGCGCTGGAGCAGGGCCTGCACAACATCGGCCAAGCCGCGGCGCTGACCGGCGTGTCGGCCAAGATGATCCGCCACTACGAGAGCATCGGGCTGATCGCGCCGGCGGCGCGCACCTTCGCCAACTATCGCCTGTACAACGAGGCCGATCTGCACCGGCTGCGCTTCATCAAGCGCGCACGCTCGCTGGGGTTTGCGGTCAAGCAGATCGAGGCGCTGCTGGCGCTGTGGGACGACCCCCGGCGCGCCAGCGCCGAGGTCAAGCAGCTGGCGCGCGCGCACGCCGCCGAACTGGGCGAGAAGATCCGTGAACTGCAGGCCATGCAGCGCACCCTGGAAACGCTGGCGCAGCGCTGCCACGGCGATGACCGGCCGACCTGCCCGATCCTGGACGACCTGGCGTCCTGACCGGTTGCGACGGAGCGGCCGGAATGGAAGCGGCCGCCCGCAGGAGGGCTTCCGCACCGGCCCTGGCGTTCGGCTGCGGCCCATCCCCGCATGAGAGAGCCCTGCGGTCGCGGCTGGAGTCCCTCCTGCAAAAACCGGAACTACCGAGACTTGCCCGAACGCGAGCGGGAAGTCCGCCTCCGAATTGCGGCATTCCCCGACCCCTGCGCACCCCCATCGACGATTGGCCGGGTAGCGCAGTTGCAGCAGGCTGCCCACATCGACCCGTGGAGCCGCGCGATGCGTCCGCTGCTGCTGATCGCCCTGCTGTTTGCGTTCCTGCCGCCCGCGCAGGCGGACAGCCTGTATCGCTGCATCGCGCGCGACGGCGCGGTGAGTTACCAGTCCCAGGCCTGCGCCGCGCAGCAGCGGCTGGACCGCGTGGTGGAATACCGGCCCGATCCGGTAGTGGCGCGCGTCGAACCCGCCTCCGCGATATCGCGCCGGCAACCGCGCCGGTATGCGGGCAGCGGGGGCACGCGCTCGGTCCGCGCCGTCAACACCCCGACCGCCAGCCAGCGCTGCCGCGCCGGCAAGGCCCGGCGCGAGGCGGCGCTGCAGCTGCTGGGCCTGAAGCGCACGTATGCCCAGCTCAGCGCGCTGGACGCCGATGTGCGCGCGGCCTGCACGGGCTACTGAATCACGCGCCGCCGGTGTGGCCTGCCGTCAGCGGTTGTCCGCAAGCGTGGTGTCGGTATGCGGAACCGTCCGCCACTTCGACAGGTCGTAGCCCAGCCCGCGCAGGCGCTGGCGCGCGCGCTCCAGGTCGGCCTGGGCCACGTCGTGCGAGCGGGCGAACACCCAGGCGTAGTCGCGGGCGTCGCGGGCCACCACCATCAGGCTGTAGTCGTCGCGCAGCCACGCGACCACGTACTGCGCCTTCATCGGCCCGAACACACGCACGTCCCAGACCGCGTTGCCGGTGCCGGGGCGCACCCGTGCCGGCGCTTCGATGTGCTTGCGCGGGCCGTCCGGGCGGCCGTGGTTGAAGGTGAGGGTGGTGCGGATGCTGCCGTCGCGGCGCAGTGTGTAGGTCTCCACCGCGTTCCACGCCTCGCGCTCGTAGCGGGTGGGGATGCCGCCCACCAGGTACCAGGTGCCCATGAAGCGGGCCAGGTCCACGTGCGGCACCGGGCGGATGGCGGGCAGGTTCGCGGCCACGCTGCCGACACACAGCAGCAGGGCCAGCCACCACCAGTGTCTTGCGGGCAGGCGTGCGGGCATGGCGGGACTCCGGTCAGGAACGCTCGAACAGATAGTGCGACACCATCCATTCCTGGCCGTCGGCGTAGCCGAACAGCTCGGCGCAGGCCATCCAGAACATCCGCCAGCGCTGGTACCACAGGCCGGCGGCGTCGCCATAGGCCTCGCGCAGGATCGCCATCACCTCGCTGCGGTGGGCGTCCTGGTGCTCAAGCCACTGGTTGGCGGTCTTCTCGTAGTGGGTGCCCTCCACCAGCCACTGCTGGCGGATCGCCAGCGGCCCCTGGAAGTGCAGCAGGGTGTCCGCCGCCGGCATCAGGCCACCGGTGAAGAAATGCCGGCCCATCCAGTTGTCGTCGCCCTGCGTCTCGAACGGGTAGAGCAGGGTGCGGTGCACGAAGATGTGCACGAACAGCCGGCCGCCCGGACGCAGCCAGCCGCCGATGCGGCCCAGCAGGCTGTCGTAGTTGCGCATGTGCTCGAACATTTCGACCGAGACGCAGCGGTCGAACGCGTCCGCGGGCAGGTCCAGCGTGTTCACGTCGCGGGTCAGCACGCGCACGTTGTCCAGCCCGCGCTCGCGGCAGCGCGCTTCGATGAAGCCGCGCTGGCCGTTGGAGTTGGACACCGCGGTGATGCGGGCGTTCGGGTAGCGCTCGGCCATCCACAGGGTCAGCGAGCCCCAGCCGCAGCCCAGCTCCAGGATGTCCTGGCCGTCGGCCAGCCCGGCGCGCTCGCAGTACAGCGCCAGCATCGCCTCCTCGGCCTGCGCCAGCGTTTCGTCGCCGCGCGGGTAGTAGCAGCAGGAGTACTTCAGCCGCGGCCCCAGACAATGGGTGAAGAACGCCGGCGGCAGCTCGTAGTGCTGGGCGTTGGCGGCCTCGGTCTCGATGGCCACCGGGCTGTGGCGCAGCTCGTCCAGACGGGCGCGCTGGCGTGCGGACTGGGCCTCCACCCCGCCGGCCAGCTCCTCCTTGAGGCGCTGCGCGCACAGGCGGCGGATGCCGGCGCGCAGGGCGGCGTCCGGCAGCCAGCCGCGTTCGGCCAGGCCCAGCAGGCCGGGGGCGGGAAGGTCGCGGGACAGCTGGTTGGCGTCCAGGGTGGCGGTGGTCATGGCGCGCGCGCTCCTTGTTGCGGTATCAGGATTTCGGGAACCACGGGAACAGCATCGGCGTGCTGCGCTGGTAGTCGCGGTAGTTGTCGCCCCGCGTGCGCAGGGCCTGCTGTTCGGTAAACGGAATGCCGCTGATGTAGCGCAGGAACAGGTACATCACCACCGGCCCCAGCCAGCCCAGCCAAGCCAGCGGCGCGCCGATGGCGGCGACCGCGTAGGCGCACCAGTGCAGCCATTCGAAGAAATAGTTCGGATGGCGCGAATACCGCCACAGCCCGCTGCGGCAGGTCTTGCCGCGGTTGGCCGGGTCGGCGCGGAAGCGCGCCAGCTGGGCGTCCGCCAGCGATTCGCCGCCGACCGAGACCAGCCAGATCGCGGCAGCCACGGCCAGCTGCCAGGGCGCGGGCGCCGGATGCCCGGCCACCGCGGCCAGCGGCAGCGAGAACAGCGCCACCAGCAGCGCCTGGAACTGGAAGAAGCCGAAGAACTTCGCCTGGCTTCCCTGCCAGTGTTCGCGCAATGCGCGGTAGCGGCCGTCCTCCGGTTCGCTGCGCACGCGCGCCCACAGGTGCAGGGCCAACCGCAGCGCCCAGGCGGTGGCCAGCACGCCCACCAGCAGGCGTGCGCCGGGTGCGCCGGTGCCGGTCAGCGCCAGCAGCAGCGACGCGGCGGCCAGGCCGGTGGACCACAGGACGTCCACGATGCCGGCATTGTCGCGGCGGCGCTGCCACAACCAACCCAGCACCATCAGCACGGCGGCCAGCAGCCAGATCCATGGCAGTTGTTGGGCGGGGGTCATGCGGTATCTCCAGCGGAATGGGATTGCAGCCCGCGCCGGGCCAACCAGGCCAGCAGCGGCATCGCCAGCGCCCAGCCCGCCGCCAGCGCCAGCAGGCTGTGCCACTGCGGCTGCGCGAACTGGACGACGTCCCAGCCGCGCGCGGCGCCGAGATAGGCCAGCGGGCCGCCGATGGCGCCGAACACCGCGGCCAGCAGCAGGCGCCGGTGCAGATAGCCCAGCAGCGGGACGATGGACAGCGCGAACGCCCACCACAGCGCCAGGATCCACGCCGGCGAGCCGGCCCACGGCCAGGCCACCGCGTAGTCAAGCAGGCCGGTGCGCACCCACAGGTTCTCTAGCAGCAGGCCCAGCGCCAGCGCGACCACCACCAGCCGCGCTTCCAGCGCCCGGTGCGGCGACACCCACAGCCGCCACAGTGCGAACAGCCCGGCGGCGGCGACGCCCGGCCACCACAGGCCGTGGCCGGCGCCGATCACTGCCGCGAACCAGGTGGCCTGGTAGGCCAGCAGGGTCAGCCAGAAGGTCATGCCGCCTCCGCGTCCACCGGGCGCCAGCCCGGTTTGGCCATCAGCAGGTGCGACACGCCGATGGAGCGCTCGCGGAACCCGCCTTCGCAATAAGCAAGGTAGAACTCCCACATGCGGACGAAGCGCTCGTCATAGCCCTGCGCACGCACCGCCGGCAGCTGGGCGAGGAAACGCTCGCGCCAGGCCTGCAGGGTGCGGGCATAGGACAGCCCGAAATCCTCCAGGCCCACCAGTGCCAGGTCGCTGCTGCGGGTCTTCGAGGCCAGCATCGCGCTGACCGAGGGAATGAAGCAGCCGGGGAACACGTGGCGCTTGATGAAGTCGACCGAGGCCAGCGCCTGCTCGTAGCGGTGGTCCTCGATGGTGATGGCCTGCACCAGCGCCAGCCCCTCCGGCTTCAGCAGGCGGCCGATCTGGGCGAAGTAGCTGTCCTGGAAATCCGCGCCCACCGCCTCGATCATTTCGATCGACACCAGCTTGTCGTACTGGCCGGTGAGGTCGCGATAGTCGGACTGCAGCAGGGTGATGCGGTCGCCCAGCCCCGCCTGCTGGATCCGCGCCGCGGCCAGGTCATGCTGCTCGCGCGAAATGGTGGTGGTGGTGACGCGGCAACCGTAGTGCTTGGCGGCGTGCACGGCGAACCCGCCCCAACCGGTGCCGATCTCCACCACGTGGTCGTCCGGGCCCAGCGCCAGCTTGCGGCAGATCAGGTCCAGCTTGCGGGTGGAGGCCGCTTCCAGCGTGTCGTCCGCGCCCGTCCAGTAGGCCGAGGAATACATCAGGTCTTCGGAGAGGAACAGGCGGAAGAATTCGTTGCCCAGGTCGTAATGGGCGGCGATGTTGCGCCGGCTGCCGCTGCGCGTGTTGCGGCGGAGCAGGTGGATGGCCTTCATCGCCAGGCCGCCCAGCCGCGCGCTGCCGGTTTCCATGCCGTCCAGCAGGTCGCGGTTGCGCACCAGCAGGCGCACCAGCGCCACCAGGTCGCTGCTGCGCCACAGCCCATCCATGTAGGCCTCGCCGGCGCCCACGCTGCCGTTGCCGGCAAGTGCGCGATAGAAGCCCGGATCCAGCACCTCCAGCGTGACCGTGGGGCCATCGCCGGCGCGGCCGACCGCGATGGTGCCGAGGGCGTCGCGCACCTCCAGATGGCCGTGGCCGAATCCGGACAGGCGTTCGAGCAGGCGCTGGCGCAGGAACCGGTCGAAGGCGCCGAATGCGCTGGCCGGTGCGGACTGGACGATGGCGTTCAAGAACGGCCTCCTGAAAGTCGGGGGTGGTCGTGGAAAGGTGTGCGCTTGAGCCATAGCCGCAGCGCCTGCCAGTAGATGGCGCCGATCACCTGCGCGGTCATCAGCGGATAGCGCCACAGCACCCGCGCCAGCGTGGCGGTGCCCAGCGGCCGACGCTGCAGCTGCAGGTGTGCGTCGAACTCGCGGCCGTGCGCGCCCAGCACGGCCATGTTGACGTGCAGGGTGTCGCCCGGGATCGTGAAGCGCCAGTCGTAGCGGCGGGCCATGCCCACGAACGGGGAAACATGGAAGGTCTTGTCGAAGTCCCAGCGCAGCATCCGCCCGTTGCCGCGGGCGGCGCCCGCCGGCAGCACATAGGCATGCCGCTCCAGCCAGGGGGTGTTGGTGATCTCGGCGACGATGCTGTGCAGGGTCTCGCCGTCAGCATCGAAGCAGTAGTAGAAGCTGACCGGGTTGAACACCACGCCGGCATAGCGCAGATGCGCCAGCAGCCGCACCGGTCCGGCCGGCCGTTCGCCGGTGGCGGCCTCGACGCGATCCTTCACGGCTTCCTTGAGCGGGCGTTCCGGCGGGCCCAGGAAATCCGAGCGGCGGAATTCGGCCAGCGCGCGTCGCGTCGCCGACCACAGCCAGCGGCCGCGGAACACGGTTTCGATTTCATCGAGGTCGAGGTAGAGCTGCGCCATCCGGTACGCAAACGCATGCGGCCGCGGCGCGGCGCGGCGATGGCGCACCACGCCCTCATACACGGCGCTGTGCAGGGGCGTGTTCATGCCGATGCGCCGTCGTCCGGCCAGTCCACGCCCAGCCCTGCCGCCACGTCGACCGCGCTGCGCATGCCGTCCTCGTGGAAGCCCCAGCCCCAGTAGGCGCCGGCGAACCAGGTGTGGTTGCGGCCCTGGATGCGGTCCTTGCGCCGCTGCGCCGCCACCGAAACCGCGTTGTAGACCGGATGCTGGTAGTGCAGCCGGCGCAGCACCTTGGCCGGGTCGATGGCCTCGCTGCGGTTCAGCGTGACCACGAAGGGCTCGGGCGAACGCAGGCCCTGCAGCAGGTTCATGCAGTAGCTCACCGTGCAGGGCGCGCCGGGCGTGCCGGGCACGAAGGCGTTCCACGCCGCCCACGCCTTGCGGTGGCGCGGCAGCAGGGAGGCATCGGTGTGGAGCACCACGTCGTTGGGCTGGTAGGCGATCGCGCCCAGCACGTCGCGCTCGGCGTCACTGGCATCGCCCAGCAGGGCCAGCGCCTGGTCGCTGTGGCAGGCCAGCACGATGCGGTCGAAGCGCTCGCTGCCCACCACGCTGTCCACGATCACGCCGTGGGCATCGCGGGTCACCGACCACACCGGGCAGCGCAGCCGTTCCTGCACCTGCCAACGGGCCCGCAGGGCCGACACATAGGTGGACGACCCGCCCCGCACCACCCGCCATTCGGGGCGGCCGCTGACCTGCAGCATCTGGTGGTTGGCCATGAATTGCACCAGATAGCGCGCCGGGAAGGCCAGGATCTGCTCCGGCGGCGACGACCACAGCGCCGAGGCCATCGGCACCAGGTGGTCGTCGCGGAAGGCTTCGCCGTAGCCGTTGTCGTCCAGCCAGTCGCCGATGCCCGGGCCGGGGCCGTCGCCCTCCAGCAGCGCCGGCGCCTGCCGGTAGAAGCGGAACAGGTCGCGGACCATGCCGAGGAAGCGCGGCGACACCAGGTTGCGGCGCTGGCAGAACAGCGTGTCCAGCGTGGCGGCGTTGTATTCAAGCCCGGTGCGCGCGTTGTGCATCGAGAAGCTCATCGTGGTGGGCTGGGTGGCCACGCCCAGCGCGCGGAACAGCCGCGTCAGCAGCGGGTAGTGGGCCGGGTTGTGGACGATGAAGCCGGTGTCCACGGCGTAGCGCTGGCCGGCCAGCTCGATCGGGTGCGTATGCGTGTGGCCGCCGAGGTAGTCGTTGGCCTCGAACAGCACCACGTCGTGCGCCTGCGACAGCAGCCAGGCGCTGGCCAGGCCGGAAATCCCGGAGCCGACGACGGCGATCCGCATCTCAGCGCTCCGCCTTCGCCAGCACCCACTCGGGCACCGGCTTGAGGTCGCGCACCAGGCCCAGCAGCGCCATCAGCCGCAGGCCGTACCAGGTCAGGTCGATCTCCCACCAGCGGAAGCCCTGCCGCGCGCTGCTGGAATAGAAGTGGTGGTTGTTGTGCCAGCCCTCGCCGAACGTCAGCAGCGCCAGCCAGAGGTTGTTGCGGCTGTCGTCGGTGGTGGCGAAGCGGCGGCTGCCGAAGCGGTGCGCCAGCGAATTGATCGTCACCGTGGCGTGGAACAGCACCACGGTGGAGACGAAGAAGCCCCAGACCAGCAGCTGCGGGCCGCTGGTGCCCAGCCCCGGCGCAGCGCGCTCCAGCAGCGCGCCCAGCGCGTACAGGCCGGCGGCCATCGCAAGCGGCACCGCCACGTCGTAGCGGTCCAGCCAGCGCAGCTCCGGATAGCGCGCCAGATCCGGCACCCGGCTGAAGTCGGTGGCGAACGCGCGCCGGGTCAGGAACCAGCCCATGTGGCTGCGCCAGAACCCGTAGCGCGGCGAATGGGGATCTTCCAGCGCATCCGAATGCCTGTGGTGGTGGCGGTGGTGGGCTGCCCACCACAGCGGCCCGCGCTGCACGCTGGCGGCGCCGACCAGCGCGAACACGAACTGCAGCACGCGCGAAGTGCGGAAGCTGCGGTGCGAGAAATAGCGGTGGTAGAAGCCGGTGATCGCGAACATCCGCACCGCGTAGAGCAGCGCGGCAACCAGCAGGGCCGCCGGCGAAACGCCCACCCACAGCACCGCAATGCAGCCGAGATGCAGCAGCACGAACGGCAGCACCCGCAGCCAGTCCACCCGGTCCGCGTCGGCGCCGGTGGCCACCGGTACGGCGGCGCTGTCGAACCACTGGCGCAGGCGTCCGCCGCCGGGCGGCGGCGTGGGGCGGGAGGAGGAGGGCGCCGAGTCCTGGGGCATCGCGGATATCCGGTTGGGTCGCTTCCACTACGCGGCGCTGCGGCGATTGGATGCAACGCCCCCGGCACCGCGGCCTGCATCCAATCCGGCGCCCCGCGCGTAGGAACGGGCGAATCCCTTCCATGGCCCGCGTTGCCCTACCATGCGCCCAGACCCTTACCCTGGAGCCCTGTCGCCTTTCGAGGCGGCCAGAGCCATGTCGATCGCCGATGCAAGCCCCGCAGAACCGGGCTACTGGTCCGCGCAGATGCAGGCGGTCGCGCGGCGGCGCGACCAGGACTGCTTCATGCGGATCTACGACCATTTCGCCCCGCGCGTGCGGCTGTACCTGCGCGGTTTGGGGCTGCAGCACGCGGTGGCCGAGGAGCTGGCGCAGGAAGCCCTGCTGCGGCTGTGGCAGCGCGCCGACAGCTACGACGCCAACCGCAGCACCCTGTCCACCTGGCTGTTCCGGATCGCCCGCAACCTGCACATCGACCGGCTGCGGCGCGAGAACCACTGGATCGCGGTGGACATCGAGCCGGAGCTGGAATTCGAGGAGGAAACCGAGAATCCCGCGTTTTCCTCCGCCGAGAGCTACGCCGCCCACGCCGACCTGAACGAGCGGATCGAACGCCTGTCCGCGAACCAAGCACGCCTGATCCGTATGTCCTATTTCGAAGCCAAGTCCCACCAGCAGATTGCCGATGAACTCGGCATGCCGCTGGGCACGGTCAAGTCCTCCATCCGCCGTGCCTTCCTGCGCCTGCAGTCGGGCGTGCAGGAGGCCGTATGACGCCGCGCCACCATCTCGACCCCGCCACCCTGGTCAGCCACGCCGCCGGCGCGCTGTCGCCGGAGATGGCGGCCGTCGCCGACACCCACCTGGAGGGTTGCGCGCACTGCCGTCGCCAGCTGGCCGAGGCCGAGCACGTCGGCGGCGCGCTGCTGCTCCAGCAGCAGCCCGTGGCCGCCGAGCCGGTCCTCGCCGGTCGCCTGCGCGACGACATGCTGGCGCGCCTGCGCGAGCCGGTGCCGGCGCCGAAGCCGGAACCCGAGACCGCCCCCGCCCGTCCGCCCGTCGACGCGCTCCCGCGTCCGCTCCAGCCCTATTTCGGCAAGACCTGGAAGGCGCTGCGCTGGCGCTGGATGGCGCCCGGCGTGCACATGATCCGCGCCGCGCGCGGCAGCGGCGACACGCTCGTGCTGCTGAAGATCGCGCCCGGCAAGAGCATGCCCATCCACAGCCACCGCGGCAGCGAGCTGACCCAGATCCTGAAAGGCGCCTACGACGACGAACTGGGCCACTTCGGTCCCGGCGACATGGCCGATCTGGACAGCGACGTGGAGCACCAGCCGGTGACCTCGCCGGGCGTGCCCTGCATCTGCGTCGCAGCGCTGGACGGCCCGCTGCAGTTCCGCGGCTGGCTGGCCCGCAAGATGCAGCCGCTGGTGGGCCTGTAATCCCGGCCCAGCGCCCGGCGCAGCCGGCAACGCAAACGGCCCGCATCGCGAGATGCGGGCCGTTCGTTTTGGCGCTTGCGGCGGATCAGCCGCGGTGGCGCAGCGACAGGAACTCCTTGCGCAGCGACGGGTCGGCCAGGAAGCGGCCGCGCATCACGCTGTTGATCATCTTCGATTCGTCGTCCTTCACCCCGCGCCAGTGCATGCAATAGTGGTCGGCCTCCATCACCACGGCGATGCCGTCGGGCTTGAGGCGCTGCTCCAGCAGGTTGGCGATCTGGCTGACGGCTTCTTCCTGGATCTGCGGCCGGCTCATGACCCAGTCGATCAGGCGGGCGTACTTGGACAGGCCGATCAGGTTGGAATCGGCATTCGGCAGCACGCCCACCCAGATCCGGCCCATGATCGGGCACAGGTGGTGCGAGCAGGCGCTGCGCACCCGCAGCGGGCCGACGATCATCAGCTCGTTCAGGCGCTCGGCATTGGGGAATTCGGTGACCGCGGGCGCCTGCTGGTAGCGGCCGGCGAACAGCTCGCGCACGAACATCTTGGCCAGCCGGCGGCCGGTGTCGCGGGTGTTGTGGTCATGCTCGACGTCGATGACCAGCGCGCGCAGCATCTCCTGCGCCTTGGCGGCCACCTCGCCCTCGATCGCCTCCAGGTCGCCGTCCTCGAGGTAGTCGGCGATGTTGTCGTTGGCGTGGAAGCGGGTGCCGGCGCTGTGCAGGCGTTCGCGGACGCGCTGCGACGCGGTGAGCGGCGCAAGGCGCTGGATGGATGCGGGTTCCCGCAGGGGATGCGACATGGCGTGGCCTCGAAGGCAGGGGAAGGGCGCGCCGCGCACGGTCGATGCCCGGCGCAGCGCGTGCCAGTGCTTACGCCGGCGGAGCGGTTTTGGATGCGGAGATCTAGAGCCCGTCGAGGTCGGCCAGCACCTGCGCGGCGCGCTCCACCAGCGCCTCCCGGCGCGCGGCCGGCATGCGCGCCAGCTGCCGGTAGGGCATCGCCAGCCGGGGGTTGCCCGCCAGTCGCGCGCCGTTGCGGTCCAGGAAGTCCCAGTACAGCGCGTTGAACGGGCAACTGCGCGGGCCGGTATGGGCGTCGCGACGGTAATGGCACTGGCCGCAGTGGTCGCCCATGCGGTGCAGGTAGGCCGCCGACGACACGTAGGGCTTGGTCGCCAGCAGGCCGCCGTCGGCGAACTGGCTCATGCCCACGGTGTTCGGCAGCTCCACCCATTCGAACGCGTCGATGTAAATGCCGAGGTACCAGCGGTGCAGCGCCTGCGGCTCCAGCCCGGCCAGCAGGGCGAAGTTGCCGATCACCATCAGCCGCTGGATATGGTGGGCATGGGCGTTGGCCAGCGACTGGCCGATGGCGCTGCGCATGCAGGCCATGCGGGTGCGCCCGGTCCAGAACCAGGCGGGCAGCGGGCGCTCGTGCCCGAATGCGTTGCTGCTGTCGTAGCCGGGCATGCGTGCCCAGTACACGCCGCGCACGTACTCGCGCCAGCCCAGGATCTGGCGGATGTAGCCTTCCACCGCCGCCAGCGGCGCGCGCCCAGCGCGGCCCTCGGCCTCGACCCGGGCGATCACCTCGGCCGGCGAGAGCATCTTCACGTTCAGCGCGAACGAGAGCAGCGAGTGGAACAGCCGCGCCGCGCGGCTGCTCAACGCGTCCTGGTAGTCGCCGAAGTGCGGCAGCGCGTGCTCGACGAAGGCGTCGAGCTGGCCCAGCGCCTCCTCGCGGTCGATCGGCCAGCGGAACGCGCCCGCCGACGGTTCGCCGAAGCTGGCCACGCCGGCGGCTTCGATGCTCGCCCACAGCGCACGGTGGTCATGCACCGGCCGCAGGTCCGGCGGTTCCGGCGGGTCGCCGCGCCACGGCTTGCGGTTCTCGGCATCGAAGTTCCAGCGTCCGCCCAGTGGGCTGCCGTCCAACTCCAGCAACACGCCGTGGCGTTGCCGCATGTGCCGGTAGAACAGCTCCATGGTCCAGCGCTTGCGCGCGCCGAAGAAGCTCGCCACATCGTCGCGCGCGGCGAGGAAGTGGTGGCCGTCCACGCAGCGCGCCGGGATTTTCAGGCTTGCGGCATGGTCGCGCAGCTGCTGATCCAGCCGCCATTCGTCCGGCGCCTGGTACTCGAACGATGTGGCGCCGTGCTCCGCCATCAGCCGGTCCAGGTTGGCGGTCAGCGAGGGCAGATGGTCGGGATCGTCGATCCGCAGGTAGGCCACGCGGTGGCCGGCGGCGCGCAGCCGCTCGCCGAAGCGGCGCATGGCGGCGAAGATGGCCAGGATCTTCTGCGCGTGGTGGAGGACGTAGTCGGTTTCCTGCCGCACTTCCATCAGCACGTACAGGACGTCCGGTGAAACGGCGTCGAACCAGGGATGCCGCGGATCCAGTTGGTCGCCCAGGACCAGGCGCAGGCAGGTCATCCGGTGCGGATCGCGCGGCGTTCGCGCCAACCCAAGGCGCCTGCGGCAAGCGCGGTCGCGGCCACCAGCACCGCCAGCGCCAGGGCGACGCTGGCCGCCGTGCCGGCGCCCGGCAGCGCGGATGCCTGCTGCTTGGCATGCACGCCCAGCAGGCCCCACACCGCCGCCAGCGCATACCACGGGTTGCCGCGCAGCTTCACCACCACGGCCAGCAACAGCACCCCGGCCAGCGCGAACAGCACCAGCGTCCACGGCAGCATGCGTTCGACCGGCAGCAGCTGGAACGCCACCACCACCTGCGCCACATTGAGGAACGCCGCCAGCGACACCCAGCCCGCGTGCAGCGACAGCGGCAGCCATTGCCACCACGGCCCACGCCGATGCCGCTGCGTTTGCGAGGCCAGCCACGCCGCGCCCAGCAGGCACCACAGGCTGCCCCAGATGATCGCCAGCGCCAGCCAGAACCATTGCAGGGTGAAGACGATCATCCACAGCGAGGTCAGCGCGAAGCCCATGGCAGTGAGCACGCGGATGCGCAGCAGGCGGGTGCCCGGCTCGCGCACGCGGACCTGGGCGATGCCGAACACCGCGTCCAGCAGGAAGATCGGCCCCCAGATCGCGAACGCGTAGCCGGCGGCCACGATCAGGGTGGGGTAGCGATCCGAGATCTCGCCGTTGGTCGGGCCCAGCAGGCCACTGTTCGACAGCCAGCCCACCAGCGGCATCGCCAGCGCCAGGATCAGGACCAGGAACCTCATTTGCAGTCCCCGTGGAAGGTGTCGCGGCCGGCGCCGGATTCCGGCCAGCGCTGCGGCACGCGCTCGATGCGGTCCACGTCGTAGCCCAGCGTGCCGGCGCGCGCCAGCATCGCCTGGTAATCGCTTTCCGGCACGGTGGGCGTGCGCGCCATGTACCAGAGGTAGTCGCGGGCATCGCGCACGATCAGCACCTGGCTGTAATCCGGTGCCAGCCAGCCGACCTTGTACTGCGCCTTGAACAGGCCGAAGAAGCGGATCCTCCATTCGGCATTGCCGGTGCCGGGCACCACCAGCCCGGTCGACTGCAGCAGCTTCACCGGGCTGTCGAAGCCATCGGCCCGGTAGCGGTACCAGGTGCAGACGTTGCCGTTGCGGTCGAGCCGGTAGGTTTCCACCGGGTTGTGGTTGCCGCGCTCCAGCCGCGTGGGGATGATGCCGATGACGTACCAGCGTCCCATGAACCGCGGCAGGTCCACCTGCTGCACGGTCCGGATCGGCGTACTCGCCTCCGCGCATCCGGTCAACAGGGCGGCCAGCAGCAGGGGCAGTGCAGAGACGGCGAAGCTGCGCATGATGGAAGGTCGGCATTGGGAGAGATGCCGGTTTTACGCAGGCGTGCGCCGACCGGATGCAGCAAGGTTGGCGGCCCGGCGTGCATCCGCTGGGGCGCGCCGCGCGTACGCCAAGGCATTCCATGACGCGGGTCCGGTGAAGCCGATGGCTGAGAAATATCTGGTGTACGGGGCAACGGGTGGCGTGGGCAGCGCGCTGTGCCGGCGGCTGGCCGCCGAAGGCCGGGCGCTGCACCTGGTGGGCCGGGATGCTGCGCGCCTGCAGGCGCTGGCGGGCGAGCTGGACGCCAGCTGGAGCGCGGTCGACGTGCTGCAGCCCGACGCCTTCGCGCAGGTGGCGCAGGACGCAGGGCCCACGCTCGCGGGGCTGGCGTACGCCATCGGCAGCATCAACCTGAAACCATTCGAGCGGATGACCGCCGGCGACTTCGATCGCGACTTCCGCCTGAATGCGTCCGGCGCAGCGCTGGCGGTGCAGGCCGCGCTGCCGGCGCTGCGCGCGGCGCCGGCCCGCTCATCGGTGGTGCTGTTCTCCTCGGTGGCGGCCGGGCGGGGGTTCCCCATGCATGCCTCGATCGGCATGGCCAAAGCGGCGGTGGACGGGCTGGTGCGATCGCTGGCGGCGGTGCTGTCGCCGGCAGTGCGCATCAACGCGATCGCGCTGTCGCTGACCGACACCCCGCTGGCGCAGCACATCATCGCCAGCGACCGCCTGCGCGAGGCGATTTCCGCGGCGCATCCGCTGGGTCGGCTGGGGACGCCCGAGGACGCCGCTGCCATCGCCGCGTTCCTGCTCTCCTCCCAGGCCGACTGGATCACCGGCCAAGTCCTCGGGGTCGATGGTGGGCGTGGCGCGGTGGCGGGCAAATAGGCCGCCGCCGTGTCGCGGATGCGCAGCAAGCACCAGCTGCCGCACAAACTGTGCGCAACCTGCGGCCTGCCGTTCCAGTGGCGACGCAAATGGGCGCGTGACTGGGACGCGGTGCGCTACTGTTCCCGGCGTTGCCGGGGGCGCGGCTGAGGAGGCGGGCGATGGGCAAGCGGGTGCTGCTGGTGGGCGCGACCGGGCTGGTCGGGCAGGGCGTGCTGGAGGTGCTGCTGGGCTCGCCCGCTATCGCGGGCGTGAGCGCACTGGTTCGCGGCCCGTTCCGGGCCACGCATCCGAAGCTGCAGGCGCTGCGCGCGCCGGGGTTCTCCGCCGCCGCGCTGGCGGACCTGGACCTGTCCGGCCACGACGCCTGCGTGTACTGCGCTGGGCCGCTGCCGCTGGGAATGACCGAAGCGGCGTACAGCGAGGCCACCGTGGCCACCCTAGCGCGCGTGACCACTGCCTACGCCGCCGCCAATCCCCGGGGATACATCGCTTACGTCTCGGGCATGGGCGCCGATCCCGGCAGCCGGCTGATGCCGCTGCGGGTGAAGGGTGAAGCCGAACGGGTGCTGGCTGCGGCCGGCGTGGCCCACACCAGCCTGCGCCCCGGCGTGGTCCGTCCGCTGCCCGGAGTGGTCTCGCCCCATCGGATGCGGCGATGGCTGTACGCCCTGGGGGCGCCGGCACTGGCGGTGGCAGGGCGCTGCCTGCCGGGCATGTTCACCAGCACGCGGGCCATCGGCGACTGCATGCTCCGGCTGGTGATCGACGACCGCCGGCGTCCGGCCGTGATCGAGAACGCCGGTATCGCCGGTGCGCCCGGCTGATCCGGCGCCCGCGGCGGCCGCGTCGCCCTCGGATATGAACGCGATACCCGCGTGGTGTTCGTCAACGACGCGTTCCGGCACCTGGCCGGCTATGCCACCGATGAGATACTGGGCCATTCCGCGCGGATGCTGTACCCCTCCCACCACGACCCGATGTTCTACCGCAACCTGCGGACCTCGCTGCGCGACGGCAAGGCGTTCCGCGCCACTTTCACGTACCGGCGCAAGGACGGCAGCCCGTTCTACGTCGAGCAAAGCATCTCGCCGGTACTCGATGATGCCGGGCGGATCACCCACTACGTCAGCACCGGCAAGGACGTCAGCGAGCGGGTGGAGCGTGAGCGCCACCTGCTTGAAATCGCCAGCCGCGACGCCCTGACCGGCCTGTACAACCGGCTGGCCGGCGCACGGATGCTGGAGTCGCTGGTCGCCGAAACGCAGGCGGCAGGCCAGGCTTTCAGCGTGATCCTGGCGGACCTGGACCATTTCAAGCACATCAACGATTCCCGCGGCCACCAGGCGGGAGACGATGCCCTGGTCACGGTCGGCGCCATCCTGCAGGCGGGTATCCGCGGTGGCGACCTGGCGATTCGCTGGGGCGGCGAGGAATTCCTAGTGCTGGCGCCCGGATGCGGGATCGCACAGGCAATGGAATTGGCGGAACGGCTGCGGGCAGGCGTGGCGCGCGCGGAGATCCCTGCATCCGGTCCTGTAACGGTTTCGCTGGGAGTGGCGCAACTGGCAGCCGGGGAGGCCGTCGCCGAACTGCTGCAGCGGGCGGACGAGGCGATGTATCGCGCCAAGAGCGGCGGCCGCAAACGCGTCGAGGCTGCGGCCCCTGCCTGATCAGGCGGGCAGCGCCCCCCAGGCGGCCAGCGCGGCATCGCGGGAGGCGCCGAGGTCGACCATCTGGGCAGGGTAGCCCTTGGCGGCGAGCGCGGCCGGGTGACGCCATGCCTCGTGCAGCGCCTTCGCGGGCAACGACGCCAGCTCCGGCAGCCAGCGTTTGAGATAGGCGGCGTCGGGGTCGAACTTCGCCGCCTGCAGGTACGGGTTGAACACGCGGAAGTAGGGCGCCGCGTCGGCGCCGCAACCGGCCACCCACTGCCAGCCCAGGGTGTTGTTGGCCAGGTCGGCATCCACCAGCGTGTCCCAGAACCAGCGGGCGCCGTGCCGCCAGTGCTGGCGCAGGTTCTTGGTCAGGAAGCTGGCCACCACCATGCGCACGCGGTTGTGCATCCAGCCGGTGTGCCACAGCTCGCGCATGCCGGCATCCACCAGCGGGATGCCGGTGCGGCCGCGCTGCCAGCGCTCCAACAGCGCGTGGTCCGCCTCGGCCCAATGGAACGCATCGAAGCGCGGGTTGAAGTTCTCCTCCGGCGTGTGCGGGAAGTGGTAGAGCAGGTGGTGCGCGAACTCTCGCCATCCCAGCTCGCGCAGGTAGGGCTCGAGGTCGGGCCGCTGCTTCGCGTCGACGCCGGCGGCGCGGTCCTGCAGCACGCGCTGGATCTGGGCCGGGGTGATTTCGCCGAAATGCAGGTGCGGCGACAGGCGCGAGGTGCCGTGGCGCGCAGGCAGGTCGCGACCTTTCGCATAATCCGAGACGGCATCGTCGGCGAACACGTCCAGCAGCTCGCGGGCACCGGCTTCGCCCGGCGTCCAGGCCGCGGCCAGCCCCGCATCCCAGCGGATCGCCGGCAGCAGCCCCAGCGCAGCCGTGGGCAGGCTGCCAGGCAGCCGCAGCCAGTCGCGCGCCCGCGCTGCCGGCAGCGGCGCGGCCTCCGGCAATCGCGTGCGCAGCTTGCGCCAGAAAGGCGTGAATACGCGATACGGCTGGCCGGCGTCGGTGGCCAGCGCCCACGGCTCGTGCCAGAGGTTGCCGGCGTGGCTGTGGACCTGCAGGCCGTCCTCGCGCAGCGCGGCCTTGAGCGCGGTGTCGCAGGCAATGCCGGCGGGCTCGTAGCGACGATTCCAGTAGATCGCGGTGGCCCCGGTCGCGCGGACCACGTCGCGCAGCCGATCCAGCGTGTTGCCAGCCAGCACATGGAGATCGGCCCCTTGCGCCGCCAACTGCACGCGCAGCGCCTCCAGCGCGTGGTGCAGCCACCACAGGCCGGCGGCGCCGGGTTGCCACGGCGTTTCCTCCGCGGGCGCGTGGACAAAGACCGGCAGCACCCGATCATGTCCTGCGCAGGCCGCGGACAGGGCGGGATTGTCGGCCAGGCGCAGGTCACGCCGGAACAGCACCAGGGCGGTGGACATCAGGCGATCCGCCTTCGATTCGGGATTGGGGACCGCGGGTATACGCGAAACCGGAAGAATTCGATGCATCCCTTGTTGAGTCTTACATAATATGCATTATGCGAAATTAAAGAACGACCGCCGCAGGCGCCGTGCGCGCCTGCAACCGATTTGCTCCGGTTTTCAGGCGGGCGTTCCCGTTGCGCATTTCGCTATAGTTCCGCTACTGCATGGGGTACGGCGAGCGCCACCGACAATGTCTTCCATTCGATGCATTCCGGCGGCCAGCCTGCGGACCGGCATGTATCTGCACAAAATCGGCGGCTCCTGGCTCAGCCATCCGTTTCTGCGCAACAGCTTCCTGTTGGAGGATCCGGACGACGTGCGCCGAATTGTCGAGGCCGGCATCGACAGCGTGTGGATCGATGAGTCCAGGGGCGACGCGCTGCAGGATGTCGAAGCGATCGGGGGTGCCCCCCCTAGCGAAGCGCTGGGAGCGGCAGTGACGCTGCCCGGCACGCCCGGCGGGCTATCGAGCGCCCCCAACAACGGACCGCAGCGCCTGCACGCCACCGCCACTGCGCTGGATCTGGAAATCGAGCGTGCGCGGGATATCTGCCTGGCCGGCAAGGCACAGATCGAGGCGATGTTCTCGGACCTGCGGCTGGGCCGGACGGTCAGCCAGGACTCCGTGCTGCCGCTGGTCGAGGAAATCTCCGCGTCGGTGTTGCGCAACCCGGCCGCCCTGATCAGCGTGGCCCGCCTGAAGACGCACGACGACTACAGTTACCTGCATTCGGTGGCGGTGTCTGCGCTGATGCTGGCGCTGGCCCGCCAGCTCAGGCTGGATGAGCGGCTGGTCCGCATGGCGGGAGTCGGCGGACTGATGCACGATCTGGGGAAGGCATTCATGCCGCTGGACGTGCTGAACAAGCCGGGACGGCTGACCGACGAGGAGTTCGAGATCATGAAGCGCCATTCCGGTGCGGGCGCGCAGGCGCTGCAGGAAGGCGGCTGCGAACCGGGCATCGTCGACATCGCCCTGCACCACCACGAGCGGATGGACGGGCGCGGCTATCCCGATGGCCTCGGCGCGGACGAAATCTCGCTGCTGTCCCGGATGGGCGCAGTCTGCGATGTCTACGACGCGGTGACCTCGGTGCGGCCCTACAAGCGCCCCTGGGACGCGGCGATGGCGATGCGGGAAATGGCGCGGTGGGACGGGCACTTCGACAACCGCATCTTCAATGCCTTCGTGAAGTCGGTGGGCATCTATCCGGTCGGCTCGCTGGTCCGGCTGTCTTCGGAGCGGCTCGCGGTCATCCTCGAACCGGGACGCGAGTCGCTGCTCAAGCCGCGGGTGCGCGCGTTCTATTCGTTCCGTTCGCGGGAGAAGATCCTGCCGCAGTCGCTGGACCTCGCGTCGCCGGATTGCCGGGACCACATCGTTTCGCCCGAGAGCCCAGAAACGTGGGGCCTGGGCAACCTCGAGGCGCTCTGGCTATGAGCACCCTGCCCCCGGCCGACGGCACCCTGGGCGGCAGGTCCGGGCAGCCCGAGATCTATCGCCTCGGCGCCAGCGGCCCCAGCCTGAACTCGGTGCTGGCCGGCGTGGATGGCACCACCCGCAAGCTTGCCCTGCTGCACATCGACGTCGACGGCATCGGCGCGATCAACGCCACCCTGGGCGAGAACATCGTCGAGCAGGCGCTGCGGGTGGTTGCCCGCCGGCTGGTGCAAGCGGTGCCCGACGATGCCTGGCTGTGGCGATTGGGCAGCGAGGAGTTCGTCGCCGCGATCGCCTACCGCGAAGGCGGGAGCGACGGCGAAACCCTGGCCGAACGGCTGCGCGAGGCGTTCGACGCGCCGGTGCAGGTGCAGCCGTTCGTGCTCGATGTGACGCTGTCGATCGGCATCGCCATCTATCCCGACCATGCGCACGACGCCGCCGCACTGCTGGTGGCCGCCGAGCAGACCATGCGCCGGGCCAAGCGCAGCGGGCCGGGCGGGCAGGCGGTGTACGTGCCCGACGCCCTGCCCGACCCGGCCAACGATCCGGGCCGCGAGCACCCGGGCCACCGCTTCGTGGACGCCATCGCACAGAGCGAATTCCGCCTGTATTACCAGCCGGTGGTCAGCGCCCAGCACGGCAGCATCGTTGCCTGCAGCTCGCTGCTGCGCTGGCACAACACCCAGGAGGGCGTGCTGCGCGCGAACCGCATCCTGCCAGCGGTGGAGCGCGCCGGCCTGGCGGGCGCGGTGGGCCTGTGGACGATCGAAACCGCGATCGGACAGGTGCAGCGCTGGCGCGGCATGGGCATCGACTACCTCAACGCGTCGGTACCACTGGAAGGCGTGCTGTTGAGCCGCGCCGAATGCCTGGACCTGATCGGCGAACTGCTGCACCGTTACGACGTGGCCGGCGCCGCGATCGAGTTCGAGGTTTCCGAATCGGTCCTGACACTGGATGCACCGCACGTAGCCGCCAACCTCGTAGGCCTGCGCGGCATGGGCGCGGTGCTGACCCTGGGCGATTTCGGCATGCGCGGGCTGAGCCTGGCCACGCTGGCGCAGTTCCCGCTGGACCGGCTCAAGATCGACCGCAGCTTCCTGCGCAATATCACCACCAACCCACGCAGCGCGGCGCTGGTACGCGGCATCATCGCGATGGGCCACCAACTGGGCATGACGCTGGTGGCGAAAGGCGTGGAAACCGATGCCGAACTCGGTTTCCTGCGCCGCAACCATTGCGACTTCTTCCAGGGTTACCTGTTCAGCCCGCCCCTGCCCGGCACCGACATCGACGAGTTGCTGCGCCAGCGCTTCCTGCTGCCGCATGTGTTCCAGGACAGCGCCGCGATGCAGCCTACCCGCACCCTGCTGCTGCTGGACGACGAGGAAAACGTGTTGCGCTCGCTGGTCCGGCTGCTTCGACGCGACGGCTACCGCCTGCTGACCGCGAGCAGCGTCAGCGAGGCGTTCGACCTGCTGGCCAGGAACGACGTGCAGGTAGTGCTTTCCGACCAGCGCATGCCGGACATGAGCGGCACCGAGTTCCTGGCCCGCGTGCGCGACCTGTATCCGGACACGGTGCGGCTGGCCCTGTCCGGCTATACCGACCTGGAGACGATCAGCCAGGCGATCAACCAGGACGCGGCCTACCGCTTCCTGATCAAGCCCTGGGACGATGCCGACCTGCGCGAGCATGTGCGCGCGGCGTTCCGGCTGGTGGAACAGCGCCGCGCCGGCCAGCACCGCGAATAACGCGGGTCGGCCCGACTCAGCCCGCCGCCGGGTCCTGTTCGCGCGGCTGCCGGATCGGCAGCACCACGCGGAAGGTGCTGCCCTGCCCCACCCGGCTGGACACGTCGATGCGGCCGTGGTGCTTGGTCACGATGCCGTAGGAGATCGCCAGCCCCAGCCCGGTGCCGCGGCCGATCGGCTTGGTGGTGAAGAACGGGTCGAACAGGTGCGGCAACGCCTCCGGCGGAATG
The DNA here is from genome assembly GCF_036409385.1 of Thermomonas sp. LB-4. Lineage (NCBI taxonomy): Bacteria > Pseudomonadati > Pseudomonadota > Gammaproteobacteria > Lysobacterales > Lysobacteraceae > Thermomonas > Thermomonas sp. LB-4. The sequence continues at coordinate 101,570 of NZ_JAXOFT010000001.1, read as the reverse complement.
CCGCAGCCGCTGTCGGTGATGCTGATCCACGCCTCCTGCTCGTCGCAGCCGCTGGCCAGCTCGATGGTGCCGCGCTGCTCGATGGCCTGGCCGGCGTTGAGCAGCAGGTTCAGGAACACCTGGTTGATCTCCGAGGCCAGGCATTCCACCGGCGGCAGGCTGCCGTAGTGCTTTTCCAGCCGGATCTTGTACTTGAGGTCGTTCCAGACGATGTTGAGGGTGGAGTCCAGCCCCTGCAGCAGGTCGGCCGGCTGCATCTGCTGGTCGCGGCCCACCCGCGAGAAATCCTTCAGGTCCTGCACGATCTTGGTCACGCGCTCGATGCCTTCGCGCGATTCCCTCAGCAGGTTGGGCAGGTCGCCGACGATGTAATCGATGTCCAGCCGCTGGCGCGCCTGCAGCAGCTCGTCGCGGCGGGCCGCCGGGTCTTCCGAGAACAGCGCCTCGTGGTACTTCTGCACCAGCGCAAGCAGCGCCGTCGAGTAGTCCTGCAGGGTGCCCAGGTTGGAGCCGACATAGCCGATCGGGTTGTTGATCTCGTGGGCGACGCCGGCCGCGAGCTGGCCGATCGAGGCCATCTTCTCCGACTGCAGCAGCTGTTCCTGGGTGCTGGCCAGGCGGTCGACCGTGCGCTGCAATTCTTCGTATTGCCGCTGCCTCTCGCCGCGTTCGCTGATGTCCAGCACCACCATGAAGCAGTGGTCGCTGTGCGGGGCGTGGCCGCAATGGATCTCCAGGGTCAGCGGCGATGCCGCGGGCGGACGCACCGCGCGATGCCAATGGCCGCTGCGGACCGATTCCGCCCAGTTCTCGTCGGAGATCATCGCCACCAGCGATTCCGGACCACTGCCCGGCGCCAGCTTCTCGGCCAGCGCCAGCGCCGCCGGATTGGCGGCATGGACGCGGCGGCTGCCGTCGAGAAACAGCACGGGGAAATTCACCGTGCTGGCGGCCCAGATGGCGTCGTCGCTCCACAGGGAGGACGGCGCGGCGTCCATGTTCATCCGCTTCCCAGCCACCTGGATTGGGTCTGGGCGCTGGCGTAGCCGGCGCCGTTGTAGACGCCGTTGGCCTCGTTGCGCCCCAGGTGCCGCAGCGTCCACGCCACCTCGCGGCGGCGGCGCGCCAGCAGCACCGCGTTGGCGCGGTTGAGTTCGTGCAGCTCCGAGACCCGCGGCATGTCCGCGGCCCCGGCGGTGCGCTCGGCTTCGGCCAGCGCCTCCAGCTTGGCCTGGGTGGAGCGCAGCAGCGCGTCGACGTCGTGCTCCAGCAAGGCGCGACGTTCGGCCTGCAGGGCAGACTCAAGCGCGTCCAGCGGATGCACGGCCAGGCTCATCCCAGCAGCTCGCGTTCCAGCGCCAGCAGGCGGTTGGCGATTTCCTGCGGGTGGATTTCATAGGTGCCCGAGTCGATGGCGCTGCGGATCTCCTTGATCCGCGCCATGTCGAGCTTGGCGGGAGTGGCCAGGTCGCGCGCCATCGCCTTCAGGCCCACCGCTTCCCCGGTCAGGCGCAGGCTGTCCGCGGGCGGTGCCGCGGCGACCGCCGCGTCGCGCGCGCCGCCGGCGCGAACCGGGCCGGAATCGCTGACAACCGACGCCTCCACGGGCTTCGCCGGCAGGCCGCCTTCGATTTTCGTGGTCATGGGAATGTGACTCCGGTCAGTGTTCGCAGACTGTAACGGCAGGCCAACGTGCGACTTTAGGGGAATAGCGCGGAAAACATCAATTGACCACTTCCACCGAGCCATCGGCTGCCAGCCGGCCGCGGATGATCCGGTGGGAGCTGTCGTTCTCGACGTTCAGGATGCCGCCCGCCCGTGCCTGCCCCAGCGCCCGGCCGCCCATCCGGACCTCGGTCCCGCCGAAGCTGGCGCGCAGCACCACCGGGTCGCCCCGTTTGACCATGACGGCCGCTTCGGCAATTTCTTCACTTGCCTGGGCTGCCTGCCCTGCCCGTGCCTGCGCGCCCAGCCGCAGGGGGACGAACAGCCGCCAGCCGGGGCTGTCAGGGCAGCGAACGTCCGCCACGGTAGGGCTGCTGGCGCTGGCGGTGAGCGGCTGCCGGCAGGCAGGCAGGCGCAGGCCCGGAGCGACCATCGCCTGGGCGGATGCATCCGCCTGCAGCGCCGCCAGCGCGGCGTCGCGGATGGGCTGCAGGGGCTGCGCATCCTGCGCCCCGGCGGTCGCGGTGGCGGCCAGCAGCAGGCAGGCCAGGAGCTTGCGGGGAAGGGTCATCGGGATTTCTCGTGCCGCAGGGGTGTTCGCAGGCAGGGACGCAAGAAGCGTGCCGGACTCAAGCCGCGGCGATCGGGGCCGACAACGGCGTCATGCAACGCAATCAACTGCTCGACCGCATCGACCAACGCATCCGCCTGGCCGGCCACAACCGGCTGGCCCTGCTGCTGTTCCGGCTGGGGGGGCGTCAGCTTTTTGGCGTGAACGTCTTCAAGGTACAGGAAGTGCTGCCGCGGCCGGCGCTGTTCACCATGCCGCAGCTGCCGGCCGGCTTCCTCGGCGCCGCCGACATCCGCGGCCGCAGCGTGCCGGTGCTGGACCTGGCCAGCGCCATCGGCCAGCCTGCCGATGGCCCGGCCAACTACCTGGTCGTCACCGAATTCAACCGCTCCGTGCAGGGCTTCCTGGTGTCGGCGGTGGACCGGATCGTCAATATCGCGGTGGAGGACGTGCGGCCGCCGCCGGAATTGGGCAACGACCCGCACTACCTGACCGGCGTCACCCGCTACCACGACGAGCTGATCCAGCTGGTGGACGTGGAAAGCGTGCTGGCCGAGGCCCTGCCGCCGCCGCCCGGCAAGATCGAGATCGCCCCGATCGCCCGCGCCGGCAGCCGCGAAGTGCTGGTGGTGGACGATTCGCGGGTGGCGCGCAACCAGATCCGCCACGTGCTGGAGCAGTTGGGCGTGGCCTGCACGCAGCTGTCCGACGGCCGCCAGGCGCTGGACCACCTCAAGCAGCTGGTCGCCTCCGGGCAGGACCCGGTCCAGCGCTACGGCATGGTGATCTCGGACATCGAGATGCCGGCGATGGACGGCTACACGCTGACGTCGGAAATCCGTCGCGACCCGGCGCTGAGCGGCCTGTACGTGCTCCTGCACACCTCGCTGTCAGGCGTGTTCAACCACGCGATGGTCGAACGGGTGGGCGCGGACGACTTCGTGCCCAAGTACTCGCAGCAGGAACTGGCGGACCGGATAACCAGCAGACTTTCAGCGATTGCTTGAGAATATCACGTAACGGTTTGTTCCTTAAAGAAACCGAACTGAGCTGAAAGCGCGAAAAAATCGCGTGCGGCAGGTGGTGGCACATACGTTGCATCGACTCCTGCGGACAAACCCCTTGGAGGGGCCGCATGAGCGATTTCCTTGGCATCCACGGTACCGCGCTGGCGCTGCGTGAGCAGCGGCTGCAGGTGCTTGCCTCCAATCTGGCCAATGCCGACACCCCCGGCTTCCAGGCGCAAGACCTCGACTTCAACACCGCCCTGCAGGCGGCGCTCTCGCCGGCCACCGGCGAAGGCGGCGATGCCCTGCAGGCCGCCGCGACCCAGGCGACCTACGCCCGGCCCGGCGTCCAGCCCAGTCTGGACGGCAACACAGTGGACACCCAGCGTGAGCAGGCCACCTACGCGCAGGCGGCGCTGGAATACCGCGCCTCCATGGCCTTCGTCGAATCCAAGGTGAGGACCATGCTCACCGCCATCACCGGCCAGTAAGGGGACGCGCCATGAGCAACCTGCCGATCTTCGACGTCGCCGGCTCCGCCATGCAGGCGCAGTCGGTGCGCCTGAGCACCGTGGCCAGCAACCTGGCCAACGCCAATACCGTGGCCGGCACCGCCGAGGGCGCCTATCGCGCCAAGCAGCCGGTGTTTTCCGCCGAACCGGTGGCCGCCGACCCGGCGCTGGCCGGGGTGCAGGTGCTGGAAGTGCGCGAAAGCGACGCCGCGCCGATCCGCCGCTACGACCCCGGCAACCCGCTGGCCGACCCGCAGGGCTATGTCTATGCGCCCGACGTGGATCCGGTGGCGCAGATGGTGGACATGATCTCCGCCTCGCGCAGCTATCAGGCCAACGTGGAGGTCTTCAACAGCGCCAAGGAATTGGCCGTCGCCACCCTCAACATGGGCCGCTGAACATGAGCACCGTGAATCCCGCAGCGGGCAGCGACAGCGCCTACGCGCAGTACGCCTTCCCCAGCACCGGCAAGAGCAAGAACGACGGCATGGGCCAGGCCGACTTCCTGCGCCTGATGACCGAACAGATGAAGAACCAGGATCCGTTGAACCCGCTCAAGGGCAACGAGTTCCTCGGCCAGCTGGCGCAGTTCTCCACCGTGCAGGGCATCGAGAACATGCAGCAGGCGATGTCGGCCATGGCCAGCGTGATGGAGAACGACCAGTCGCTGCGCGCCGCCAGCCTGGTCGGCCGCGACGCGCTGGTGGAAGTGGACAAGGTGACGCTGGCCGAAGGCGCGGGCGCCAACGGCGAGATCGTCGCCACCCGCGCCGGCCCGGTCCAGCTGGAAGTGGTCGGCGCCGGCGGCCAGGTCGTGCGCCGGATCGGCCTGGAGGCTGCAGGCAGCGGCCCCGTGCAGTTCGCCTGGGATGGCAAGGACGGCGATGGCAACGCCCTGCCCGCCGGCACCTACAGCTTCCGCGCCGCCAGTGCCAGCGGCGATGCCAGCGAGGCGCTGGGCGTGCGGATGGCCGCGCGCATCGACAGCGTCTCGATCGAACCCACCGGGCTGGTCCTGAACCTCGCCGGCCTCGGCAGCATGCCGCTGTCTTCCGTCCGTCGCATCGGCTGACCGCCGACTATTCCTCTCCAAGGAGCGCACCATGAGCTTTCGCATCTCCGTCAGCGGCATGAACGCCGCCAGCCAGGACCTCAACGTCACCTCCAACAACATCGCCAACGTCAACACCACCGGCTTCAAGCAGTCGCGTGCGGAGTTCGGCGACCTGTTCGCGGTGTCCGCCTATGGCCTGTCCAATGTCACCACCGGCGCCGGCGTGCGCATGCAGGCGGTGGCCCAGCAGTTCGGCCAGGGCAACATCGACTTCACCGGCCGCGCACTGGACATGGCGATCTCCGGCCAGGGCTTCTTCACCCTGTCCAACAACGGCGCCACGGTCTATTCCCGCGCCGGCAACTTCGGCGCCGACCGCGAAGGCTTCGTGGTCAATCCGTCCGGTCATCGCCTGCAGGTGTTCCAGCCCAACGGCGCCGGCGGTTTCGACACCGGCCGCATGGGCGACCTGCAGCTGCCCACCGGCGATGCGCCGCCTGCCGCCACCGGCAATGTCACCGTGGAAACCAACCTGCCGGCCGCAGCAACCGCGCCCACCGTCGCCCCGTTCGACCCGCTGGATCCGCTCAGCTACAACCACACCACCGCGGTCACGGTGTACGACTCGCTGGGCGCCGCGCACAGCCAGTCGCTGTACTTCGTCAAGACCGCGAACCCGAACGAGTGGCAGGTGCATACCCTGGTCGACGGCAATGCGGTGGGCGGCCCGCAGACCCTGCAGTATTCCGATACCGGCGCGCTGACCTCGCCGTCGCCGGGACAGATCACCCTGCCCGCCTATGCCACTACCAATGGTTCGGCGCCGCTGAACATCGTGCTGGACCTGGGCCGCTCGACCCAGTACGGCGACAAGTTCAGCGTGCTGGGCCTGACCCAGGACGGCCATACCACCGGCCGCCTGACCGGGGTGGAGACGTCCCCGGAAGGCGTGGTGTCGGCGCGCTACACCAATGGCGTGGTGCAGCCGCTGGGCCAGGTGGCGATGACCAACTTCGTCAACCCGCAGGGGCTGCAGTCGCTGGGCGACAACGTCTGGGCCGAGACCTACAACTCCGGCGAGCCGCGCCGCGGCCAGGCCAGCACGGCCGACTTCGGCATGGTCCAGGGCGGCGGCCTCGAAGCCTCCAACGTCGACCTGACCGAGCAGCTGGTGAACATGATTACCGCGCAGCGCAACTTCCAGGCCAACGCGCAGATGATCCAGACCCAGGACCAGATCACCCAGACCGTGATCAACATCCGCTGATGAACCACCCCGCCCCCGCATTGACGGGGGCGACCGGAGGCTGCCATGACCGACAGAGCCCTCTATGTTGCGATGACCGGCGCCAGCGCCATGCTGCGCGGCCAGGCCACCGTGGCCAACAACCTCGCCAATGCCGACCGGGTGGGTTTCCAGGCCACGCTGGAGGCCACTTCGGCCAAGCCCATCGAAGGGCCGGGTTATCCGTCCCGCGTGGCCACGGAAGCGCGCACGCTGGGCATCGATGCCCGCATGGGCGCGATCCGGCAAACCGGCAACCCGCTCGATATCGCCCTGCACCAGGAGCGCTGGCTGGCGGTGCAGGACGGCAACGGTGCCACCGCCTACACCCGCGCCGGCGACCTCACCATCAACGCCAACGGCCTGCTGTCCACCGCCAACGGCCAGCTGGTGCTGGGCGCCGACGGCGCGCCGCTGGCAATCCCGCCCAGCCAGAGCCTGGACATCGCCGCCGACGGCACCATCTCCACCGTCCCGCTGGGCCAGCCGCCTTCCACCATCGCCGAAGCCGGCCGGCTGCAGCTCATCGAAGCCAAAACCACCGAACTGGAACGCGGCGACGACGGGCTGATGCGGCCGCGCGCCGGCATCGCCCCGCAGCCTGCCACCGGCGCCTCGCTGACCTCCGGCACGCTGGAGGACAGCAACGTCCGCCCGGCCGATGCGCTGGTGTCGATGATCGAACTGGCGCGCAAGTTCGAAATGCAGGTACAGCTCTTGCAACGTGCCGACGAGAACGCACGCGCCAGCGCTTCGCTGGTGTCGATGCGCTGACCGCAGCGCCTTGCACCCCCGAAATGAACTGAAAGGAACAACGCCATGACCCAGTCCCTGTGGATCGCCAAGACCGGCCTTGATGCCCAGCAGACCAAGATGGCGGTGATTTCCAACAATCTCGCCAACACCAACACCACCGGCTTCAAGCGCGACCGCGCCAGCTTCGAGGACCTGCTGTACCAGACCATCCGCCAGCCCGGCGGCGCCACCTCCGAGCAGACCCAGCTGCCCACCGGCCTGCAGATCGGCACCGGCGTGCGGGTGGCGGCCACCGCCAAGCAGTTCGTGCAGGGCAGCCTGAACCAGACCGGCAACGCGCTGGACACCGCCATCAACGGCCGCGGCTTCTTCGAAGTGCTGATGCCCGACGGCAGCTCCGCCTACACCCGCGACGGCAGCTTCCAGATCAATGCGCAGGGCGAAGTGGTGACCAACGAAGGCTACCCGGTGCAGCCCGGCCTGCAGCTGCCGGAGGGCGCGCAGAGCGTGACCATCGGCGCCGACGGCACGGTCAGCGTGCAGCTGGCCGGTCAGGCGCAGCCGGTGCAGATCGGCGCGCTGACCCTGGCCGATTTCGTCAACCCGGCCGGCCTGCAGGCGCTGGGCGAGAACCTGTTCGCCGAAACCGGCGCCAGCGGCCCGGCGCAGACCGGCGGCCCCGGCACCGGCGGCCTTGGCCGGCTGATCCAGGGCGCGCTGGAAGCGTCCAACGTCAACGTGGTGGAAGAGCTGGTGTCGATGATCGAGACCCAGCGCGCCTACGAAACCAACGCCAAGGCGATCTCCACCACCGACCAGATGCTGGCGTTCCTGAACAACAACGTGTGAGTACCGCCATGAGCCGCGCCGCCCTCCTCGCCCGCACCGCCACGCTGGCTGCCGCCGTTGTCGGCCTGTCGGCCTGCGCCACGGCCAACCGGCTGCAGGGCGACGTGCGTCCGTTCGACGCCCCGGTCGCGCAGTACGCGGAACCGGCGCCACAGCCGGTGCGCGCCGGGCCCGGTCCGGGCGACGGCGGCGGCTCGATCTACGCCGGCCGCAGCGGCAAGCCGATGCGGCTGTTCCAGGACAACAAGGCCAGCGAAATCGGCGACCTGCTGACCATCGTGCTGGTGGAAAGCACCAGCGCCACCACCAAGGCCAATACCGCGATCACCAAGAAGACCGGCGTCGACATGGCGGCGCCGACCCTCGCCGGCCAGCAGGTCACGCTGAACGGCAAGTCCCTGCTGTCGGCCTCGGTGGAAGGCGGGCGCGACTTCGCCGGCAACGGCAACAGCGCGCAGAGCAACCAGCTGCAAGGCCAGCTGACCGTGCGGGTGGTGCAGGACCTCGGCAACGGCAACCTGCTGGTGCGCGGCGACAAGCAGCTGCGCCTGAACCAGGGCGACGAGCTGGTGCAGGTGCAGGGCATCGTCCGCCGCGCCGACATCGGCTCCGACAACCGCGTGACCTCCGACCGCGTGGCCGACGCCCGCATCGTCTACGGCGGCCGCGGCACCCTCGCCCGCTCCAACGCGATGGGCTGGCTGGGCCGCTTCTTCAACTCCGCACTGTTCCCGTACTGAGGCCGCAGACGATGAAACGTATCGCAACCGCGTTGGCCGCCCTGCTGTGCACCCTGGCGCTGGCGCCGCCCGCACAGGCCGAGCGCGTCAAGGATCTGGCGCAGGTGGCCGGCGTGCGCGGCAACCCCTTGATCGGCTACGGCCTGGTGGTGGGGCTGGACGGCAGCGGCGACCGCACCAGCCAGACCCCGTTCACCGTGCAGAGCCTGCGCACCATGCTCGACCAGCTGGGCGTATCGATTCCGCCCAACGTCAATCCGCAGCTCAAGAACGTGGCGGCCGTGGCGGTGCATGCCGAACTGCCGGCGTTCGCAAAGCCCGGCCAGCCGATCGACGTGACCGTGTCCTCGATCGGCAACGCCGGCTCGCTGCGCGGCGGCAGCCTGCTGATGACCCAGCTCAAGGGCGCCGACGGCGAGGTCTACGCGATTGCCCAGGGCAGCCTGGTGGTCAGCGGCTTCGGCGCTTCCGGGCGGGACGGCTCGAGGATCTCGGTGAACGCGCCCAACGGCGGCCGGATTCCGTCCGGCGCCATCGTCGAACGCTCGGTGCCGTCATCCAACGCCAGCGACAAGGTCATGCTGAACCTGCACGAAGCCGACTTCACCACCGCCTCGCGGATCGTCTCGGCGGTGAACCGCAGCTTCGGCGCCGGCAGCGCCCGCGCGCTGGACGGCGTGACCATCGAGATCGCGCCGCCGCCGGGCGACCGGATCAGCTTCCTCGCCGCACTGGAATCCCTGGACGTGGATCCCGGCACCGCCGCCGCCAAGGTCATCGTCAACGCCCGTTCCGGCACCGTGGTGATGGGCGGCCAGGTCAGCGTGCTGCCGGCGGCAGTCGCGCACGGCTCGCTCACCGTCACCATCAGCGAAGCCACCCAGGTCAGCCAGCCGGAGCCGTTCGGCCGCGGCAGCACAGTGGTGGCACCGCAGTCCACCGTCAGCGCGGAGGCCGAGGGCAGCCACATGGTGCTGTTCAAGGGGGGCACCTCGCTGGAGGAGATCGTGCGCGCGGTGAATGCGGTCGGCGCGGCGCCGGGCGACATCGTGGCCATCCTCGAGGCGCTCAAGCAGGCCGGCGCGCTGCGCGCCGAGCTGGAAGTGATCTGATGTCGATGGCATGCCGTTTGCATCCATCCTGACATGCGCCTGCCCGTCGCCACCGCCTTCCCCCTGCAACGCCCCGAGGCGACCCCGCGCGCCCGCGTGGAAGAAGCCGCGCGCGGGCTGGAAAGCCAGTTCGCGCAGATGCTGATCAAGAGTATGCGCAGCGCGACGCCGGGCGACCCGTTCGGCGGCGACAACAGCTATCGCGACATGTACGACCAGGCCTTGGCGAAGGAACTGACCAAGGGTCGCGGGCTGGGCCTGCAGCCGATGATCGTGCGCCAACTGTCCGGCGCCATCGCCACCCCGGCACCGCCGGTTGGCGGGCTGCCGCTGCGCCAGCCGAATGCGCCGATGGCGCTGCCCGCGGCCGACACCCCCTCCGGGCTGCCGCTGCCGGCCGGCCTGCGCGGCAGCTCCCTGTCGCTGGCCCCCGCCAGCAGCGGCACCTCCCTGCAGGCGGTGGCGATGCCGCCGCGCCCGCCGCTGGCCGCCGCGGTCAACAGCTGCGACGAGAACGCGCCGCTGGACTGCAGCAGCCCCGAAGCCTTCGCCCGTTCGGTCTGGCCGCATGCGCGCAAGGCTGCCGAGGAGCTGGGCGTGCCGGCCAAGGCGCTGGTGGCGCAGGCCGCGCTGGAAACCGGCTGGGGCCGTCGCCTCGCTGGCGGCAATGGCACTGCCACCTCGCACAACCTGTTTGGCATCAAGGCCAGCGGCGGCTGGCGCGGCGGCAAGGTCAACACCGCCACCCACGAATACGTCAACGGCCAGCGGGTCACCGAGCGTGCAGCGTTCCGCAGCTACGGCAGCCCCGCGGACAGCTTCGCCGACTACACCCGGCTGCTGAAGAACCCGCGCTATGCCGATGCGCGCGGCACGGGCGACGACGTCCATCATTTCGCGAAGGCGCTGCAGCGCGCCGGCTACGCCACCGACCCGGCCTACGCGGCCAAGATCGTGGCGATTGCCGACGGCGCTACCATGCGCCGTGCGCTGGCTGGACTGGAGGGTTAAACGATGCCGACTGGCGGCGTACTCGGAACCGGCGCATCCGCCCTGCTGGCCTTCCAGCGGGCGATGTCCACCGTCGGCCACAACGTGGCCAACGCCACCACGCCCGGCTACAGCCGCCAGCGCGTGGAGTTCGAGGCGCGTGCCGGCCAGCCGGGGCGGATCAGCATCGGCCAGGGCGTGGATGTCGACAGCCTGCGTCGGCTTGCCGACGGCCTGGTCTACGCGCGCCAGCTCGACAGCGCCGGCGAAATGGGCCGGCTGACCCAGATGTCCGGGCTGTCGTCGCGGGTGGACAAACTGATTTCCGACCCCACTACCGGCCTGGCCACAGCCTGGTCGAGCTTCTTCAGCGCCGCCAAGGGCGTGGTGGCCGACCCCACTTCCACCGCCGCGCGCAGCCAGATGCTGACCACCGGCGGCCAGCTGGCCGCGCGCTGGCGTTCGCTCGACGGCCACCTGACCCAACTCGGCAACGAAGTCGAAGCCAGCCTCAAGGACAACATCACCGCCGCCAACCAGCTGGCCGGCGAGATCGCCAACCTCAACCGCGACATCATCGCTTCCGGCGACAACGCCTCGCCCGACCTGCTGGACCAGCGCGACCTGCGCGTGGGCCAGCTGTCGGCGCTGGTCGGCGCCGAAGGCGTGCTGCAGGACGACGGCGCGATGAACGTGTTCACCATCGGCGGCCAGCCGATGGTGCTGGGCGCGCGCGCCATGCAGCTGTCCACCGTGGCCGATCCGTACCAGGCCAACCGCGCGCAGCTGGCCGTGCAGACACCGGCCGGATCAGTGCCGCTGCCGGCCGGCTCGGTCTCCGGCGCGATCGGCGGTCTGCTGGAGTTCCGCAGCAACGTGCTCGATCCCGCCCGCGCCGAGCTGGGCCGCCTGGCCACCGCCTTCGCCGACACTTTCAACGCCACCCAGCGCGGCGGCATCGACTACGCCGGCAATCCCGGCAGCGACTTCTTCAGCCTGCCCGACCCCAGGATCTATCCGCACAGCGGCAACGCCGCGGCGTCCACCGCCAGCTTTGCCACCAGCGTGACCGACGTTGGCGCGCTGACCGGCAACAACCTGGTACTGCGCTTCGACGGCGCCGCCTGGAGCGCCGCCCGTGCCGATACCGGCCAGGCGGTGGCGATGAGCGGCACCGGCACCGGCGCCGATCCGTTCGTGGTCGATGGCGTCAGCCTGGTGCTGTCGGGCGCAGCCACCGCCGGCGACCGGTTCCTCCTGCAGCCCACCGCTGCTGCCGCCGGCGGCATCCAGCTGGCGCTGACCGACCCCGGCCAGATCGCAGCCGCCGCACCGATGACGGTGGGCCTGGATCCCGGCAATCTGGGCAACGTCAGCGGCGGCACGGCCAGCGTGACCGATCCGGCGCTGTTCGCCGGCTTCACCAGCGCCACCATCAGCTTCCTGGATGCCACCACCTACACCATCAACGGCGGCCCGCCCCTCGCCTACACGCCCGGCAGCACCATCAGCGATCCCGCGGCCGGCTGGTCGCTGGTGCTGAACGGCAACCCCGCAGCCGGCGACGAAATCAACCTCGGCCGCACCGCGCCGCGCTCGTCCGACAACGCCAATGCGCGCCTGCTGGCCGCGGTGGATGCCAAGGCCGTGCTCAACGGCGGCCGCACCGACGTCACCGCCGCCATGTCGCAGCTCACCGCCCGCGTCGGCGGCGACGCCCGCCACGCCCAACTCAACCTCGACGCCCAGCAGGTCATGGACGACCAGATCCTGGCCGAGCGCGAGTCGGTGTCCGGGGTCAATCTCGACGAGGAAGCCACCAACATGCTGCGCTACCAGCAGGCCTACCAGGCCGCCGCGCAGGTGATCGCCACTGCCGATACCATGTTCCAGGCCCTGCTCGGCGCCGTGCGCCGCTGATCCCGTGAAGGAGGCCCCATGACCCTGCGCCTGTCCACCCAGAGCCTGTACCTGCAGGGCCTGAACAGCCTGCTTGGCCGGCAGGGCGAAATCGCCCGCCTGCAGCAGCAGATCAACAGCGGGGTCAAGCTCACCCAGGGCAAGGATGATCCGGTGGGCATGGCCACCGCGCAGCGGCTGGACCACCTCAAGGCCGCGCTTACCCAATACGACAGCAACGCCCTGCGCGTGGATCATCGACTGCGCATGCAGGAGAACGCGCTCACCGACGCCAACGACAGCCTCACCCGCGCCCGCGAGCTGGCGATCCAGGCCAACAGCGGCGCGCTGGGGCCGGACGACCGCAAGGCCATCGCCACCGAGGTGCTGCAGCTGCGCAAGAACCTGCTGGACATCGCCAACCGCGACGACGGCAACGGCCGCCGCCTGTTCGCCGGCACCCGCGACGGCGTGATCCCCTTCACCGACAACGCCGGCGGCGTGATCTACCACGGCGACGACGGCCGCAACGCGGTTGAAGTGGGCCCCGACATCGCCATCGAGGACGGCGATCCCGGCAGCGCCGTGTTCCTGCGCGTGCGCACCGGCGACGGCTACGCACGCGGCAGCGCCGGCGCCGGCAATACCGGCAGCGGTCTGCTGAACAGCGCTCAGGCCACCGACGGCAGCACCTGGAACGGCGACGCCCTCACCCTGCGCTTCACCGCTCCCAACGCCTACGAAATCGTCGATGCCGCCGGCAACCCGCTGGCACCGCCCGTGACCGGCAGCTGGACCAGCGGCAGCGCCGTGCCGCCGGCATCGGCCGGGCTGGGCGTGGAGTTCAGCATCAGCGGCAGCCCCGCCGTCGGCGACACCTTCACGGTGGAAACCGCACCCAACCAGGATGTGTTCGCCACCCTGCAGGCGTTCGCCGATGCGCTGCTGCTCCCCGGCAGCGGGCCAGCCGACAACGCCCGCCGCGCCAACGCCTTCGGCGCCGCCATCGGCGACATCACCACCGCGCAGGGCCACATGCTGTCGCTGCGCTCCGGCGTCGGCGCGCGCATGAACGACATCGACACCGCCGACGACGGCCGCAGCCTGCAGAGCGTCACCCTGGCCGAGTCCCTCGCCAGCCTGCGCGACACCAACTATGCCGAGGCCATCAGCCGCCTCAACATGCAGCTGTTGGCGCTGGAAGCCGCGCAGAAGACCATGCTGCAGACCCAAGGCATGTCGCTGTTCAACAAGCTCTGAGGCGGCACCGGGGCTAGCATCCACCGCCCTGGCATCAGGCCGCTGCAACCCGCGCCCGCCGGCTGGTCGCAACCAGCCCGACCAGCGCCAGCAGCGAAAACCCGGCGCCGGCGGCGAAGGTCATTGCCGGCCCCGCCACCGTCCACGGCGCGCGCGCCAGGAAGCTGGCCAGCAGCAAGGTCACGCCGGTTGCCAGGTTGAACAGGCCGAACGCGGTGCCGCGCAGATCGGCTGGGGCGGCATCCGCAACCAGCGCATCGCGCGGCGCCCCGCGGAGGCCCTTGCCGATGCGGTCGACGAAACGCGCGGTCAGCCCCAGCCCCAGCCCCGAAGCCAGCGGGAACAGCGGCTTGGTCAGCGCCGCCAGCCCGTAGCCCACCAACACCAGCGGCTTGCGCCGGCCCATCCAGTCGCTGAGCGTGCCCGAGAACACCTTCACGATGGCCGCAGTCGCCTCGGCGATGCCTTCGATGATGCCAACCGACATCGCGCTGACGCCCAGCACGCTGACCAGGAACACCGGCAGCAGGCTGTGCACCATCTCCGACGAGGTGTCCATGAACAGGCTGACGAAGCCCAGCGCGACCACGCCGCACGGCAACCGGGAAGTTTGTGTCATCCGCCGCCTCCTGATCCCCCCGCCCTGTCCACTGCAGCCCGGCAGCGCATGGCGCGCTTCCGGCGCGCCGCCTCGGAAGCCGCCGTGCGGCCATTGCCCGCGGCCCTGCCCCGTCGGACCGCGCCCGTTGTGGCAACGCCGCGACCGGCACCGATTACAGCCGGCCGTCGCGAGGCCGATACCGCATTGCAGGCCGGTGACTGCGTAGCGAAAACGGGCTTGAGGGAATCTTTAGGGCATTCACGGAAATTTTTTTATTTCTGCGGAATCCACCACAGATTCAAACATTTCCCTCAAGAAACCCCACGGAAGCCCGTTACCGGGATTGCAGAGGACAGGGCCGCACCAAAAACCGGCAAGCCCCTGCGGACCCCAACCGGCAACGCCCTGACCCATTTCGGCATCGCCCTTCCACGGAGAAAACGCAATGTCCATCATCAACACCAACGTGATGTCGCTGAACTCGCAGCGCAACCTCGCGACCAACAACGCCAGTCTGTCCACCACCATCCAGCGCCTGTCCTCGGGCCTGCGCATCAACAGCGCCAAGGACGACGCCGCCGGCCTGGCGATTTCCGAGCGCTTCACCACCCAGATCCGCGGCCTGAACCAGGCGGCGCGCAACGCCAACGACGGCATCTCGCTGGCGCAGACCGCCGAAGGCGCGATGGCCGAAATTTCCAACAACCTGCAGCGCATCCGCGAGCTGGCGGTGCAGTCGTCCAATGCCACCAACTCTGCTTCCGACCGCGCTGCGCTTCAGGCAGAAGCTTCCCAGCTGACGGCCGAAATCAATCGTGTGGCGGAACAGACAGAATTCAACGGCTTGAAGCTGATGGACGGTTCGTTTACCAGCAAGAGCTTCCAGGTGGGTGCCAATCAGGGGCAAACCATTGACATTGCGTCGATCACGGACGCGCGTACCGCGTCTCTCGGCGGCCACACCCTGACCGCTGACGGCACCCTCACGGGTAGCGTCGTCACTGCCGCCTCAGGTGCTGTCACCAATGGCGTCACGGCGGCTACTGCTGGCACCAACTTCACCATCACGACGTCAGCGGGCACCACCAGTCCGATCACCTATGCCAGCAATGCCAGCGCCAAGGACATTGCCGCCGCCATCAACAGTGCAGCCTCAGGCATTGGCGTCACCGCCACTGCAAGCAACAGCACCACCTTGTCCAGTATCAGTGCGGCCGGCGACATTACGTTCTCTCTGAATGGGCAGGCCATTTCCGCCACTATCGCAGATCAGAATGATCTTGGCAGCCTGGTCTCGGCCATCAACGGCTCATCCGCCACCACCGGCGTCACCGCCACTTTCACCAGCAGCAGCGCCAAGAATTCGATCACCCTGACCACAACGGATGGCCGCAACATCAACTTGCAGGATTACACCAACTCCGGCCATGCCACTGCAACCGCAGACTTCGGTGGCACTACGCTGACCGAAGGCACCACGGTGTCTGCTGTAAAGACCGGTACCGTCAGCCTGTCCAGCAGCAAGGGGGCCATCGCCACGGCCAATGCAAGCGCCGAAGTGTTTGCATCGGCAGGCGTCAACAATTCCAGCTTCACCTCGGTGGCTGCGCTCGACATCGCCAGTGCATCAGGTGCCAGCGCTGCATTGGCGACCATCGATTCCGCCCTTTCGCAGATCAATGGCGGCCGTGCAGACTTGGGTGCGATCCAAAACCGCTTCAGCTCGGTCGTCGCCAACCTCAGCACCACCTCCGAGAACCTGAGCGCCGCCCGCAGCCGCATCCGCGACACCGACTTCGCCAAGGAAACCGCGGAGCTGACCCGCACGCAGATCCTGACCCAGGCCGGCACCGCCATGCTGGCCCAGGCCAACCAGGCCCCGCAGAACGTCCTGAGCCTGCTGCGCTAATAGGCCATTAGCAACAACGGTACGGCAGGACGGCCCCGACGCAGATCGCGTCGGGGCCAACCTGCTTTCCGGCAACACCCGGTTCAAGGAGCAACACGCAATTGCGGCAGGAAAGGCCCCGGCCCGGACTGCAGGAGAGTTGTCCCAACCCCTTCGATGAGCCGTCATGTCCAGCATCACGCCCATCAGCGCTCCGCCTAACGGAGCCGTTCCCGCCTCGACGCCCGGCGCCGGGGCTTTGCCGCGTGCGCCTGCCGGCGCGCCTTCCCCGGAGGCCGCGCGCCAGGCCAGCCAGGCGCAGGCCGAACAGGCCGCAGCGCAAGCACGCAGCAAACCCACTGCCAGCGAACTGCAGAAGCAGCTCGAACAGGCGCTGGCGGACGCCCGTGTGCAGACCAACCTGCGGTTTCGAGTCGACGAGGACGCGAACCGCATCGTGGTGTCGGTGGTGGATTCCGACACCGGCGAGACCATCCTGCAGATTCCCGACGAGGCCGCGCTGGCGGTAGCAAGGCGCTTTGCCGCCACCGGCCGTGGCCTGCTTGACCGTGAAGCATGAACGGCGCATGGTCGGGCCCGCCCCTCTCCCCGCGGCAACGATACCGTCGACTTCAGCGGCGCGCCGCATGGCTTAGGGCTTGCATGACTCAAGGATCGGCGGGTATTGCCGTTAAATTCCAGGCAAGCAACGGCACCGCACCGGCGGTCGCCACGGAGGAAGCAAGATGGCCACCATCACCAGCGCAGGCATTGGCTCGGGCCTGAACGTCACCGAGCTGGTCGGCCAGTTGGTCGCAGCCGAGCGCGCGCCGGCGGACAACCGGCTGAACGCCATGGAGACTTCCACGAAGGCGCAGATATCCGCCTTCGGCTCGCTCAAGGCCGCACTGTCCGGCATCGAGGGCGCCCTCAAGAAGCTGGATGGCGCCGGTGGTCTGCCGGGCCGCAAGGCCACGGTGGCAACGGATGCGGGTTTCACCGCAAGCGCCGGTACTTCCGCCGCGCTGGGCACCTATTCGGTCATCGTCGAGAAGCTGGCCACCGCGCACAAGCTGCAGTCGGCGGCGGTCGCCAGCGGCAATCAAGTGGGCAATGGCACGCTGAACCTGCAGGTGGGCAGCGGCGATGCCTTCGATGTCACCATCGATGCCGGCAAGGGCACGCTGGCCGACATCCGCGATGCCATCAATGCGCAAGCCGCGGGCAAAGGCGTGACCGCCACCCTGGTCAACGGCGATGCCGGCCAAGTGCTGGTGCTGAGTTCGGACAAGACCGGCTCTGCCGGCGCGATGACCATCTCCGCCAGCGGCGGCGACGGCGGCTTGTCGGTTCTGGCCACCACCGGCGGCACCATGACCGAAGTGGCCGCCGCGCAGGATGCCCAGGTCAAGGTGGACGGCATTACCCGCACCTCCTCCTCGAATACCCTGACCGACCTGGTCGATGGCATCACCCTGACCCTGACCAAGGCCAAGCCAGGCGAGGCGTTCTCGCTGGAAGTCGGCTCCGATGCCAGCACGCTGAAGGCCTCGATGCTCGGGTTCATCAGCGCCTACAACACCGCGCTGGGCGCACTGCGCACGCAGAGCGCGGCCGGTGGCGAGGGCAAGACCGCCGGCCCGCTGAGCGGCGACGCCGCGCCCCGCGCGATCACTTCCGCGCTGCGCAACGCCATCGGCAACAACTATGCGGAACTCAACGCGCTGGGCCTCAAGACCGCCGTGGACGGCTCGCTCAGCCTGGATGGGACCAAGTTCGACGCCGCGATCGCCGCCAACCCGGGCGCGGTGAAGACTCTGCTGGGCGAAGACGCTGACTTCGGCAAGAACATGCGCGACATGCTGCACAACTACGTGGGCACGCAGGGGCTGCTGGCGGATCGCGGCAAGAGCCTGGACACCCGCATGAAATCACTGACCCAGCAGCGTGCCGACCTCGACGCCCGCATGGAGCGGCTGGAAGCCTCGTATCGACGCCAGTTCACCGCGCTGGACGCGATGATGGCGCAGATGCAGAGCACCTCCAGCTATATCGCCCAGCAACTGGGCTCCCTCAACAGCCGCTGACCGAAGCCATGAATGCTCGCACCTCCGCCCTGCAGTACCGACAGACCGCCGTGAGCAGCGCCGTGCTGGACGCGTCCCCGCATCGTCTGGTCAGCCTGATGTTGGCGGGCATCCGCGAGCGCCTGAAGCTGGCCAGCGCCTGCATCGAGATTGGAGACCTGCCGCGCAAGGGGCAGGCCATCGGCGAAGCCAGTATGATCATCGGCCAGCTGGACGGCTCGCTGGATCACGCCGCTGGCGGCGAAATCGCCGATGGCCTGGCCGCGCTATATGACTATTCGCAGCGCCGCCTGACCGAGGCCAACCTGAATAACGACGCCGTCATTGTGCAGGAGGTCGACGGCCTGATCGCCGACATCGAAGCCGCATGGCTGCAGATCGACCCGGAACGCCCCCGGTGACCAACTACACCACCGACGCCCCGCCCGTCCTGCCGGTGGAGGCCCTGCGCGAAGCGCTGGGCAGGGCCGACGTGGATGCGGCCGCCGCGTTGGTGGATGCGCATGACCGCGCGGTGCGGCAGGCGCTGACCCCGGCGGATGCCGCCCTGTTGGACCCGCGCCAGGTGCAGGCGTGGATGAATCTCGTGGAGGCGCAGCAGGCGATGCTGGAAGAACTGGGCCAGCGGCGCGACTTCGTCGCCGACCAGCTGCTGCAGCTTCAGCGCCACCAGCGCGGCGCCAACGCCTACCTGCAGGCGATGGGATGAACCACGAGCGCGCCGACGCTGCATTGTTCGGCGACGCACTGTCCTGTGAAGACCTCGCGCGCGCGGCATTCCTGCCGCAGCCGCTGGCCCCGGCGTGGGTGGAAACCACCTGCGCCCGCGCCGAGATCCACCTGTCGGCGATCGCCATCATCGAAGACAGCCGCAACGAAGAGGAAGAAGGCCCGCAGGGCCTGGCGCTGCGGCGCATCGAAGCCAAGCTGGACCTGTTGCTGACCCTGGTTGGCAATCTGAACGCACAGGCCAACGCCGATCCGCGGGTGCCGCTGAAGTGGTCCGCGCAGGGCGTGCGGATGCCGGCCGGCAACGCCTGCGTGGAAGGCAGTACCGGCCTGTTCCGCATGCAGGCGACCCCGTGGCTGCCGGATCCGCTGGTCCTGCCGGCGGCGGTGATCACCTGCGCCCCCGGCGACGACGGCACGCCCAGCCAGTGGCTGCAATTTGGCCCGTTGCCCGATGCCACCCGCGCGGCGCTGGAACGCCATGTGTTCCGCCAGCATCGCCGCGCCGTCGCGGAACTTCGCGCCCAGCGCGACGCGACCTGAGCCACCGGTACCGCAACGCCAACCAACGCGGTCCTTCAGTCCCGCCGCCAGTGGATGTGTTTGCAGGCGCCGCCCTTCCCGCACAGGCCGGAATCGCTGCTGGCTTGCGGCGGCGGGCCGCGAAGAGCGATCCCCGCCTGCGCGCGGATGACGGTTTGGTTCCGCCGAGGACGTGAACGCTTTCCTCGCGCGCCCCTGCGGAGAGGACGAGCGACAGCGCTGGGACGATGAACAAACGCGCGGGGATGCGGGCAGGTGTCGATTTCCCGACTCCGGTCGCGCCTATTTCCGTAGATTCGCCTACACTGCATGCAAGACGCATGCGCGGATTCGCGGTAGGGGCGGCTTGACCACAGCGGATAAGCGACACGGGCAGGACCACGGGGGCCGAGGATGAAGGCTAGCTTGCAGGCCAAGATGGGGCAGTCGATGACGCTGACCCCGCAGCTGCTGCAGTCGATCCGCCTGCTGCAGGTCACCTCCCTGCAGCTGGAACAAGAACTCCAGCTGGTCCTGGAACGCAATCCGCTGCTGGAGCAGGCGCCCGAAGAAGAAGAGCCCGCGCCGGCCGGCGACGGCGACGCGGCCACCATCGAAGCCGCCGCCTGGGACGAGCTGCCCGAGCCCATGTTCCTGTCCGGCGGCAGCTATACCGGCGATATGGACGAGGACGCCACTGCCCGCATCGCTGCCGGAGAGTCCAGCGACCCGCGCCAGCGCTTGCTGCAGCAGTTGCAACTGCGCTGCAACGCGCAGGACCTGGCCATGGCGGCCTGGTGGCTGGATTGTTGCGACGACCGAGGCTACCTGGAAGCGGAACCGGCGGAGCTGGCCCGGCACGGCGCAGCCCAGCTGCAGGACGCCCTGCCCGGCGTTGGTGCCGACGACCTGCTGGCAGCACGCCAGCACTTGCTGCTGGACGGCGACTGGCCGGGCATGGCCGCTGCCGATCCGCGCGAATGCCTGCTGGCCCAGCTGCGCGCCCTGCCCACCAGCGAGACCCGCGCACTGGCGCTGCGGATCGTGGGGGAGCAGCTGGACGCGCTGGCCCGGCATGACCTGGCCACCCTCGCCGCGCGCCTGGACGCCACCTCAGCCGAGGTGGCGGCGGCCGTGTCGCTGATCCTGTCGCTGCAGCCGCACCCGGTGGAGCAGCCGCCCGAGCCGGAGCCCGCCTTCATCGTGCCGGACGTGATCGCCTGGCGCGCCGGCGGCGCCTGGCAGGTGCGCCTGAACACCCGCAGCGCCCCGCGCCTGCGCCTGTGCGCACATGCGGAACAGGCGTCCGGCCACGCCGGCATGCGCGGCCTGCTGGACGAGGCGCGCTGGCTGCTGCGCAGCCTGGGCATCCGCAACGAGACGCTGCTCAAGACCGCGCGCACGCTGGTGGCGCGCCAGCAGGCCTTCCTCGAGCGAGGCGAGGAAGCCATCGCGCCGCTGACGCTGAAGGAGGTGGCCGAAGACATCGGGATGCACGAATCCACCGTGTCGCGCATCACCACCGGCAAGTACATCCAGACCCCGCGCGGGACGATGGAGCTCAAGCGCCTGTTCGCGGTGCGCCTGGAGGGCGCAGAGGTGTCCGGCGCGGCCATCAAGGCGATGGTCCGCCGCCTGATCGAGGACGAGCCGGCGCATGCGCCGCTTGCCGACGAGGTGATCGCTGCCATGCTGGCGCGCCAGGGCATCCGCGTGGCGCGCCGCACCGTGGCCAAGTATCGTGAACAGTTGTCCATCGCACCGGCCCGGATGCGCCGCCGCGAGCGGGCCCCCGCCCCGGCGGTGCGGCTGGGATGATCTTCTGCAGGGGAAGAGGATGTTGAAAACGATCAGGGTGCTGCTCGTGGATGACCACGAGGGCTTCATCAACGCGGTGATCCGGCACATGCGCAAGCATGCGTGGATCGACATCGCAGGCACCGCGGCCAACGGCATCGAGGCGGTGGCCCGCTCCGAGTCCCTGCGCCCGGACGTGGTGCTGATGGATCTGGCCATGCCGGAAATGGGCGGCCTGCAGGCCACCCGCCTGATCAAGGCACAGGATGCCCCGCCGTTCGTCGCCATCGTCAGCCATTTCGACGACACCGAGCACCGCGAGCACGCACTGCGGGCCGGCAGCGACGCGTTCGTCAGCAAGCTCAACTACATGCAGGAAGTGCTGCCGCTGCTGGAACGCCTGGCCGGGAACGAGGCCGGCGCATGAGCGAATCGCGCATCCTGGTGGTCGACGCGGACGACGCCCGCACCGAGCGGCTGGCAACCCTGCTGGACTTCATGGATTTCACGCCGCGCATCGTGGCCGACGCCGCCGACCTCGATCCGGGCAAGGCGCGCGCCACCGACTGGGTGGCCGTGATCGCCGGCGACGTGGGCAGCGCCGCCGCCTGGGACGCATTCATCGCCTGGCTGGGCACGCAGCCGATGCACCCCCCGGTGATCGCCCTGCCCGACCCGGCCGATGCCACCGGCTGGCGCCGACACCTGCATCCGGAAATGGTCTGGACGCTGGACTACCCGATCCGGCGCAACCAGCTGCAGGACGTGCTGCGCCGCGCCAGCATCAAGCGCATGGACGACGACGAGCGGCGCGAAGTCCCGCAGATCGGACCCACCGGCCGCAGCCCGGCAGTGCTGAGGCTGAACCGGCTGATCGACCAGGTCGCCCGCTTCGACACCACCGTGCTGATCCTCGGCGAGTCGGGCACCGGCAAGGAGGTTGCCGCGCGCACCATCCACGCGCGTTCGCCGCGCAAGGACAAGCCCTTCGTCGCCATCAACTGCGGCGCGATCCCGCCGGACCTGCTGGAAAGCGAGCTGTTCGGCCACGAGAAAGGCGCCTTCACCGGCGCGCTGACCCAGCGCAAGGGCCGCTTCGAGATGGCCGAGGGCGGCACGCTGCTGCTGGACGAGATCGGCGACATGCCGATGGCGATGCAGGTCAAGTTGCTCCGCGTGCTGCAGGAACGCGTGTTCGAGCGCGTGGGCGGCGGCCCGCCGATCACCTGCAACGTGCGCGTGCTGGCGGCGACCCACCGCAACCTCGAGGCCCATATCGCCGACGGCAGGTTCCGCGAGGACCTGTTCTACCGCCTCAACGTCTTTCCCATCGAAATGCCGGCGCTGCGCGAGCGTGGCGACGACCTGCCCGACCTGGTGGTGGCGATCACCCGCCAGCTGGCCGAGGCCGGGCGCGGCCGGGTCACCCTGACCGACGAGGCCGTCGCGGCGCTGCAGCATTACGACTGGCCCGGCAACGTGCGCGAACTCAGCAACCTGCTGGAACGGCTGGCGGTGCTGCACCCGGAAGGCCGGGTGGGCGTCGCCGACCTGCCCGCCCGCTACCGCGCCGCCGTCCCGGAAGACTTGCTGCGTGACGCGGCGCCGGCCCGTGAAGACCTGCTGCCGCCGCTGCAGCCCCCGGCGGCACCGACGCCGCCCCCGCCCCCGGACCCAGCCACCCTGTCCCCGCTGGTGTCGCTGCCGGCAGGCGGGCTGGACCTGCGCCAGCACATTGCCGAAATCGAGAACGAACTGATCCGCCAGGCCCTGCAGCAAAGCAATGGCGTAGTTGCACATGCGGCCCCTTTGCTGGGCCTGCGCCGCACCACGCTGCTGGAGAAGCTGCGCAAGTACGGCATCGGACGCGGCAGCGAGGCCGCGCTGGAAGACGGTCAGCGGGACGCCTGAACGGAGTGGCGCTGCGCACCGGGACGGCAGCGGCCGGCGGCCGGCTTCCCGGTCGCCACCTGATCGCCGTCCGGGGAGGAAGCTGCAGTCGGCCGGCCGGCGCCATAGGCCTGCCGGCAGCTCTCCCTATCACGACGCTTTAGATTTTCACCCCATCTGCTTGTAAATAAACAAGTTTTTTGAGGTCAAAGAAGCGCAGGCGGCTTTCTGACGCGGCCCCGGCATGGGTTTTGCAGCAAAGACGGCAGGCTTTCCTCGTCCCCTTGCCCAGATGACCGATGCCATCAGCTCGATCCTCTCCCAGATCCGCGCCCACGAGACGCGGGCGCAGGGACCGCTGGGCAACCCGGCCGCCCTGGCAGATGCCCGTCCGTCGAACGCCATCGAAACCGGGCAGCCGGCGCGGGCCGACTTCCAGAAGACCCTGAGCAATGCCATCGACGGGGTCAGCAAGACCCAGAACGAGGCCGGCGCGCTGCAGCATGCGTTCGAGATCGGCGATCCGCGCGCCGACCTGGCCCGCGTGATGGTGGCGATGCAGCAGTCGCAGGTCGCCTTCAAGGCGGCGGTGGAAGTGCGCAATCGCCTGGTCCAGGCTTATCAGGACGTGATGAACATGCCGGTCTAGGCGGCATGACCCCCGCAGCCACTTTTCCCGCTGATCCGCACCGCTTTCGCTCCCCGCCCTTCCAGCCAGAATCCCGCCAGCCATGAGCGCCATCGCACTCCCCAAGACCACCGAAGGCCTGAAGAACCTGGGACGCCTGCAGGACATCCCGATGGTCCGGCAGCTGCTGACCCTGGGCGTGACCGCGGCCGCCATCGCCCTGGGGCTGTGGCTGTTCTTCTGGACCCAGAAGCCGGCCTACGCGCCGCTGCCGGGACTGGACGTCAAGACCGCCGGCGAGGCGCGCGACGTGCTGCGCAATGCGCAGGTGCCGTTCAAGATCGACCCGGCCACCGGCGCGCTGTCGGTACCCGAAGACCGCATCGGCGAGGCGCGCATGGCGCTGGCCGCCGGCGGCATCGGCGCGGGCGAAGAGCGCGGGTTTGCCGCGATGGAAGGCGACCAGGGCTTCGGCACCAGCCAGTTCGTTGAAACGGCGCGCTACCAGCACGCGCTGGAAACCGAGCTGGCCCGCACCATCTCCAACCTGCGCCCGGTGCGCGAGGCGCGCGTGCACCTGGCCATGCCCAAGCCGTCCGCGTTCACCCGCAACAAGGATCCGGCCAGCGCCTCGGTGGTGCTGCAGCTGCAGAGCGGCGCCAGCCTCGAGCAGGGCCAGGTGGACGCCATCGTGCATCTGGTGTCCTCGTCCATTCCGGGCCTGCCGGCCAGCAATGTCACCGTGGTCGACCAGTTCGGGCGCCTGCTGTCCAACCCCGATCCGGACAGCGACGCGGCCATCAGCGCCAAGCAGTTCGAGCGCCAGCGTCGCCAGGAAGCGGTGTTCGTGCGCCGCATCCAGGAGCTGCTGGAGCCGATGACCGGCCCCGGCCGGGTCCGCGCCGAAGTCAGCGTGGACATGGATTTCAGCCAGACCGAGCAGGCCAGCGAGAAGTACGGCCCCGATCCGGCGATCGTGCGCAGCGAGCAGCTGTCGGAATCCGGCAACCTGGCCGCGGCGAACCCCCCGCAGGGCGTGCCCGGCAGCGCCAGCAACACGCCGGCGGCCACGGCGGCTGCGGCCGGCGGGCCCGCACCCAATGCCGCCGCGGCAGCGCCGGCCGCCGCCGCGCAGGCCACCGCGGCCAGCGGCAACGGCACCCGCAGCTCGGTGCGCAACTACGAGATCGACCGCACCCTGACCCATACCCGGCAGGCGCCGGGCCGGATCAGCCGCGTCACCGCCGCCGTGCTGGTCGACAATCTGGCCGGTGCGCCGGGCAAGAGCGGCAAGCCCACCGAACGCGCGCTCAATGCCCAGGAAATCCAGCGCATCCAGTCGCTGGTGCAGCAGGCGATCGGTTTCGATGCCCAGCGTGGCGACGTGGTCACCGTGGTCAATTCTCCGTTCGCGCGGCAGCCCGAAATCGCCGCGGAGCCGTTGCCGTTCTGGGAGAACCCGCGCGCCCGCGACCTGCTGCGCACCCTGCTGGGCGGCCTGGCGGTGCTGGCGCTGGTCTGGTTCGTACTGCGCCCGGCCTTCCGCGCACTGACCACCCCCAAGGTGCTGGTCAAGCAGGACCCGCAACAGGCCGAGATCACCCAGATGCTCGACGCGGACGAACCGAGCGCGCCGCCGGCGCTGACCCAGGAACGCATCGCCAAGCGCCGCGACTTCGAGGCCAAGGTTCAGGTGGCGCGCGATGCCGTCACCACCGATTCCAAGCGCGTCGCCTCGGTGGTGCGCGACCTGGTGAACGCCGATGAGTGACTACGCGCTGACCGGCGTCCAGCGCGCCGCCGTGATCCTGCTGTCGCTGGGCGAACAGCAGGCCGCCGAGGTGCTCAAGCACATGGGCGCGAAGGAAGTGCAGAAGCTGGGCGTGGCCATGACCTCGGTCGGTGGCGTGTCCCGCCAGGACGTCGAGAAGGTGATCGACGAGTTCGTGGACACCCTGGAACAACCCAACATCGGCAGCGGCGCCGACGAATACGTGCGCAGCGTGCTGGTGCAGGCACTGGGCGAGGAGCGCGCCAGCAGCCTGATCGACCGCATCCTGCTGGGCCGCAACACCACCGGCCTGGACACCCTGAAGTGGATGGAGCCGCGCGCCATCGCCGACCTGGTGCGCAACGAACACCCGCAGATCATCGCCATCGTGCTGTCGCACCTGGACCCGGACCAGGGCGCGGACGCGCTGAAGTTCCTGCCGGAGCGCACCCGCGCCGACGTGCTGATCCGCATCGCCACCCTGGACGGCATCCCGCCGCATGCGCTCAATGAACTGAACGACGTGATGGCCAAGCAGTTCGCCGGCAACCAGAACCTGAAATCGTCCTCGATCGGCGGGGTGAAAGTCGCGGCCAACATCCTCAACTTCATGGACAGCGGGCAGGACGAAGCCATCCTCGGCACCATCGCGCAGATCGACGAGCCGCTGACCGCCAGCATCCGCGACCACATGTTCGTGTTCGACAATCTGGCGGAGATCGACGACCGCGCGATGCAGTCGGTGCTGCGCGAAGTGCCGGCCGACCGCCTTGCGTTGGCGCTGCGCGGCGCCGACGCCAAGGTCAAGGACAAGATCACCGCCAACATGTCCCAGCGTGCCGCCGAGATGCTGGTCGAGGACATGGAGGCCCGCGGACCCGTGCGGCTGGCCGAAGTCGAGGGCGCGCAGAAGGAAATCCTCGCCATCGTCCGCAAGATGGCCGAAGACGGCACCATCCAGCTGGCCGTCAAGGCCGAGGTCTTCGTATGAGCAACACCGTGCGCTGGGCCGCGCCGGAACTGGCGCCACCGCCGCCACCGCCGCCGCAGGAGCCGGTCCGGCACATGCCCAGCGTGGAGGAGCTGCAGGCCATCGAGGAGGCCGCCCACGCGGAAGGCTACGCGCGCGGACATGCGGAAGGCGTGGCCGCCGGCCAGGCCGAAGTGCGCCGCATCGCTGCGCAGATGGAGGGCATCCTCGACGCCTTCACCCGCCCCTTGGCGCGGCTGGACGCGGAAGTGGGCGACGCCCTGGGCGATCTGGCGGTGCGCATCGCCGGCGCCCTGCTGCGCCGCAGCTATGCGGCCGAGCCTGCGTTGCTGGAAGCGCTGGTGCGCGAGGCGCTGGACCTGGCCGGCAGCGACCAGCGACAGGTGGAGCTGCGCCTGCACCCGGACGATCTGGCCATGCTCAGCCCACAGCTGGTGTCGCTGCAGGGCGTGCGCCTGGCGGGGGACAGCACGCTGGCGCGCGGCGACCTGCGCCTGCATGCCGACAGCGTGCGCATTGACGGCAGCCTGTCGGCCCGCCTGAATGCGGCCCTGCAGCGGATCATGGCCGGAGCCGGCGCATGATCCCGTCGGCCGCCCCCTTGATCTTTTCCGCAAAAGGGCGCTGCATAGGCAGGGAGAATCGTGACAGCCGTCGCGGTTCACTGGAGTACGCCCTGCGCAGCCTTGCGGGACCCGGTCGATGAGCATTGCCGCCGCCCAGTGGAATGAAGCACGCAGCCTGCGGCTGGCGATGCGGCTGCGCGGAACGGACGCCACGCGCGTTCCCGCGATGGGCATGGTCCGCGAAGGCGTGCTGCGCCGCGCGGTGGGCCTGACCCTGGAAGCCACCGGCTGCGAAGCGCCGCTGGGCGCCCGCTGCAGCGTGGAGAGCAGCGGCGGCCGCTGGGTGGACGCGGAAGTGGTCGGTTTCGCCGGCGACCGCACCTTCCTGATGCCCACCTCCGACCTGTCCGGCCTGCTGCCGAACGCCCGCGTCATCACCGGCTCCAGCCGCGGTGAAGTGGCGGTGGGCGAGGGCCTGCTGGGGCGCGTGATCGACAGCGACGGGGTGCCGCTGGACGGCCGCCCGCCGCTGCGCGCCGAGGATTTCGTCGGCCTGTCCGGCGTCCAGATCAATCCGCTGATGCGCGAGCCGATCACCCGTTCGCTGGACGTCGGCGTGCGCGCCATCAACGCCCTGCTGCCGATCGGCCGCGGCCAGCGCGTCGGACTGTTCGCCGGCTCCGGCGTCGGTAAATCGACGCTGCTGGGGATGATGACCCGCTACACCGCCGCCGACGTGATCGTGGTCGGCCTGATCGGCGAACGCGGCCGCGAAGTGCGAGATTTCGTCGAAAGCACCCTCGGACCCGAGGGCCTGCGCCGTTCGGTCGTGGTGGCCGCCCCGGCCGACCGGCCGCCGCTGGCACGCCTGCACGGCGCCCTGCGCGCCACCGCCATCGCCGAATGGTTCCGGGACCAGGGCTTGCATGTGCTCTTGCTCATGGACTCGCTGACCCGCTTCGCCCACGCCCAGCGCGAGATCGGCCTGTCGGTGGGCGAGCCGCCGACCACCCGCGGCTACCCGCCGTCGGTGTTCGCGCGCCTGCCCGCGCTGGTGGAACGCGCCGGCAACGGCGCCGACGGGCGCGGCTCGATCACCGCCTTCTACACCGTGCTGACCGAGGGCGACGACCAGCAGGAACCCATCGCCGACGCCGCCCGCGCCATCCTCGACGGCCATATCGTGCTGACCCGCCGGATTGCCGACGCCGGCCTGTACCCCGCCATCGACGTGGAAGTCTCGGTCAGCCGCGTGATGCAGGACATCACCGACCCGGCCTGGCGCGGCCGCATCCGCCGCCTGAAGCAGCTGATGGCCGCCTACAACGCCCAGCGCGACCTGATTGCCATCGGCGCCTACCAGCGCGGCAACGACCCGCTGGTGGACGACGCCCTGGCGCTGTGGCCGCAGATCCTCCAGTTTCTTGGCCAGGACGTCGCCGAATCGGCCGACGTCGAAGCCAGCCGCAATGCCCTCGCCCGTCTGCTCGACGGCGCTCCGGAGATCGCCCTATGACCCGTTCGCAACGCCTCAACCCCCTGCTCCGGGTCACCCAGCAGCGTCAGGACACGGTGGCCAAGATGCTGGCCGAACGCGACCGCACTCTGGCCGAACAGCAGCAGCGCCTGGACATGCTGAAGGAATACGCGGACGCCTACAGCGTCGCGCCGTCGGGCGGCACGCTGGCGCCGGCCATGCTGGCCAACCATGTGGCGTTCCGCGCCAAACTCGATACCGCCCTGCAGCAGCAGGCGCAGGTGGTGGACAGTTCCCGCCAGAACTGCGAGGTGGAGCGCGCCCGCTTGATGCTGGCCAGCCGCGACAACAAGGTGCTGGAGCAGCTGGCCGCCAGCTATCGCGCCGAAGAATCGCGCGTAGCCGACCGCCGCGAGCAGCGCGAGCTGGACGACCTGGGCGCGCGCCGGGTGCGCGCGGCGCAGGAAGGCGGCGAATCATGATGGGCGAAGCCGCAGGTCTGCCGATGCCCGCCGCGGCACCCGCCCCCGCCGCACTGGCGACTACCGCTGCCAGCGCCACCGGCGCGACCGCCACGCGGGTTGCCGCGGCTGGCGCGGCGCAGGACGCATCCACCGAACCAGCCGCGGATGCGCGCCTGCTGTTCGACCTGCTGCTGGGCGCACAGCCGGAAGCCGCCGCGGCCCCGGCCGCCCCCTTGGCGGGCGCCGAGCGCGCTGCGGCCGGCGAGCGGCAGGAAGACGTCGCGGCGGCCGATCCGCTGCTGACCGTGCTGGCACAGATGCCGTCAATGGCGCCCATCGCGCCGGCGTCGCCCCCCGCGGCATCCGTGGTGCCGCCTACCCCGGCGGACGCCGGCGTGACGGCGGCTGCAGCCGCGGCCACCCGGGCGCTGCCCGGCCTGCCCGCCCGGCCCGCCCTTTCCCCGGGGCAGACGGCCATGATCGCGGAAGAGCACGTTCCACCACTGCCCGCCTCCGCCCCGGCTCCCACCCTGCCCGCGGCGACAAGCGCCGCAGCCGAGGCCGGCCGTGCCGCCGCCACGTCTTTCCCCGCGGCACTGCAGGGCGTTGCGCTCCCGCCGGCGCCCCCCGCCGACGCGTCGCTGCCAGGTATCGCCGCAGCCGCGGCCGAAGCCGCAGGCGCACCGCTCGAGGCCGTGGCATCCACCTCCAGCGTGCCCCTTGGCGCCGTGCAAGCGGTGGCCAGCCCGCCGCCGGCTTCCGCGCCGGCCGCGGTCTTTCCGGCACCGGTACTGTCGCAACCCGCGGATCCCGGCCAGGGGTACGACGATGGCTTCAGCAGCCACGTCGCGTGGCTGGCGGGGCAGCGCATCGGGCATGCGGAGATCCGCGTGGTTCCCGAGCACCTGGGCGCCATCGACATCCGCCTGCAGCTGGACGGCAGCAATGTGCGGGCGGAATTCCACAGCAGCCAGCCGGAAGTCCGCCAGGCGCTGGAGGCCAGCCTGCCGCGCCTGCGTGAAATGCTGGGCCAGCACGGTCTGCAGCTGGCCCATGCCGGCGTCGGCCAGGGCCAGGGCCAGGGCGGCCAGCGCCAGTCCGGCGAGGGCCTGCCGCAGCCGGGCCAGGGCGGGGGTTTGACCCTGCCGGACGAAGCCGGCTCGCCGCTGCCGCCGGATTTCCGTCGCGCCCGCGGACTGCTCGACGTCTACGCCTGATCGCACCGCGGCGCTGGCCGCCGGCCTGTCCCGGCTGCCAGCGCGGGCCCCGCGCGCGTCCGCCGGCGGGCCAGCGGCGCGCGGCCGCGCGGGAAAGCCGGTGGCATCGGCCATTGCAATGCCGGCACGCGGTTTGCAACATGTCGGGCATCACCCGCTCTAGGATGGACCGATCCGTGCCAGCAGCACCTGCCAGAACCCCGACCGCCAAGCCCGGTGCCGCCGCGCCCGAAGCGCCGCTGCCGAAGAAAAAGCCGAAGAAGCTGCTGTTCATCGTGCTGGCCCTGGTGGCGATCCTCGGCGCCGGTGCCGCCGCGGCGCTGTGGTTCCTGAAGCCGGCCGCCCCCGCCGGCGCCAAGCCGGCGGGCCCGGCCCAGTACATCGCGCTGGAACCGGCCTTCGTGGTCAACCTGGCCGACGAGGGCGGCGCGCGCTACCTGCAGGCGGACGTGCAGCTGCAGACCCGCGACGCGGACACCGCCGCGGCGGTGGCGCTGCACACGCCGATCATCCGCAACAAGCTGCTGCTGCTGTTCGGCCAACAGACCTCGCAGCAGCTGACCGGCCGCAACGGCAAGGAACAGCTGCAGGCGCAGGCGCTGGCCGAAGTCAAGAAAACCCTCAAGGCGCAGCACGCGGCCAACCAGGTCGATGCGCTGCTGTTCACCAGCATCGTGATCCAGTAGGCGGACCCGCCCGATGACCACCGACCTGCTCAGCCAGGACGAGATCGACGCCCTCCTCCACGGGGTGGATTCGGGCGCGGTCGACGTCGAGCCGCCGCCCGCCCCGGGCGAGGCGCGGACCTACGATTTCGCCACCCAGGAACGGATCATCCGCGGCCGCCTGCCGACCCTGGAGATGATCAACGAACGCTTCGCGCGGACCTGGCGGATCGGGCTGTTCAACCTGCTGCGCCGTTCCGCCGACCTGTCGGTGCGCGGCATCGACATGATCCGCTTCGGCGAGTACATGCACTCGCTGCAGGTGCCCACCAACATCAACCTGGTGAAGATGAAGCCGCTGCGCGGCACCGGCATCGTGATGTTCGAACCGCGCCTGGTGTTCACCGTGGTCGACAATTTCTTCGGCGGCAACGGCAAGTACCACACCCGCATCGAGGGCCGCGAATTCACCCCCACCGAGATGCGGGTGATCCAGCTGCTGCTCAAGCAGACCTTCTCCGACTTCGCCGAGGCGTGGGCGCCGGTCATGAACGTGGAGTTCGAGTACATGAACTCCGAGGTCAATCCGCACTTCGCCAACATCATCAGCCCACGCGAATACATCGTGGTCTGCCGCTTCCACGTCGAATTGGAAGGCGGCGGCGGCGAACTCCACCTTGCGCTGCCGTGGTCGATGCTCGAGCCGATCCGCGAACAGCTGGACGCCGGCGTGCAGAGCGACCGCGTCGAGAAGGACGAGAACTGGACCAACGCGCTGCACGCGCAGCTGCAGGAGGTGGCGGTGGACCTGAAGACCACCCTTGCCACCCGCCAGATCAGCCTGCGCGAGCTCAGCAAGCTGAAGGTCGGCGACGTCATCCCGATCGAACTCAAGCCCGAGATCCCCGTGCACGTCGAACACCTGCCCCTGTTCAGCGGCGAATTCGGCGTCCATAACGGCAAGAACGCGGTGAAGATCACCGACGTGCACACCCCCCGTTCCCCACAGCATCCGGTACCGACGCTATGACATCCACCGACGAAGCCGCCCAGCTTGCCGCCTTCGAGGCCCTGACCGCCGGTACCGCCGCTGACCCCAACGCCGGCAGCGGGCCGAAGAACGACCTCAACCTGGACGTCATCCTCGACGTGCCGGTGACCCTGTCTCTGGTGGTCGGGCATGCGCGCATCCCCATCCGCAACCTGCTGCAGCTCAACCAGGGCTCGGTGGTGGAGCTGGAGCGCGCCGCCGGCGAACCGCTGGACGTGTACGTCAACGACACCCTGATCGCGCAGGGCGAGGTGGTGGTGGTCAACGACCGTTTCGGCGTGCGCCTGACCGACGTGGTCAGCCCCAGCGAACGCATCAAGCGCCTGCGCTGAGCCGATGGACAGCACTGCACCTCCCGGCAGCGCTCCTGCGCAGAGCGATCCGCGGCCCGCGCCGGCGGGCGCAGCGCCTGCCCAGCACACCAGTGCTCAAGCCAATGCCGCCTCCGCAAGTGCGCAACCGGCGCAGCCGCAGTCGCCAGTCGCGGCCGCCGCGACGGATGCGCAAGCCGCACCGGCCCGCGCCGTCATTGCAACGCCGGCTGCAACCGATGCGCAGGCCGCAGCTGCGACGACCACCGCCGCAGCCCCAGCCAGCGCGGTACCGGCCTCCACCTCCAGGACCATTGCCGGAATGCCGACGCGGCCAGCCAAGGCCACCGCAGCGGTGCAGCAGCCGGTGCACGCCGCCCCGCCCAGCGCGGCCGGCAGCATTGGCGGCACCCTGTTCGCGCTGGCGCTGGTGCTGGGGCTGATTTTCGGCCTGGCCTGGCTGGCGCGGCGGATGCCGGGGATGACCGGCCTGCGCGGCAATGCCGGCCTGCGGGTGGTGCGCTCGCTGGCGCTGGGCACGCGCGAGCGGCTGGTGGTGGTGGAGGTGGGCGGCACCCAGCTGCTGCTGGGTACCGGCGCCGGCGGCACCCGCCTGCTGCATACCCTGGAAACCCCACTCGTTGACGACGCCCCGGCGCAACCGACGCCGTTCGCGCAGCTGCTGGCGCAACGCCTCGGGAAAAAGCCGGCATGACCCTGCCCCTGCCCCGCCCGCGCACGCTGCTGGTCCTGTGCGCACTGCTCTGCTGCCTGTTCGCAGGCGACGCGTTCGCGCAGGCGGCCCAGGCCGTGCAGGCGGCGCCTGCGGCAGCGCCCGCGTCGCCGTCGCTGCCGGCGGTGAACGTCGGCCAGATCGGCAACCAGCCGGTCAGCATGCCGATGCAGGTGCTGCTGCTGATGACCAGCATCACCCTGCTGCCGGCGCTGCTGCTGGGGGTGACCGCGTTCACCCGCATCATCATCGTGCTCAGCCTGCTGCGGCAGGCGCTGGGCACCGGCCAGGCGCCCTCCAACCAGGTCCTGCTGGCGCTGGCGCTGTTCCTCACCGCGATGGTGATGCAGCCGGTGTTCGACCAGTCGTGGAGCGCCGGCATCGCGCCCTACCTGGACAAGCAGATGGATTTCCGCACCGCCTGGACGGCCGCGTCGGAGCCGTTCCGCGCCTTCATGCTGGCGCAGGTGCGCGAGAACGACCTGATGACGTTCGCCAACCTGTCCAACACCGGGCCGTACGCCACCCCGCAGGATGTGCCGTTCGGCGTGCTGGCCGCCTCCTTCCTCACCAGCGAACTGAAGACCGCGTTCGAGATCGCCTTCCTGATCTACATCCCGTTCGTGATCATCGACCTGGTGGTGGCCAGCGTGCTGATGTCGATGGGCATGATGATGCTCTCCCCGATGCTGATCTCGGCCCCGTTCAAGATCCTGCTGTTCGTGCTGGTGGACGGCTGGGTGCTGGTGGTCGGCGCCCTGGCCGGCAGCTTCAACCCGATCTGATGGTGGCCTGCCGATGAGTCCGGAAACCGCCCTCACCCAGCTCGCCCAGGGCCTGTACATGGCCCTGCTGCTGGCCATGCCGCTGCTGTTGGCGGTGCTGGCCACCGGCGTGGTGGTGGGCATCCTGCAGGCCGCCACCTCGATCAACGAGCCCACGGTGGCGTTCGTGGCCAAGGTCATCGCGCTGGTGGCGGTGGTGGCGCTGACCGGCAATTTCCTGCTGGGGCGGCTGGTGTCGTTCACCACCGAGCTGTTCCAGCAGATCCCGCACCTGATCGGCTGACGCCGCGAGATGGACGACGTCACCTTCATCAGCGCGCAGGGCGTCAACCTGTTCGCGATGCTGGGCACGGTGCTCTGGCATGCCATCCGGATCGGCGCCGCGCTGCAGGTGCTGCCCTTCGTTGGCGGCCGCGGCATGCCGGCACGGGCCCGGCTGATCATCACCCTGGCGGTGTCGGCGGCGCTGTCGGGGATGCTGCCGGTGCCGCCGCCGGCGGCGGTGGACGCGCTGACCGCGCTGAACGTGCTGCGCGAATTCGCCATCGGCATCGCCATCGGGCTGGTGCTGCGGCTGGCCTTCGAGGTCGGCATCCTGGCCGGCCAGTTCATCTCGCAGGACATGGCGCTGTCGTTCGCGACCATGGCCGATCCCGCCAACCAGAGCCAGATGTCGGTGCTGTCGCTTTGGTTCTACCTCTGCTTCGGCCTGATCTTCTTCACCCTGGACGCCCATCTGGCGCTGTTCAAGCTGCTGGCCGACAGCTACCGCATGCAGCCCATCGGCACGCCGTTCGCGGATTTTTCCGCATTCCTGGCGGTGGTGCCCGGCTTCTTCCCCACCGTGCTGCGCGCCGCCGTGCTGCTGTCGCTGCCGGTCACGGTGGCGATGCTGGCGGTCAACATCGTGGTCGGCGTGCTGTCGCGCGCCGCGCCGCAGTTCAATCCCATCCAGATCGGCATGCCGCTTGCGCTGCTGGTCGGCCTGACCCTGTTGACGGTACTGGTACGCGAATTGCTTCCTCCCGTTGAGGCGTTGTTCGGGCAGGCATTCGAGGCCGCCCGCGCCATCACGGGTTGAGTTGGAATGAGCGAAGCGGCGGACCGCGAGGACCGGACAGAAGCCCCCAGTCCCAAGCGCCTGCGCGAGGCCCGCGAACGCGGCGACGTGCCGCGCTCGCTCGAACTGGCCAACGTGGCGGTGCTGGGCGCCACCGCCGTCGCCCTGCTGGCCAGCAGCGGCTACATGGCGCGCACCTCGCTCGGCTGGATGCACGGCGCGCTGAGCTTCGACCCCGCCCTGATCGGTCACCACGACCGCCTGCTCAAGCATGCCGTGCTGCTGGTGGCTGGCGCTGCCCTGCCGGTGCTGCCGCTGCTGGCGGTGGCGCTGCTGGCCTGCTTCGTCGCGCCGCTGGCGATGGGCGGCATCGTGTTCAGCAACCAGGCGCTGCAGCCCAATTTCCAACGAATGAGCCCGATGGCGTGGCTGCGCCGCACCTACGGCCAGGAAGGCGCGGCCGAGCTGGTCCGGCAGATCCTGCGGATCCTGATCATCGGCGCCATCGGGGCGTGGGCGGTGCACCGGGC
Organism: Thermomonas sp. LB-4; assembly: GCF_036409385.1. Lineage (NCBI taxonomy): Bacteria > Pseudomonadati > Pseudomonadota > Gammaproteobacteria > Lysobacterales > Lysobacteraceae > Thermomonas > Thermomonas sp. LB-4. The sequence goes on along the minus strand of NZ_JAXOFT010000001.1, from coordinate 66,107 downwards.
GCTGCGCTACATCCCGCAGCTGCAGAAGATGCCGCTGGAAGCCGCCGTCTCCGAAGGCATGGGGTTCATGCTGCACGTACTGGTGGCGGTGGTCGGCGCGATGGGCCTGCTGGCCGCCGCCGACGTGCCCTACCAGCACTGGAACTGGCGGCAGAAGCTGAAGATGACCAAGCAGGAGCTGCGCGACGAGCACAAGGAGAACGAGGGCAACCCGGAGGTCAAGGGCAAGGTCCGCCAGCTGGCCCGGCAGATGTCGCAGCGACGGATGATGGAAGCGGTGCCCGAAGCCGACGTGATCGTCACCAACCCCACCCACTACGCGGTGGCGCTGAAGTACGAAGCCGGCCGGATGCGCGCGCCCAAGGTGGTGGCGATGGGGGTGGACGAGATCGCGCTGAAGATCCGCGAGATCGGCAACGCGCACCGGGTGGCGACGGTCGCGGCGCCGCCGCTGGCACGCGCCTTGTATCGGAACGCCAGGCTCGATCAGGAAATCCCCGTGCAGCTCTACGCCGCCGTCGCCCAGGTGCTCTCCTACGTGTTCCAGCTGCGCCGCTGGCACCCTTCGCACGGCCCGATGCCCCAGCTGGCCACGGTTGCCGTGGATCCGACGCTGGATGACGGGAAATCGCCGCGATGAGCGCCGCGTCCGACAACCGTCCGCAGGGCGGCAGTTCGCTGGCCTCGCTGGCGCACTCGGTGCGCAGCGGCGCGGCGGCGCCGGTGGTGGTGCTGGCGATGCTGTCGATGGTGGTGGTGCCGCTGCCGCCGTTCTTGCTGGACATCCTGTTCACCATCAACATCGCGCTGTCGCTGATGGTCCTGCTGGCGGTGGTGTACGTGAAGCGGCCGCTGGAGTTCTCGGTGTTCCCCAGCGTGCTGCTGATGGTCACCCTGCTGCGGCTGTCGCTGAACGTGGCCTCCACCCGCGTGGTGCTGCTGCACGGCCACCAGGGCGGCGCAGCGGCCGGCCATGTGATCGAATCGTTCGGCAACTTCGTGGTCGGCGGCAGTTATGCCGTGGGCATCGTGGTGTTCGCCATCCTCACCATCGTCAACTTCGTGGTGGTCACCAAGGGCTCCGGGCGCATCTCGGAAGTATCGGCGCGCTTCATCCTCGACGCACTGCCCGGCAAGCAGATGGCCATCGACGCCGACCTCAACGCCGGCCTGCTGACCCGCGAGGAAGCCAAGCTGCGCCGCGAGGAAGTGCGCAACGAAGCCGACTTCTACGGCTCGATGGACGGCGCCAGCAAGTTCGTGCGCGGCGATGCCATCGCCGGCCTGCTGATCCTGTTCATCAACCTGATTGGCGGCGTGCTGATCGGCATCCTGCAGCATGACATGGGCTTTGGCGACGCCATGCAGACCTACACCCTGCTGGCGATCGGCGACGGCCTGGTGGCGCAGCTGCCGGCGCTGCTGGTGTCCACCGCGGTGGCCATGCTGGTCACCCGTGCCACCCGCGAACAGGAAATGGGCGCAGCGGTCGGCGCGCAGGTGTTCGGCCAGCGCCGCGCGCTGGTGGTGGCCGCGGCGCTGATGGGCCTGATGGGCATCGTGCCGGGCATGCCCAACCTGCCGTTCCTGCTGTTTGCCGGCATCCTCGGCTACGCCGCATGGCGACTGAAGAAGCATGAGGACGCCGAGGCGCCCCCCGCCGCGCAGGAAGCGGCGATGCCGGGCTCGAACGCGGTGGCCGAACTGAGCTGGGACGAGGTGGCGCCGGTGGAGCCGCTGGGCCTGGAAGTGGGCTACAAGCTGATTGCGCTGGTCGACAAGGCGCAGGGCGGCGAGCTGTTGACCCGGCTCAAGGGCGTGCGCCGCAAGCTGACCCAGGACCTGGGCTTCCTGATCCCGGCGGTGCACGTGCGCGACAACCTGGAGCTGGCCGCCGGCCAGTACCGCATCCTGGTCCACGGGGTGCCGGTGGCCGGTGGCGAGCTGCACCCGGACCGCATGCTGGCGCTGGACCCGGGCCGCGTGTTCGGCCCGCTGGAAGGCATTCCCGGCAAGGACCCGGCGTTCGGACTGGACGCCACCTGGATCCTGCCCAGTCAGCGCGCCCACGCCGAATCGCTGGGCTATACCGTGGTCGATGCCGGCACCGTGGTCGCCACCCACCTGTCCCATCTGGTGCGCGAACGCGCCGCCGAGCTGCTGGGCCACGACGAGGTGCAGCAGCTGCTGGCCAGCGTCGGCAAAGCGTCGCCCAAGCTTGTCGAAGACCTGACGCCGAAGCTGCTGCCGCTGTCGGTGATCGTGCGGGTGCTGCAGTCGCTGCTGACCGAAAAGGTGCCGCTGCGGCAGATGCGCCGGATCGTGGAGGCGCTGCTGGAGCACGGCATCCATACCCAGGACCCGTCGGTGCTGACCGCCGCCGTGCGCACCGCGCTGGGCCCGTTCATCGTGCAGGAGCTCAACGGGATGGCGCCGGAGCTGCCGGTGTTCACCCTGGCCCCGCAATTGGAACGCATATTGCAGGACTCGGTAAGCGGCCAGGGCGCCGCGTTGGAACCCGGACTCGCCGAGCGTCTGCACCAGAACCTCAGCGAGTGCGTGGCCCGGCAGGAACAGCGCGGCGAACCCGCGATCCTGCTGGTGCCGGGTGGGATCCGCGCGGCGATCTCGCGGCTGGTACGCCACAGCGTGCCGCAGCTTTCGGTGCTGGCCTACGGCGAAGTCCCCGAAGACAAGCGGTTGCGGTTGCTGGGGGCGGTTGGCTGAGCTTGGCACCCCGACAGACTGGATAGCGGATCGACACCATGAGAATCAAACGCTTCACCGCCCCCGACATGCGCACCGCGCTGCGCATGGTGCGCGACGAACAGGGCCCCGACGCGGTGATCCTGTCCAGTCGCCAGGTCGCAGAAGGCGGCGTGGAAGTGGTGGCCGCCACCGATTACGACGAGGCGCTGGTGCAGCAGACCCTGCGCACCATGAACGTGCCCGCGCCCTCCGCCGAAGCCCCGGCCCGCGCCCCCGCGGCCAGCCGCGGCAGCGAACGCGCGGTGTTCCGGATCGACGGTGTGGAAGTCCCGCCGCTGGAAAAGCCCGCGCTGCCGGAACGCCAGGCCAGCCGGCTGGAACAGATGATGGCCGCGTTCAAGCCCGCCGCCCGCGCGTCCAGCCCTGCCGCCGCACCGGCTGCGCAGACCGTCGCCACGCAGGCGTGGCAGCCCGAACCCGTTGCCGGCACGGGCGCGCCGCGCATTGACGTGCGCATCGACGATGACGAGGCGCTCCAGCCCACCGATTTCGCCCAGGCCCTGCGCCGCGCCGCCGCGCCGCCGCTGCCGGCAGGCCCACAGCCGACGCTGCCGACCCAGCCGCTGGTCGCGCAGCCTCCCGTCCCGACTGCCACGCCTGCCGCGGCCGTAACGCCGTTGCGGGCCGACGAGTCCCCCGCGCTGCGGGTGATCGAAACCGATCCGGCAGTATCCGCGCTGCGCGCCGAACTGGCGGCGATGCGCAAGGTGATCGAACGCGAGATGGGCCAGTTCGCGACCGAGCGCCTGCGTGGCTCGCCCGCACGCGCGGCTGCCCTCGACGCGCTGGCCGCTTTCGGCTGCGATGACGCGCTGTCGCAGCGCATCGCCCAGCGCCTGGACCCGACCCTGCAGACCGAAGCCATCCTGTCGCCGCTGCGCGAAGCGCTGGCCACAGAGCTGCCAGTGGCCGACGGGGAACTGCTGGAGCGCGGCGGCATCGTCGCCCTGCTCGGCCCCACCGGCGCCGGCAAGACCACCACCATCGCCAAGCTGGCGGCCCGCTATGCCGCCCGCCACGGCGCCCGCGACGTGGCCCTGGTCAGCACCGACAACGAGCGCGCCGGTGCACGCGAACAGCTGCACGTGCTCGGCCGCCGGCTGGGCGTGACCGTGTGTGATGCCGACGGCCCGGAAGCCCTCACCCACGCGCTGGAGCAGCTGGCCGATTACCCGCTGGTGCTGATCGATACCGCCGGCCACGGCCTGCGCGACCGCGCCCTGCTGCGGCAGATCCTGTGGGTACGTGCCGCCAGCAACGTGCGCAGCCTGCTGGTGCTGCCGGCGAACGCGCATCCGGCCGATCTGGGTGAACTGCTCCGCCGCTACCGCCCGGCGGCGCCGGAAGCGGTGATCCTGACCAAGCTGGACGAAAGCATCCGCCCGGGCGCAGCACTCTCGGTGCTGGTGCAGCATAATCTGCCGATGGCGTACACCACCTCCGGCCAACGGGTACCCGAGGACCTCGAGCTGGCCGACGCCCGGGAGCTGGCCAGCGCCCTGGACTTCCCCCGTCGCGACAACAGCGTCAGCCCCAACCACGACGAAGGCCGCCATGCATCCGCTTGAGTCCCATCGCGCCGCGAACGCCACCACCGCGCCCCGCGTGATCGCCGTGACCGGCGGCAAGGGCGGCGTCGGCAAGACCACCACCTCGATCAACCTCGCCATGGCCCTGGTCAACGCCGGCCAGCGCACCATGCTGCTGGACACCGACCTCGGCCTGGCCAACGTCGACGTGATGCTGGGGCTGTCGCCACGCTTCACCCTGGCCGACGTGTTCGCCGGCCGCTGCGAACTGCGCGACACCGTCATCGAGGGCCCGCGCGGCCTGCTGGTGGTGCCGGCCGCGTCGGGCAAACGCCACATGACCGAGCTGCTGCCGCAGCAGCACGTCGGCCTGGTCAACGCGTTCTCGCATCTGGACATCCCGCTGGACGTGATGATCGTGGACACCCCCGCCGGCATCAGCGACGGCGTGCTGACCTTCTGCCAGGCCGCGCAGGACGTGATCCTGGTGGTCTGCGACGAACCCGCCTCGGTGACCGACGCCTACGCCCTGATCAAGGTGCTCAGCCGCGACCGCGGGGTGAACCGCATCCAGGTGCTGGCCAACCAGGTGCCCAACGTCAACGAAGGGCGCGCGGTGTTCGACAAGCTGGAGCGGGTGACCTCGCGCTTCCTCGACGTCACCCTGTCCTACCTCGGCGCCATCCCGCGAGACGAATGGCTGCGGCTGGCGGTGCAGCGGCAGGAGTCGGTGGTCGATGCGTTCCCCACCGCGCCCGCGTCGCTGGCGTTCCGCGACATCGTCCGCAAGATCGGCCAGTGGCAGGCGCCGCAGGGCCCGCGCGGCCACGTGGAATTCTTCACCGAGCGCCTGGTCGCCGCCCAGGGGAGCGCCTGTGCATGATGAACACCGGGGCCGCCCAGTATCGCGCCCAGCAGACCGGTGATGCCGCCGCCATCGTCGCGCGCCACGCCGAGCTGGTGCGCCGCATCGCCCACCACCTGGCGGCGCGGCTGCCCTCCAGCGTCGACATCGACGACCTGATCCAGGCCGGCATGATCGGCCTCATCGAAGCGGCGCGGAACTTCCAGTCCGACCAGGGCGCGACCTTCGAAACCTATGCCTCGATCCGCATCCGCGGCTCGATGATCGACGCGATCCGCGCCGGCGACTGGGTGCCGCGCTCGGTCCACCGCCGCTACCGCGACGTGGTCGCCGCGACCCGCAACGTGGAACAGCGCGAAGGCCGCGCCGCCACCTCGCAGGAAATCGCCGGCGTGCTGGGCATGAGCGTCGACGACTACCACCACGTGCTGCAGGATGCCGCCCGCGGCCAGCTGCTGAGCCTGGACGAATACGCCGAGGAACACGACGGCGAGCCACGGCTGGAGCAGCAGGACAACATCACCCCCGCCCGCCGCTTCGAGCAGGGCGCGTTCCGCAGCGCCCTCGGCGACGCCATCGAGAACCTGCCCGAGCGCGAGCAGCTGGTGCTGTCGCTGTACTACGAGCAGGAAATGAACCTGCGCGAGATCGGCGCGGTGCTCAACGTCAGCGAGTCGCGGGTCTGCCAGATCCACGGCCAGGCGATGCTGCGACTGCGCTCGCGGCTGACCGACTGGCGCAGCGAGATCGACGCCGAAATGGCCTGAGCGGCCTGTCCCGGGGCTGCATCCCCGGCGCGGATGCGGCACCATCAAGATTCCCGGTCGCCGACCGTTACCGTTACCGAATATCCACAGGATCCACTATGGACAAGGGCATCCGCATCCTCATCGTCGACGATTTCTCGACCATGCGCCGCATCGTCAAGAACCTGCTCAACGACCTGGGTTTCACCAACACCGCGGAAGCCGACGACGGCACCACCGCGCTGGTCGAGCTGCAGAAGGCGAAGTTCGACCTGGTCGTCACCGACTGGAACATGCCGGGGATGCCCGGCATCGACCTGCTGAAGGCGATCCGCGCCGACGAATCGCTGGCCAAGATCCCGGTGCTGATGGTGACCGCCGAGGCCAAGCGCGAGCAGATCATCGAAGCCGCGCAGGCCGGCGTGAACGGCTACATCATCAAGCCGTTCACCGCCGCCACGCTGGAAGACAAGCTGGTCAAGATCTTCGAACGGATGGAGAAGGCCGCATGAGCCTGCCGCTGCGACCGCCGTCCGTCCCCGCCGGCGACGCCCAGATCATCGAACGCCTGCACGCCGCCATGGCGGCGCTGGAACAGGGCGATGCCTCGGCCTGGAAGCACCACCTGGACTCGCTGCTGGAGTGGCGCCGGCAGCCGGTGGTGGAAAGCCTGGTCAAGCTGGCCCGCGAGCTGGACGAGCTGGAGCGCGCCATCGACGTGCGCATACCGGCCGCCGCCAAGGCGTCGTCCGGCGGCCTGCCGGACGCGTGCAGCCGGCTGGAACACGTGGTCAAGATGACCGAGGAGGCCAGCATGCGCACCCTCGACCTGGCCGACGAATGCCGGACGCTGCTGGGCACCATCGGCCCCGAGCACGAGGCCACCGTCGACGCGATCCGCGCGCGGCTGTCGTCGATGGTCGAAGCGCAGAGCTTCCAGGACCTCACCGGCCAGATCATCCAGCGGGTGATCCAGCTGATCCGCTCGCTGCAGTCCGGCCTGGGCGACATCCAGGCGCTGCACGGCGAGGACAGCAAGGGCAACGGCCCGGCGGTGTCCGGCGTGGATCCGCCGGCCGCCACCCAGGACGAGGCCAACGACCTGCTGGCCGACCTCGGGATCTGACCATGGCGGCGGACGGCTACGACGCCCGCGCGGACTTCCTGGTCGAGGCGCGCGAAATCCTCGATCGCCTCGGCGAACAGGTCGTCGCGCTGGAGCAGGATCCCGGCGACCGCGCCACGCTCGACGCCGTGTTCCGCGGCTTCCACACCATCAAGGGCGGCGCCGGCTTCCTCGACCTGCCGCCGATGGTGCAGCTGTGCCATGCCTTCGAGGACCGCATCGACGCCGCCCGCAGCGGCACCTGCGAACTCGATGCCGCCGCCTTCGACGGCGCCCAGCGCGCGGTCGACATCCTGCTGGACATGATGGACGCGCTGGGCCGCGGCGAAGAACTCGAGAACGTCGACCCCGCCCTGCTGCGCCAGGTGCGCGGGGCCGGGGCAGCGGCGGCCGCGGTGGCGGAGCCGGCGTTCGAACTGCCGGACAACCTCGACGACCTCGACTTCGACGCCCTGCTGGACAGCCTGCACGGCGAAGGCGCCATTCCCGGTGCCGCGCCGCCACCGCCCCCGCCAAAGCCCTCTCCGGCGCCCAAGCCGGCAGCGCCCAAGCCTGCGGCCGCGGACAAGCCCGCGCCCGCAGCCACCGAAACCGAACACACCGTTCGCGTCGATGTGCGTCGGCTGGACGCGCTGGTCAACCTGGTCGGCGAACTGGTCCTGGCCCGCAACCGCCTGAAGACCCTGCGCCCCGAGCTGCGCAACGAGAACCTCGACCGCGCGGTGACCGCCCTCGATACCGTCACCGCACGCCTGCAGGGCGCGGTGATGTCGGCGCGCATGCAGCCGGTCAGCCGGGTGTTCACCCGTTTCCCCAAGCTCGCCCGCGACGTCGCCCGGCAGCTCGACAAGCAGGTCGAGCTGGTGGTCGAAGGCGGCGACACCGAACTCGACCGCAACCTGGTCGAGGCGTTGGCCGATCCGCTGGTGCATCTGGTGCGCAACGCGATCGACCACGGCATCGAGATGCCCGCGGCGCGCCGCGCCGTCGGCAAGCCGGAACAGGGCCGGGTGCGCCTGGCCGCGCAGCAGGAAGGCGACCACGTCGCCATCGAGGTCAGCGACGACGGCGGCGGCATCGACGCCGAGGCGATCCGTCGCAGCGCCATCCGCAAGGGCCTGATCGACAGCGAAACCGCCGGCCGCCTGCCCGAGGACGAATGCCTGTCGCTGCTGTTCCTGCCGGGGTTCTCCACCCGCACCGAGGTCTCCGACCTGTCCGGTCGCGGGGTGGGCATGGACGTGGTGCAGTCCAAGATCCGCGAGCTGTCGGGCCAGGTGCAGATCCAGTCCGAGCTGGGCCGCGGGTCGCGTTTCGTCATCCGCGTGCCGCTGACCCTGGCGATCCTGCCCACCCTGCTGGTGGAGCTGGACGACGACGTCTACGCGCTGCCGCTGGTGCGGGTGATCGAAGTGGTCACCCACGACGACAGCCAGGTGATGTGGATGGACGGGCAGAAGATCCTCGACCTGCGCGAACGCCCGCTGCCGGTGCTGTCGCTGCGCGAATGGCTGGGCCTGGGCAAGGGCATCGGCGAGGCCACCCGCGGGGTGGTGCTGCAGGCCGGCGACCAGCGTTTCTGCATGCTGGTCGACCATGTGCTGGGCCGCGAGGAAGTGGTCATCAAGGCGCTGCCGCGCAGCCTGCGCGGGCTGCCTGGCTACGCCGGCGCCAGCCTGGTCGGCGACGGCCGCATGGCGCTGATCCTGGATGTGGACGCACTGCTCGAATCCGCGCAGCGCGGCTCAAGCGCCACCGCGCGCGGCCGTTAGCGTGGGCACATGGATATCCTCAGTCTCATCGGCGCGATCCTCGGACTGGTCGCCCTTGTAGGCGGCAGCATCCTCAAGGGCGCGGGCCTGTCCGGCCTGTGGTCGCCGGCCGCCTTCATCATCGTCATCGTCGGCACCATCGCCGCGATCCTGTTGCAGACGCCCATGCACACGTTCCGGCGCGCGCTGGGGATCGTGCGCTGGGTGTTCTTCCCGCCGCCGCAGGACCACGCCGCGCTGATCGCGCGGATGCTGGAGTGGAGCACCATCTCCCGCAAACAGGGGTTGCTGGCGCTGGAGCCGGTGCTCGACCAGCTGCCCGACCCGTTCCTGCGCAAGGGCCTGCAGATGGTGGTGGACGGCGTCGAGCCGGAAACCATGCGGCAGATGCTGGAGATCGAAGCGCAGGCGCAGCACCACCGCGACACCGCCGCCGCCAAGGTGTTCGAAGGCATGGGTATCTACTCGCCGACCATGGGCATCATCGGCGCCGTGCTCGGCCTGATGGCGGTGATGAAGAACCTCACCGATCCCAGCAAGCTCGGCCACGGCATCGCTGCCGCGTTCACCGCCACCATCTACGGCATCGGCGCGGCCAACCTGATGTTCCTGCCGATGTGCTCCAAGCTCAAGGGCGTGATCCATCGCCAGCAGGTCGAGCGCGAAATGCTGATCGAAGGCCTGATCGCCATCGCCGAGGGCGAGAACCCGCGCAACCTCGAAAGCCGGCTCAACGGCTTCCTGCACTGAGGGCCACCGCCATGGCCCGCCGCCCCCGCCACCAGCACGAAGAACACCTCAACCACGAAGCCTGGGCGATCCCGTATGCCGACCTGCTCACCCTGCTGCTGGCGTTCTTCGTCGTGATGTACGCGATCTCCTCGCTCAACGAAGGCAAGTACCGGGTGGTGGCGGACTCCCTCTCCGCCGCGTTCGGCGGCCCGCCGCGTTCGATCAAGCCGGTCCAGGTCGGCCAGGTGCAGCTGCGCGGCGGTGACTTCGACCGTCCCTCGGTGATCGATACGGGCGCGCGCCGCGGGCCTGCGCAGCCCAGCCGGGTCGAAGTACCGATGCCGGTCAGCCGGCGCGAGCAACAGAACCAGGCCGCGACCGCTGCCAGCGCGCAGGCCAGCCAGGCCCAGCTGCACGCGCTTGGCGACGAGATCGAGAAAGCCCTGTCCGGGCTGGTGGCCAGCGGGCTGGTGCGGGTCCGTCGCGGCGAGAACTTCCTGGCGGTGGAAATCCAGAGCGACCTGCTGTTCGCCAGCGGCGTTTCCACGCCCAGCGCCACCGCGCTGGGCACCATCCGCCAGCTTGCCGGCGTGCTGCGCAAGGCGCCCAACGCGGTGCGGGTGGAGGGGTATACCGACAACCAGCCGATCCGCACCGCGCAGTTCCGTTCCAACTGGGACCTGTCGGCGGAGCGCGCCACCAACGTGGTCTACGAGCTGATCGATTCGGGCATCGCCCCGGAGCGGCTGGCGTCGATGGGCTATGGCGAGTACCAGCCGATCGCCGACAATGGCTCGGTCGCCGGCCGCAGTGCCAACCGGCGGGTGGAGCTGGTGATCCTCGCCAGTTCCCGCGGAGTGGATAGCGTGATGGAAGGCCTGGACATGCGCGGCGCGGCCCAGCCGGCCGGCGTCGCGGCCGCAACCGGGAGCAATCAGTGATGCGCGTGTGGGCGATCGCCAACCAGAAAGGCGGCGTGGGCAAGACCACCAGCACCCTGTGCCTGGGACGCAGCCTGGCCGATGCCGGCCACCGCGTGCTGCTGGTCGACCTCGATCCGCACGGCTCGCTGACCCGCGCGTTCGGCGTGCCCACCGAACCACCGCCTGCGGGGACGTACGACCTGTTCAACGACAGGAACATCTCCGACGTCGCCCGGTCCAGCGGCTATCGCGGCATCGACCTGGTGGCCGCGCAGCCGGCCATGGCCACGCTGGAGCGGCGCAGCGCCACCCAACCCGGCCTTGGCCTGGCATTGGGGCGGGCCCTGCAGGCCGAGCCCGACGGCCACGACTACGCGCTGCTGGACTGCCCGCCCACCCTCGGGCTGCTGCTGGTGAACGCGCTGGCCGCCTGCGACCGCCTGGTCGTGCCCACCCAGACCGACCCGCTGGCCCTGCACGGTCTGGCCGGCATGCTGCATACCGCGGCGATGGTCGAACGCTCGCGCGCCCGCCCGCTGCTGCGCCAGATCCTGCCCACCCTGTTCGACAAGCGCACGCGCACCGGCCAGCAAACCCTCGAACAGCTGCAGTCGCATCCGGATGCCAGCGCCTGTCCGCACCCCATCCCGGTCGACACGCGCCTGCGCGACGCCGATGCGCTGGGCAGCCGCGAGCATATGTACGGGCGCGGGCTGATCGCCTACGAACACGCCATGCAGTGGCTGCTGGACACCGCCCCTGCCGAACAGGAGGCCGCATGAGCGCTCCGGCAACCACCCTGGCCAGCAAGCCGGACGACGGCGCGATGGTCGATGCCTACGTCGATGCGCTGCTGGCGATGCCGCCCGCGCAGCCACCGGCCCCGCCCGCGGCGTCGGTGGAACCTCCCCACGTCGCCGCTGCCGCACAGCCCGAGCCAATGCTCGAAGACGACAGCCAGATGCAGGCCAAGGCCGCAGGCGAGCCGGGCAGCGCCCGTCCCGACGACGCCGGTCTAGAGGCCGATCTCGAGGCCGAATTTGGGGCGGAGGTCGAGACAGCAGCCGGCGCCAATATCACCCCCGAACCCGGGATCGATCCCGAAGGCGAGGCCGGGCCGGCAGACTGCGATCCTGGCGAACCCGACATGGAAGCCTGGCCCGACGATGGGCCGGTATTCGACGCCGACCCCGCGCCGGCCTCCGCCGAGTTCGAGCCCGGACCGGCGTCCACCCCGCAGGCCACGCCTGCCGCACATGCCGCGGCCCCCGCCGCGCTGCTGCCGCCGCTGGCCGAGCCCGACGAAGACCGGCCGGTGCAGGCAGCGCCGGCAGGCCAGCGCTGGCTGCGGGTGGCGGTCGGCGACGACCGCTACGCGGTGGAACTGCTGCGGGTGCAGGAAGTGGTGCGGCTGGCCCCGGTGATCGCCGTCCGCGGCGCGGTGCCCTCGCTGCTGGGGGTCATGAACCTGCGTGGCCGGGTGGTGCCCGTCCACGACCTGGGCCGCTGGCTGCGCCGTCTGCCGGTGGAGCCCGACGAGCGCGCCCGCATCGTGGTGCTGGAACACCAGGACGAGCTGGTGGGCCTGCTGGTCACCGCGGTCACCGACGTCGTCACCCTCGATGCGCCCCACATCGAGCCCCCCACTCCGGGCCTGCGCGACCGCATCGGCATGGGCATCGCGCGCACCCCGGGCGCCCCGCCCACGGTCCTGCTGGACGCGCGCGTGGTGTTCGACTGAGGCGGGACAGTGCAAACTGTGCGCTGACCTGCAGTTCGCGCCCGCGCCCTCAAGTTGCGGGCTGGCGCGCCGTTAAACGGTCTGGGATCAAGCCCCTCACGAGACGCCCAATGCCCCTGTCCCTGCAAGCCGACCTCGGCATCGAACAGGTCGCCGACCTGCAAGCGGCGCTGCAGCCGCACTTCGACGACGAAGTGCTGGAGCTGTCCGGCGCCGACGTGCGCCGCGTGCACACCGCAGGCTTGCAGCTGCTGCACGCCTTCATGCGGGACCGCGCCGCGCGCGGCCGCGTGACCACCATTACCCTTCCCTCTCCCACCCTGGTGGAAGCCGCGCGCCAGCTCGCGCTCGCGGCCAGCCTGGGTGTCGATTCCGCCCCCGGAGACACCGCGTGAGTGCAAACCTTCTGATCGTCGACGATTCCACCTCCATGCGCCAGATGGTGGCCTTCGCCCTGTCCGGCGGCGGCTACAACGTCAAGGAAGCGGAGGACGGCATTGCCGCGCTGGAAGTGGCCAAGACCCAGAAGTTCGACGCGGTGATCACCGACGTCAATATGCCGCGCATGGACGGGATCGAGCTGATCCGCCAGCTGCGCGCCCTGCCCAGCTACAAGTTCACCCCGCTGCTGATGCTCACCACCGAGTCCGGTGCCGACAAGAAGAGCGAGGGCAAGGCGGCCGGCGCCACCGGCTGGCTGGTCAAGCCGTTCGATCCCGAGCAGCTGCTCGCCACCGTTCGCAAGGTTCTCGGCTAAGCCATCTCGGGGCATCCATGGACATCACCCGCTTCCACGCCACCTTCTTCGAAGAAAGCCGCGAAAACCTCGCCGCCATGGAAGCCGGGCTGCTGGACATGGAATCCGGCGGCGGCGGCGGCGACACCATCCACGTGGTGTTCCGCGCCGCGCATTCGATCAAGGGCGGCAGCGCCACCTTCGGCTTCACCGCGATCGCCGACCTGACCCATCTCCTGGAAACCCTGCTGGACGAAGCCCGCAGCGGCAAGCGCACGCTCGACGGGGTCGCCATCAGCGCGCTGCTGGGCTCGGTGGACGCGCTGCGCATGCTGCTGGCCGCGGCCGAACACGGCGACGCCATCGACCAGGCCATGCTGGCGCGCGCGCGCGCCGAGCTGGAGCGCCTGCTGTCCGGCGCCAGCGACGCACCCGCCACCCAGGCCGCGCCTACCGCCGCCAAGCCGGCAAGCGCCGAGCCGCAGGGCTGGTCGATCAGCTTCGAGCCGGAACGCTCGCTGTTCCTCAGCGGCAACGACCCGCTGCGCATGCTGCGCGAACTCGGCCAGCTGGGCGAGCTGAAGGTCGCCTGCCGCGACGACGCGCTGCCGCCGTTCAACGAACTCGATCCGTTCGAGGCCTGGCTGGCCTGGGACCTGCAGCTGATCGGCAACGTCAAGCGCTCGGCCATCGAGGACACGTTCGCGTGGGTCGAGGACCAGTGCACCCTGAGCATCGAGCCGCTGGCCGACGGCGCTTCCGCACCCGCACCCGCTGCGTCGGCCGTGGCCGCCGCACTGCCGGCGCCGGAGGCCCCGGTGGTCGCCGCCCCTGCGCCGGCTGCCGCAGCCGCGCCTCCGGCCGCCGCGGGCGGTGGTCGCCATGATGCAGGCGAAACCACCATCCGCGTGGCGGTCGACAAGGTCGATGCCCTGATCAACCTGGTCGGCGAGCTGGTCATCACCCAGGCCATGCTGGCGCAGCGCTCGGCCGAGCTGGATCCCGGCCTCCACGAGCAGCTGCTGGCCGGCCTGGGGCAGCTGGACCGCAACACCCGCGACCTGCAGGAAGCGGTGATGTCGGTGCGCATGCTGCCGGTGGATTTCGCCTTCAGCCGCTTCCCGCGGATGGTGCGCGACATCGCCTCGCGGCTGGGCAAGAAGGTCAACCTCAAGACCTCCGGCGAAGGCACCGAGCTGGACAAGGGCGTGATCGAGAAGATCGTCGACCCGCTGGTGCACCTGGTGCGCAACGCCATCGACCACGGCCTGGAGACCACCGAGCAGCGCATCGCCGCCGGCAAGCCCGAGGCCGGCACGGTGACCCTGTCCGCCGCGCACCAGGGCGGCCACATCATCATCGAAGTGGGCGACGACGGCCGCGGCCTCGACCGCGAGCGGATCCTGGCCAAGGCCGCCGAGCGCGGCATCGCGGTGCCCGAGAACCCCACTGATGCGCAGGTCTGGGACCTGGTGTTCGCCCCCGGCTTCTCCACCGCCGAGGCGCTCACCGACCTGTCCGGCCGCGGCGTGGGCATGGACGTGGTGCGCAAGAACATCAACGCGCTGGGCGGCCAGGTGGAAATCCGCAGCCGCAACGGCGAAGGCACCACCGTCTCGATCCGCCTGCCGTTGACCATGGCCATCCTCGACGGCATGACCGTGGCGGTGGGCGGCGAGGTCTTCATCCTGCCGCTGAACGTGGTGGTGGAATCGCTGCAGCCCGCCGCGGACCACATCAAGACCGTGGCCGGCGACTCGCGCCTGCTGCGCGTGCGCGAGGACTATGTGCCCCTGCTCGACTTGGCCAACCAGTACGGCCTGCCGGCCACCCGCACCGACGCCCAGCCGATCGCCGTGGTGGTGGAGAGCCAGGGCCAGCGGCTGGCGCTGGAAGTGGACGAGCTGCTGGGCCAGCAGCAGGTGGTGGTCAAGAACCTGGAGCGCAACTACCGCCGAATCGCCGGCGTGGCCGGCGCCACCATCCTCGGCGATGGTCGGGTGGCGCTGATCGTGGACGTGGGCAGCCTGTCCACCAAGACCCAGGCCGCCCCCGCGACGATCACCGAGGAATACCTGCAGGGCGAGATGGCCAAGGTCATCGAACTGTCCAAGCGCGTGCGCAAGGTCGCCTGACCCGAACGCGCCACGTCTCGCGGCAGCGCCGCGAGGCGCATCACATCAGCGGCTGGACAGCAGCCCGCGACGCCGATACCAGAGTTCCAGCGGCCAGGTGACCAGCGGCGGGATCGCCGCCAGCACGGCCAGCAGCAGCGCCCACATGGGCCAGCGCAGGCGCGCGCCGACGATGAAGCAGATCGCCACGTAAGCCAGGAACGCCGCGCCGTGCAGGCGGCCGAACAGCCACACGCCCAGGTCGGTGGTGCCGCTGACGTACTTCAGGTACATGCCGACCAGCAGCCCGGTCCAGGTCAACGCCTCGATC
Source organism: Thermomonas sp. LB-4 (assembly GCF_036409385.1). Taxonomy (NCBI): domain Bacteria; kingdom Pseudomonadati; phylum Pseudomonadota; class Gammaproteobacteria; order Lysobacterales; family Lysobacteraceae; genus Thermomonas; species Thermomonas sp. LB-4. The sequence continues at coordinate 50,723 of NZ_JAXOFT010000001.1, read as the reverse complement.
AGCGCGATGGCAACAAACAGTTTTCCGGAGGGGGCAAGCGGCGGTTTGGTCGTCATGCGGAAGGTGCGGGCCTGGCGGAATTTCGGACCGCACACCATACCTTGAACGCTGCGGCATGGCTTGATTGCGACGCGCGAATTGCGACCGGAGTTCCATCGCTTCGCTTGGTGGCGGGTGAGTGCCGCGCCGAATGTCCCCCGGCATCGGCGCAGGCGCCGCTGCCTCCTCCTTGATTTCGGCGCGACACTCACCCGCCACCAAGCGCGTCCGATGTTCTGGCGACGCGGGAGTGGCACAACGCGAGCGCCAGAACGAATGGCCAATCCAAAGACGGGCCAGGAATGGGCATGGGAACGCGTCCATCAGGCAAGAAATGACAGTGCCTCTGTCCGCCGCACGGTATTCCGGGACGTTCCCTGCCGGGCCAGTCGCTGCTGCGAAATAAAGGAGGAGGCAGCGGCGGCACGCCGATGCCGGGGGACATTCGCAGCAGCGACTGGCCCGGCAGGGAACTGGCGGGAAGCCACGACAGCCCTCCCGAACGGCCACCAACAACCGCCAAAACAAGAACGCCCGGCATAGCCGGGCGTTTGCTTGTGCCGCGAAGGTCGAGCGCTTACGCCGCGACCGTCGCCGCCACCTGCTGGTAATCCGCGATCTGGTCGAAGTTCATGTAGCGGTAGATCGCGTCGCCGTTGGCGTTGACCACGCCGATGTCGGCCAGGTACTCCTCGCGGGTCGGAATGCGGCCCAGCCGCGCGCAGATCGCCGCCAGTTCCGCCGAGCCCAGGTACACGTTGGTGTTGCGGCCCAAGCGGTTCGGGAAGTTGCGGGTCGAGGTGGACATCGCGGTGCTGCCCTCGCGGATCTGCGCCTGGTTGCCCATGCACAGCGAGCAGCCCGGCATCTCCATGCGCGCGCCGGCCGCGCCGAAGGTGCCGTAATGGCCTTCGTTGGTCAGTTCGGCGGCGTCCATCTTGGTGGGCGGCGCGATCCACAGGCGGGTGGGAATGTCGCGCTTGCCTTCCAGCAGCTTGGCCGCGGCGCGGAAGTGGCCGATGTTGGTCATGCACGAACCGATGAACACCTCGTCGATCTGCGCGCCGGCCACGTCCGACAGGGTCTTGGCATCGTCCGGGTCGTTCGGGCAGCAGACGATCGGCTCCTTGATGTCGGCCAGGTCGATCTCGATGACCGCCGCGTACTCGGCGTCGGCGTCCGCTTCCAGCAGCTGCGGATCGGCCAGCCAGGCCTCCATCTTCTCGATGCGGCGCTGCAGGGTGCGCGCATCCGCATACCCTTCCGCGATCATCCACTTCAGCAGGGTCACGTTGCTGGTCAGGTATTCGATGATCGGCGCCTTGTCCAGGCGCACGGTGCAGGCCGCCGCGGAACGCTCGGCGGACGCGTCGGCCAGTTCGAAGGCCTGCTCGATCTTCAGGTTCGGCAGGCCCTCGATCTCGAGGATGCGGCCGGAGAAGATGTTCTTCTTGCCCTTCTTCTCCACGGTCAGCAGGCCGGCCTTGATCGCGTACAGCGGGATCGCGTGGACCAGGTCGCGCAGGGTCACGCCCGGCTGCATCTCGCCCTTGAAGCGCACCAGCACCGATTCCGGCATGTCCAGCGGCATCACCCCCGTGGCGGCGGCGAACGCCACCAGGCCGGAGCCGGCCGGGAACGAGATGCCGATCGGGAAGCGGGTGTGGCTGTCACCGCCAGTGCCCACGGTATCGGGCAGCAGCATGCGGTTCAGCCAGCTGTGGATGATGCCGTCGCCGGGGCGCAGCGACACGCCACCGCGGGTGGAGATGAACTCCGGCAGGGTGTGGTGGGTCTTCACGTCCACCGGCTTCGGATAGGCGGCGGTGTGGCAGAACGACTGCATCACCAAGTCGGCGCTGAACCCCAGGCAGGCCAGGTCCTTCAGCTCGTCGCGGGTCATCGGGCCGGTGGTGTCCTGGCTGCCCACCGAGGTCATCCGCGGCTCGCAGTAGGTGCCCGGGCGCATGCCCTTGCCTTCCGGCAGGCCGCAGGCGCGGCCGACCAGCTTCTGCGCCAGGGTGAAGCCCTTGCCGGTATCCGGCGGCACCACCGGCAGGCGGAACAGGTCGGTCGCAGGAAGGCCCAGCGCTTCGCGCGCCTTGGCGGTCAGGCCGCGGCCGATGATCAGCGGGATGCGGCCGCCGGCGCGCGCTTCGTCCAGCAGCACTTCCGACTTGAGCTCGAAGGTGGCGATCACTTCGCCGTTCTTCAGCGCCTTGCCCTCGTAGGGACGCAGCTCGATCACGTCGCCGTGGTGCATCTGCGAAACGTCCAGCTCGATCGGCAGCGCGCCCGCGTCTTCCATGGTGTTGTAGAAGATCGGTGCGATCTTGCCGCCCAGGCAGACGCCGCCGTCGCGCTTGTTGGGGATGTGCGGAATGTCGTTGCCGGTCCACCACAGCACGCTGTTGGTGGCCGACTTGCGGCTGGAACCGGTGCCGACCACGTCGCCCACGTAGGCGACGGTGTGGCCCTTTTCCTTGAGTTTGAGGATGTCGCCGATCGGGCCGCGCTTGCCGTCTTCCTCCGGCACGAACGGCGCATCCGGGCGCTTGTTCTTCAGCATCGCCAGCGCGTGCATCGGGATGTCCGGGCGGGTGGTGGCGTCCGGCGCTGGCGACAGGTCGTCGGTATTGGTTTCGCCCGGTACCTTGAACACGGTGATGGTCAGGCTCTGCGGGACTTCCGGCTTGCTGGTGAACCACTCGGCGTCGGCCCAGCTCTGCAGCACCGCCTGGGCGTTGGCATTGCCGGCCTTGGCCTTGTCCTGCACGTCGTGGAAGGCATCGAACACCAGCAAGGTGTGCTTGAGCGCATTCGCCGCCACGCCGCCCACTTCGGCGTCGTCCAGCAGCTGCACCAGCGGCGCCACGTTGTAGCCGCCCAGCATGGTGCCCAGCAGTTCGGTGGCGCGGGCGCGCGGGATCAGCGGGTTGACCTCGCTGCCGAACGCCAGCGCGGCGAGGTAGCTGGCCTTGACCTTGGCAGCGTCGTCCACGCCGGCCGGCACGCGGTTGACCAGCAGGCCGAGCAGGAAGGCTTCCTCGCCCGCGGGCGGGTTCTTCAGCAGCTCGATCAGGTCCGCGGTCTGCTGCGGGGTCAGCGGCAGCGCGGGGATGCCGAGGGCGGCGCGTTCGGCTTCGTGTTGGCGGTAGGCGGCGAGCATGTGGGGGGTTCCTTGGCAGGTGTTACGTGTGGAGAGGGCCGTCAGTCCCGGGGGACGATCAACTTCAGGCCCTTGAAGTAATCGCGATGGAACGCGGCGTCGAAGGTGATCAGCGCATCGCACTGCAACAGCGCGTGGGCACCGACCAGGAAGTCGGAAATCGGGCGCGGTTCGCCGCCGCGCTGGCGCTGGCGGCGCTGCATTTCGCCGGCGCGCAGCGCCGACTTGGATTCCACCGCGCTGTAATGGATGCCCATTTCCTCCAGCGCGGCCAGCGCATCGGCGCCGTTGCGCAGCGCGGCGGACAGCTGCGCCAATGCGGCGTCGCTGACCACCACCCGGCCGGCGCCCAGCGCCTGACGCAGGGTGGTTTCCACGGCGTCGGCGTGGGTGCCGTCGGCCAGCAGTTCGACCAGCACCGGCGCATCGACGGCGATCACGCGGGCTTGCCCTTGGCGCCGGCATCCAGCGCGAACTTGCCGCGCACGCGCGAGATGGCGTCGTCGACATGCTTGCTGAGGACGATGCGGCCGCCATCCAGCTCGACCTTGAGCACGCTGCCCTTGGTCAGGCCCAACGCGTCACGCACCGCCTTCGGCAGGGTGATCTGGCCGCGTTCGGCAACGGTGGCTTCCATGGGCAGCCCTGCGCTTTGGGTAGGCCGAAATTATACATACTTCTCAGTACATACTCCAACGTCCGAACCCACCGCACGAGGCGGCGAGCCCCTACCGGCTTGAACGACTGCCCGTCGTGCCGGGGCACAGCCGCGTCCATGACGCTGGGATCCGGCCGCACGTACGCGGCCGATGGCGTGGCATAGGGAAGGGCCGCGCAGGCCCCTGCCCGAGCGCGGATTCAGCCCAGGCTGGTGCGGGCGCCGCCGGCGTGCTTGGCCAGATACAGGGCGCGGTCGGCGCGCTGGCGCAGCTGCACCGGCGCCTGGTCGTCTTCGCCCAGCTGCACCAGGCCGGCGCTGAAGCTGACGTAGTTGGGGCCGGCTTCGGCGCTGTGCCAGTTCCGGCAGCTGGCGAACGCGGCGTGCAGCCGCTGGCTGAAACGCTTGCCGCCCTCCATGTCGGTATCGGTGAGGATCACCGCGAAGGCGTCGCCGCCCAGCCGTGCCGGCAGGTCCGACGTGCGGCAGACCGAACGCAGCAGGCGCGCGGCCTCGCCCAGCACCCCGTCGCCCACCGCATGCGACCAGGTGTCGTTGATCTGGCGGATATGGTCCAGGTCCAGCAGCATCAGGCACAGCGGCTGGCCGTGTCGTTTGGCGCGGGCGAAATGGTGCGAGAACCCCTCGTCGAATGCGCGCCCGTTGGGCAGCCCGGTCAGCCCGTCCTCGTGGGCCTGGCGGCCGAACTCCACCGCCTGTTGCTGCAGGCGCTCGACCACCCCTTCCCGCTCCCGCCGCGCGGCCTGCAGCTGCTCGCCCTGCTGGCGGAGGCTGGCGGTCGATTCGTCCAGCTGGCGTTGCAGCTGCACGCATTCGCGGCGCTGGCGCTGGCCCCAGGCGCCGACGGCCGCGACCAGCAGCAGCGCGGGCAGCACCAGCAGCCACGGCCAGGCGCCGGATACCGCGCCGCCAGCGGCATGCGCCGGCAAGACCACTGCCGCCAGCAGCGCCGCCAATGCCGCGCCGGGCCGGCCCGGCATCGAGTGGATCACCTGGGTGGGTTTCATCAACGAACCTCGCGCTTTTTCAATCCGGCTTAACATCGGAACCGCAAGATGACGCGGGGACCCCCGCATTTTTCCAGCGTCCGGCCATGCACGGACGCCGCCACGCATAACCGGGAGCACGTCCATGAGCAACACCTTCGCCACCCGTGCCACGCTTCACGTTAACGGCCAAGACTACGCTTTCCACAGCCTGCCGGCGCTGGGCGAACGCTTCGACCTCAAGCACCTGCCGTGGTCGATGAAGATCCTGCTGGAGAACCTGCTCCGCCACGAGGATGGCGTGAGCGTGCTGCCCGCGCATATCGAAGCGGTGGCGAAGTGGAACCCGCAGGCGTTGCCGGACACCGAGATCGCGTTCATGCCGGGCCGGGTGATCCTGCAGGACTTCACCGGCGTGCCCTGCGTGGTGGACCTGGCGGCGATGCGCGATGCGGTGGTCAAGCTGGGCGGCCGGCCCGAGCAGATCAACCCGCAGATCCCCTCGGAGCTGGTCATCGACCACTCGGTGCAGGTGGACGCCTTCGCCCGCCCGGATGCGCTGGACATCAACGGCCGCATCGAGTTCGAACGCAACGCCGAGCGCTACGGCTTCCTGCGCTGGGGCCAGAAGGCGTTCGCCGATTTCAAGGTGGTGCCGCCCAACACCGGCATCGTCCACCAGGTGAATCTCGAATATCTCGCGCGGGTGGTGATGACCCGCGAGGTCGACGGCATCACCTGGGCCTTCCCCGACACCCTGTTCGGCACCGACAGCCACACCACGATGGTCAACGGCATCGGGGTGCTGGGCTGGGGCGTGGGCGGCATCGAGGCCGAGGCAGCGATGCTGGGGCAACCCTCGTCGATGCTGATCCCGCAGGTGGTCGGCTTCCGGCTGACCGGCAAGCTACCGGAGGGCGCCACCGCCACCGACCTGGTGCTGACCGTCACCCAGATGCTGCGCCAGCACGGCGTGGTCGGGAAGTTCGTGGAGTTCTTCGGCGACGGCCTGCAGCACCTGCCGCTGGCCGACCGCGCCACCATCGGCAACATGTCGCCGGAATACGGCGCCACCTGCGCGATCTTCCCGATCGACGCCGAATCGCTCAACTACCTGCGCCTGTCCGGCCGCAGCGAAGCGCAGATCGCGCTGGTCGAGGCCTATGCCAAGGCGCAGGGCCTGTGGCACACGCCGGACAGCCCGCACGCGCAGTACAGCTCGATGCTGGCGCTGGACATGGCGACGGTGCGGCCGTCGCTGGCCGGCCCCAAGCGGCCGCAGGACCGGGTGCTGCTGCCCGAGATGCCGGACAACAGCCGCGCCGCCATCGCCCAGCTCACCGCCGCGCGCGACAAGCGCAGCGAGGAAGTGGCCGACTTCATCGCCGAAGGCGGCGGCGCTGCGGTGGGCAACGAACAGCACGGCAAGGGCCAGGCCGACATCGTCATCGACGGCACCCACGTGCGGATCAAGGACGGCGCGGTGGTCATCGCCGCCATCACCTCCTGCACCAACACCTCGAACCCGGCGGTGATGGTCGCGGCCGGCCTGCTGGCCCGCAATGCGGCCGCGCGCGGGCTGACCCGCAAACCGTGGGTGAAGACCTCGCTGGCGCCGGGCTCGCGGGTGGTGACCGACTACTTGCAGAAGGCCGGCCTGCTGGCCGAGCTGGAGAAGATCGGCTTCTACACCGTGGGCTACGGCTGCACCACCTGCATCGGCAATTCCGGGCCGCTGCCGGTGGAGGTCAGCGCCGGCATCGCCGCGGGCGACCTGTGCGTGGCCTCGGTGCTGTCCGGCAACCGCAACTTCGAGGGCCGCATCCACGCCGAAGTGAAGATGAACTACCTGGCCAGCCCGCCGCTGGTGGTGGCCTATGCGCTGGCCGGCCGCACCACCTTGGACCTGACCTGCGAGCCGCTGGGCACCGGCAGCGACGGCAACCCGGTCTACCTCAAGGACATCTGGCCCAGCAGCGCCGAGATCCACTCCACCATCGCCGCCACCATCGGCCCGGACATGTTCAAGGCCAATTACGCCGACGTGTTCAAGGGCGATGCGCGCTGGAACGGGATCGCCTCGCCGGACGGCCAGCTGTACGAATGGAACGGCGATTCCACCTACATCAAGAACCCGCCCTACTTCGATGGCATGACCATGCAGGTGGGCCGCATCGACGACATCGCCGGTGCGCGCGTGCTGGGCTATTTCGGCGACTCCATCACCACCGACCACATCAGCCCGGCCGGCAGCATCAAGAAGGACTCCCCCGCCGGCCGCTATCTGATGGCGCGCGGGGTGGCGCCGCAGGACTTCAACAGCTACGGCAGCCGCCGCGGCAACGACGACGTGATGGTGCGCGGCACCTTCGCCAACATCCGCATCAAGAACCGCTTCTTCGGCGGCGAGGAAGGCGGCAACACGCTGTACTTCGGCGCGCAGCCGCCGGAAAAGCTGGCGATCTTCGATGCCGCGATGAAGTACAAGGCCCACGGCACCCCGCTGCTGGTCATCGCCGGCAAGGAATACGGCACCGGCTCCAGCCGCGACTGGGCCGCCAAGGGCACCCTGCTGCTGGGGGTGAAGGCGGTGATCGCCGAGAGCTTCGAGCGCATCCACCGCAGCAACCTGGTGGGCATGGGGGTGCTGCCGCTGCAGTTCAGGGACGGCCAGACCGCAACCACGCTGGGCCTGACCGGCACGGAAACCTACGACGTCAGCGGCCTGGCCGATGGCAGCGCCAAGACCGCCACCGTCACCGCCACCCGCGACGACGGCACCAGGATCGTGTTCGAGGTGGACGTGCTGCTGCTCACCCCCAAGGAAGTGGAGTACGCCCGCCACGGCGGGCTGCTGCAATACGTCCTGCGGCAGCTGGCGGCAAAGCCCGCCGCCTGAGGTTTCCGCGCGCCTGCGAAGAGCGCCCCGCGATCCGGCCTGCCCGGGTCGTCGGGCGACGCGTTTCCGACCGCGCGGACATGGCCGATGCGCCGGTCGCGCCGCCAGCGTGCCCGCCGCGCGGAGTGCGTGATAACATCTGTTATAACGCCCGCAGCCCGGAGTCCGCCATGAAGCTCAAGATCACCGCCATCGGCAATTCGGCCGGCGTCATCCTGCCCAAGGAACTGCTGGCGCGGCTGCGGGTGGACAAGGGCGACGAGCTGTACGCGCTGGAGACGCCGGACGGGATCCGGCTGACGGCGTTCGATCCGGAACTGGCGGCGCAGATGGAAGTGGCGGAACAGGTGATGCGCAAGCGCCGCAGCCTGCTCAACAAGCTGGCGCAGTAGGTAGACCAGCCATGATTGTCTGGATCAACAAAGCGCTGGCGTTCGCCATCCACGAACGGCAGCTGGCCGAACACGGCGGTAGCAGCGGCGTGCGCGATGCCGGCATGCTCGATTCGGCGCTGGCGCGCCCGCAGCAGCGGTTTGCGTATGGCGACCCGCCGCCGGATCTGGCCGAGCTGGCCGCGGCGCTGGCGTTCGGGTTGGCACGCAATCACCCGTTCGTGGATGGCAACAAGCGCACCGCTGCGGTGGCTTGCGAAACCTTCATCCAACTCAATGGCGCCGAGTTGAATGCAGATGATCTGACGCTGTATCCCCTCTATATCGGCCTTGCCGAAGGCTCCCTGGACGAAGCCGGCTTCGCGGCATGGCTGCGTGACCACATCACCGGTGCGCCCGAAGGCCGGGTGCAGGAGCCGCGGGCGCGCTACCGCAGATAAGCGGCCCGGCGCGGGCCTGCCGCTATCCGCGCGCGCCCCCGGCCTGCCAGCGCGCACTGCGCAGCCGCCATTCGCCGTCGACGCGGCGCCAGCCGGTTTCCACCGCATACACCTGCCCGCGCTCGGGCAGCAGACCACCGCTGCCGCCGGTGGCCAGCATGTTGAAACGCGCAACGGCATCGGCATCGCCGCGCAGTTCCACCTCCACCGGGCCCAGCGTCACCCCGACCCCGCGGTAGCGCAGGAACAGCCCCGCCGCCAGCCGCTTCGCGCCGCGCCGGTCCAACCCCTCGTTGCCCGCGAAATCCTCGGCCAGCAGCGCCTCCACCGCGCCGGCATCGCGCGCGTCGATGGCGGCTTGCAGCGCCTGCAGCTGCGCGCGCACCGCCTGTTCCGGTGCCGGCCGGGTGCAGCCCGTCGCTAGCAGCACGAACGCCAGCAGGCACCACGCCCGCCCCCATCGCAACGCTTGCAGGAACTCCCCGGATTGCCGCACCGCACCACCACCTGCGCCCACGGGCATCGCCTTGTCAGGCATGGGAGGCTATGCTCAAATCGAACGCAATTCCATACGCCGCCGCATTCGACGGCGGATCACACTCGCAGGGGAGCAGTGCATGAGTTTCGACCGTCCTTGGCTGGCCCATTACCCCGCCGGCGTGCCTGCCGAAATCGACTTGAACGAGTTCACGTCGATCAACGACGTGTTCGAAACGGCGCTGCAGAAGTACCGCGACAACACCGCCTTCATCAACATGGGCAAGGCGATCACCTACGCCGAGCTGGACCGCCTGAGCCGCGACTTCGCCGGCTACCTGCTGGGCGAGCTGAAGCTGAAGAAGGGCGATCGCGTGGCGATCATGATGCCCAACTGCCTGCAGTACCCGATCGCCCTGTTCGGCGTGCTGCGCGCCGGGCTGACGGTGGTCAACACCAACCCGATGTACACCGCGCGCGAGCTCAAGCACCAGATGGTGGACTCGGGCGCCAGCGTGCTGCTGGTGATGGACAACTTCGGCAAGGTGGCGCAGGAAGTGCTGGCCCAGCTGCCGGGCGTGCGCGCCATCACCACCGGCCTGGGCGACATGCTGGGCTTCCCCAAGGGCGCAATCGTCAACCTCGTGCTGAAGCACGTGAAGAAGATGGTGCCGGACTACAGCATCCCGGGCGCGGTGCGCTTCCGCGACACCCTCACCCTGGGCCGCATGCACCAGCTGCCGCAGATCCGCAACGCAGCGGACGACCTGGCCTTCCTGCAGTACACCGGCGGCACCACCGGCGTGTCTAAGGGCGCCATGCTGACCCACCGCAACATGGTGGCCAACATGCAGCAGGCGGCGGCGTGGGTGGGCACCAACGTCAAGCCGGGCGAAGAGAAGATCGTCACCGCGCTGCCGCTATACCACATCTTCGCGCTGACCGCGAACTGCCTGGTGTTCATGAAGTTCGGCGCGTCCAACCTGCTGATCACCAACCCGCGCGACATGCCCGGCTTCGTCAAGGAACTGAAGGGCTCCGGCTTCACCGCCATCACCGGCGTCAACACCCTGTTCAACGGCCTGCTGCACACGCCGGGCTTCGACCAGGTCGATTTCTCGCGCCTGCACCTGACCCTGGGCGGCGGCATGGCGGTGCAGCGCGCCGTGGCCGACAAGTGGAAGCAGGTCACCGGGGTGACCCTTGCGGAAGCCTACGGCCTCACCGAAACCGCGCCGGCGGTGTGCATCAACCCGCTGGACCTGCGCGAATACAACGGCTCCATCGGCCTGCCCGTACCGTCCACGGACGTGTGCATCAAGGGCGAGGACGGCAGCGTCCTGCCGATGGGCGAAATCGGCGAGCTGTGCGTGAAGGGCCCGCAGGTGATGAAGGGCTACTGGCAGCGCCCCGAGGAAACCGCCAAGGTCATGGATGCCGAAGGCTGGCTGCATACCGGCGACATGGCGAAGATGGACGGCCAAGGCTACTTCTACATCGTCGACCGCAAGAAGGACATGATCCTGGTGTCCGGCTTCAATGTGTACCCGAACGAAGTGGAAGACGTGATCGCGATGATGCCCGGCGTGCTGGAAGTGGCCGCCATCGGCGTGCCGGACGAGCACAGCGGCGAAACCGTGAAGGTGTTCATCGTCAAGAAGGACCCCGCGCTCACCGCCGAGCAGGTGAAGGCGTTCTGCCACGACAACCTGACCGGCTACAAGCGGCCGAAGCTGGTCGAGTTCCGCAATGAATTGCCCAAGAGCAACGTCGGCAAGATCCTGCGCAAGGAGCTGCGCGAGCCGGTCAAGGCCGGCTGAGCGCCCACGGCCCCATGGAGTCGCGGCGCCCGCCGCGACTCCCTTCCCGCCGCGCCGCTTGCTCGGCAGGCTGCTGATCCTGACCTGCCCCCACTGAGCCGTACCACTCGAAGCCAGAGTCCGTCATCCAGAGAGGACGGACATGCGCAAGAGTCGCTTCACCACGGGCCAGATCATCGGCTTCATCAAGCAGACCGAGGCTGGCATGGCGGTAGCGGATCCGGGCGGAAGCGGATCTGCTATATGCCCAACTTGAAGCGGAAAATGCCGACTTGGTCCGTATTACCCCCGCCCTGTGGCCCACCCTTGCAGGTGAGGCCCGCTGCATCCGCACATTGCGACACGTGGTGATCGAGGACATGCTGGCGTGGGTCCGCTGATCAGCGGGTTGAGACGCGGGCATCCTGGTCGCGAAACCCAGCGAAACCCGCCAGAACCAGCAGCAACCTCAAACCCCGTAATACCCCCGATACCAGCGCGCGAAATTCGCCACGCCCTCCTCCACCGGCACCACCGGGCGGTAGCCCACGTTGGCGATCAGGTCGGACACGTCGGCCTCGGTGTCGGGCACGTCGCCGGCTTGCAGCGGCAGCATCTCCATCACCGCCTTGCGGCCCAGGCATTCCTCCAGCACCTCGATGTAGCGCAGCAGCTCCACCGGCTGCTCGTTGCCGATGTTGTAGAGGCGGTACGGCGCCACCCCGCTGGTGGCCGGGTCCGGATGCTGGCCCGTCCAAGCCGGGTCCTTGCCCGGCACCCGGTCCAGCGTGCGCACCACGCCCTCCACGATGTCGTCCACATAGGTGAAGCTGCGCTTGTGGTGGCCGTGGTTGAACACCTTGATCGGCTTGCCCTCCAGGATCGCGCGGGTGAACAGGAACAGCGCCATGTCCGGCCGGCCCCACGGGCCGTACACGGTGAAGAAGCGCAGCCCCGTGCAGGGGATGCCGTACAGGTGCGCGTAGCTGTGCGCCATCTGCTCGTTGGCCTTCTTGGTGGCCGCGTACAGCGTCAGCGGATGCTCGGCCGGCGAGTGCTCGGAAAACGGCATCGCCCGATTCGCCCCATACACCGAACTGGTGGACGCATACACCAGGTGCTGCACGCCGTGATGGCGGCAACCCTCGAGGATGTGCAGGAAGCCGGTGACGTTGCTCTGCACGTACACGTGCGGGTTCTCCGCCGCATAGCGCACCCCCGCCTGCGCGGCCAGGTTCACCACCCGCTGCGGCTTGTGTGTCGCAAACGCCTGCTCCACCGCCGCGCGGTCGGCCAAGTCCCCGGCGATGTGCGTGTAACCCCGCTTGTCCAGCAGCCGCGCCAGCCGCGCCTGCTTGAGGCTGACGTCGTAGTAGTCGTTGAGGTTGTCGAACCCCACTACCTCGTCGCCCCGCGCCAGCAGCACCTGCGCCACGTGGGAGCCGATGAAACCGGCGGTGCCGGTGACAAGAACCTTCATTGCATTTCCTAGGGAGTGGACCGAACCCCGAGCGTCAGGACCTGCGGGCTAAACTCTGAAATCACAGCCGTCCATCCACCGCTTCGCGGGGTAACACATATTTCACGTCGAACACTACGCTACCGGCGGCCCGCCCATACAAGCGAACGCTATTCGCACCCGCGTTGTGGAATTGCTGGTGACCCACAGCCACAATCACCGCGTCATAGACGCCCTCCGCTGGAGATTCGACAGGCGTGATGCCGTATTCATACCGGGCCTCGTCCGCGTCCACCCACGGGTCATGCACATCCACCTGGGCGTTGTAGCCCTGCAAGGCGGCAACGATATCCACCACCCGCGTATTGCGCAGATCCGGGCAGTTCTCCTTGAAGGCCAGGCCCAGGATCAGGATTCGGGCATTCACCGGGTTGATGCCCTTGCGCACCATCAGCTTGATGACCTGGTCGGCCACGTAGGCGCCCATGCCGTCGTTGGTGCGGCGGCCGGCCAGGATGACCTGCGGGTGGTGGCCCACTTCCTGGGCCTTGTGGGTGAGGTAATACGGGTCCACGCTGATGCAGTGGCCGCCCACCAGGCCGGGGCGGAACGGCAGAAAGTTCCACTTGGTGCCGGCGGCTTCCAGCACGTCCAGGGTGTCGATGCCGAGTTTGTTGAACAGGATGGCCAGGTCGTTGACCAGGGCGATGTTGAGGTCGCGCTGGGTGTTTTCGATGACCTTGGCGGCTTCGGCCACCTTGATGGTGGGGGCTTTGTGGGTGCCGGCGGTGATGATGCTGGCGTAGAGGGCGTCCACGAAATCGGCGGTTTCAGGGGTTGAGCCGGAGGTCACCTTCTTGATGCTGGTGACGCGGTGGGCTTTGTCGCCGGGGTTGATGCGTTCGGGGGAGTAGCCGATGGCGAAGGTAGGGGTGGCGGGGATCGCGCCCCTGCGGTGCGCTCCTACAGGGGCATTGGCGCCGGGGGTGTGGGCATTGGCGGCGCCGGCGGCGGCTTCGAAGGTGAGGCCGGAGACGCGTTCGAGGATGGGGACGCAGACTTCTTCGGTGCAGCCGGGGTAGACGGTGGATTCGTAGATCACGGTGTCAAAGGGCTTGAGCACCTTGCCGATGGCTTCGCTGGCCTTGATGAGCGGGGTCAGGTCCGGGCGCTTGGCGGTGTCGATGGGGGTGGGCACCGTCACGATGTAGACGTTGCAGCCGGCGATATCGTCCAGCTGGTCGCTGAAACGCAGCTGGGTGGCCTGCGCCAGCAGTTTCGGCTCCACTTCCAGAGTGCTGTCCCTGCCCTGCTTCAGCTCGGCGATGCGGGCGCTGTTGATGTCGAAACCGATGGTGGCGTACTGCTTGCCGAATTCCATTGCCAGCGGCAGGCCCACGTAGCCGAGGCCGATGATGGCGATGCGGGTGTCCTTGCGTTGCGTCATTCCCTGGGTTCCGGATGCGTTTGGCGGGGGGGCGGAGGCGCCAACCGCGGCGGTTCTCCCGGCGCGGCCTCCAGTTCGTCTTGCAGGTGCTGGATTTCCAGCCGCAGGCGGTCGTACTCGTCCATCTTGCGGGCTAGGAACCTGCGGGTGAGCTGGAGCTTGGCTTCCAGCCCGCTGGGGGTCAGCAGGTAGGCGTAGCCCAGCTTGTGCGGGTTGCGGCTGAAGTTGCCGGCTTTCACCCAGCCCTTGTCGATCAGGGCGCGCAGGGCGTAGTTGATCTTGCCCAGCGAAACGCCGGTGTCCCGGGCCAGTTCGCGCTGGCTGGCCTGCGGGGATTCCGCCAGGCGCCGCAGCAGGGCCACGTCCAGTTCGTCGGCGTTGTGCGGCATCGACGGCATGCGTTCATCCAATGAACAGATGGCCGACGTTACTGCGCATTGGCGGCAGAGGCAAGCGGTTGCGGCTTGGTGGGCCTGCGGGCGGCGTCTGCAGGGGTGCAGCACAGGGGCGCGATGCGTTTGCCATGGTGTCGCGAACGCGTTCGCGCCCGTTCCGTGCGCGCCTACGGGGTATTGGCCACGCCGTGCGGGACGTGGCCGGCGGCGACGTGGCGGCGGGCGGAATCGATGTTGTGCGGGGAATCGTCGAAGAAGATGTCGGCGCCGAAGGCTTCCAGGAACGGGCCCTTGTCGCGGCCGCCGAGGAACAGCGCCTCGTCCAGGCGCACGTCCCATTCGCGCAGGGTGCGGATCACCCGTTCATGCGCGGGCGCCGAGCGCGCGGTGACCAGCGCGGTGCGGATGGGCGCGGCTTCGCCGGGCGGGAACGCCGCTTGCAGGTCGTGCAGCGCGGCCAGGAAGCCGCGGAACGGGCCACCGGAAAGCGGTTCGCGTGCGCGTTCGCGCTCGTGGCGGCCGAACGCTTCCACGCCCTGCTCGCGCGAGACCCGTTCGCTTTCGTCGCCGAAGATCACCGCGTCGCCGTCGAAGGCGATGCGCAGCTGGCGCTGGCGCGGCTCGCTGGCCTTGGCCGGCAGGATGGTGGCCGCGGCCACGCCGGCTTCCAGCGCCAGCCGCACCGATTCTGGGTTGGCCGACAGGAACAGCTGCGCGCCGAACGGCTTGATGTAGGGCCACACCGGCGCGCCGGCGGTGAAGGTGGCGCGGCGGATGTCCAGCCCGTAGTGTTGGATGGAATTGAACACGCGCAGGCCGGTATCGGAGGAATTGCGCGAGAGCAGGATCACCTCCACCCGCGGCGCGTCGGCCGGCGCCCCCTCGTTCAGCGCCAGCAGCTTGCACACCAGCGGGAAGGCGATGCCGGGCGGCAGCACGTCGTCCTCGCGCTGGCGCTGGAATTCGGCGAACGCCAGGATGCCCTCGCGCTCGAACAGCGCGTGGCTGTCTTCCATGTGGAACAGCGCCCGCGCGGTGATGGCCACCACCAGCGGCGGCGGCAGGCGGTCCGGCGATGGCGGGTGCGGGTCAGCCATCGACATCGGCCTGGTCGATATCGCCATGGTCGACATCGCGTTGGAACAGGGCGCGTTCGGGCTTGTGCATGGCGAAGCCCTGCGCGTAGTCCACGTTCATCGGCGCCAGGATATCCAGCAGCTCCCGCGAGGACACCCACTCGGCCACCACGGTCAGTCCCTGCTGGTGGCCGATCTCGGTCACCGCCTTGACGATGGACTGCGACATGCGGTCGCTGGCCAGGTTCTGCACGAAGCTGCCGTCGATCTTCAGCATGTCCAGCTCGAGGTTCTTCAGGTAGCCGAACGAAGACATGCCGGCGCCGAAATCGTCCAGCGCCACCCGGCAGCCCAGCGCCCGCAGCCGCGCGATCAGCGCCCTGGAGGCGATGAAGTTGCGCACCGCCACCGTTTCGGTGACTTCGAACACCAGCCGCCGCGGTTCGATGCCGTGCAGCTCGATCAGGTGTTCGATGCGGGCGAACAGGCCGTCGTCCTCCAGGCTGCCGCCGGACAGGTTGATGGCGCAGGTGGCCAGGCGGCTACCGTGCGGATGGATGCGGTCGAGGTTGCCCAGCGCGGTTTCCACCACCCAGCGGTCGATCAGCGGCATCAGGCCATAGCGTTCCGCCGCCGGCAGGAACGCGCCGGGCGGCACCACCCCGCCATCCTCGCCGCGCAGGCGCAGCAGCAGTTCCACGTGCGCGCCCTCGGCGTGGCCGGGCTGCAGCGGGTGCAGTTCCTGGTAGTCCAGCAGCAGCCGGCCGTCGCGCAGCGCATCGCGGATGCGGTTGGCCCACTCCATCTCGCCCAGCCGGCTGCTGATCGCGGTGTCGTCTTCGGCATACACGTGGACGCGGTTGCGGCCCGCGTCCTTGGCCAGGTAGCAGGCGGCGTCGGCATGCGCGAACAGTTCGCGCAGCGTGGTTGCGTGCGCCAGCATCACCACGCCGATGCTGGCGCTGATGGTGTAGCTGCGCTGCTCCCAGCTGAAGATGAAGCCTTCGATGCTGGTGCGCAGGCGCTCCGCCGCCAACAAGGCCGACTCGACGGTGGCCGCGCCGCGCAGCAGCACGCCGAACTCGTCGCCACCCAGCCGGCCCAGCACGTCGTCGGGGCGCAGCTTCTCGCGCATCACCGCAGCCAGCTGCACCAGCAGCTCATCGCCCGCGCAGTGGCCGGAGGTGTCGTTGATGATCTTGAACTGGTCCAGGTCGATGAACAACAGCGCGCCATCGCCCCGCCGCGGCTGGTTCAACAGCGACTGCGCCCGCGCCTCGAATTCGCGGCGGTTGTAGAGCCGGGTCAGCGAATCGTGGCTGGCCTGGTAGCTGAGCCGTTCGGTCAGCTGCCGCTGCTCGGAGATGTCGTTGGCCACCAGCAGCCACATCTGCGCGCCGTCCAGCTCGATCGTGCTCAGCCACAGGCTGGCCCAAAAGCTGCCGCCGTCGGCGCCCGGCAGCTGCGCATCCACAGACAGCAGCGTGTCGGCGTCGGCGCTGGCCAGCCGCACCATGACGTCGTGGCCCAGCACGTTGGCCAGGCGGGCGGTCTGTGGATCCGGCGCCATGCGGTCGCGCGCCGCGGCGTTGCGATAGACGATGGTGCCGTCGTCCTCGCGCGCCAGCAGCACCAGGCAGGGCAGCAGTTCGTTGAGCTTGCGGAAGCGCTCCTCGCTGGCCTGGAAGCGCCGCGCCATCGAGGTGCCCAGCGCGATCGCCCGCTCGCGGGTGCTCACCACCGACCAGGTCAGCGCGGCCAGCAGCGCGCTGATGGCCGCGCCGATCCACAGCACCAGCAGCCAGCTGCGGCCTTCCGGACTCTCCACGCCGCGGGCCACGACCTTCCAGGTGCGCCCGCCGAACTGCAGCGGCACCGCATGTTCAGACTGCGAAGGCCCAACCGCATGGCCGGCGAACGCCTGCGAATACAGCGGCCGGGGGGTGCCGTCGCTGATGTCCTCGACCACCACGTCGGCGAGCTGCTGCGGGGCTTCCGGCAGCGCCGAGGCGATCAGGTCGGAAATCCGGAACGACGCGCCGACCGAGCCGATGATCGCGGCGCGACGCGCCTGCACGGTGCCCGGCCGGGTGCCGGAGGCGAACACCGGCAGGCGCAGGATGAAGCCGTCGCCCAGGCTCTGGCGCCCGCTCTGGCGCAGCGCGAACGGCGCCGACATCGCCAGCTCGTCGCTGTCGCGCGAACGCTCCAGCGCCTGCAGGTTGCTGGGCTGGCTGTTGACGTCGAGCCCGCGGATCGCAAGGTTGCCGGATTGCGGCGCGAACATGGTGGTCACGTAGTGGTCGCCGTCGGCCTGGCGCCGGCGCTCGGCGTAGGCCAGCGCCTGCAGGCTGACGCGCGCGGCGCCGTTGGACTGCATGTTCTCGTAGGCGCGGATGTATTCGATCTCGGTCACCTCCTGCGAGGCGATGAAGATCGACTGGAACGCGCGGATCAGATGCCCGCACTGGTCCAGCTGCAGGCGGATGGCCTCGGCCACGCCGCGGGTCTCCTGCACGAACGCGCGCCGCGCCTCGCTGCGGCTGCGGTGCCTCTCGGCGTTCGCCAGCCACAGGGTCAGGGCCATCCCCAGCGCAAAGGCGATCAGCGCCCAGAGCCATGCCGGCACTCGCCGCCCGGAAGGGGAAGCGGCGGCGGATACGGCCATGTCTCGACTCTCGAACGGCATCTTCACCCCAGGCAGTGGACGGACATCAGGCGGCGAACTGCTCGATCAGGATCCTTTCCTCCAGGTTGTGTTCGGGGTCGAACAGCAGGGTGACGCTGCGGTCGCTGGACTCGCGCACCAGCACTTCGGTGACATCGCGCACCTCGTGCGAATCCGCGGTGGCGCTGACCGGGCGCTTGTGCGGGTCGCGCACCCGGAACCGCACCTCGGTGCCCGACTTCAGCACCGCGCCGCGCCAGCGCCGCGGCCGGAACGGCGCGATCGGCGTCAACGCCATCACGTTGGCCCCCAGCGGCAGTATCGGCCCGTGCGCGGAAAAATTGTAGGCGGTGCTGCCGGCCGGCGTGGCCAGCATCACCCCGTCGCAGATCAGCTCGTCCAGGCGCAGTTCGCCGTTGAGCTCGATGCCGATGTGCGCGGCCTGGCGGGTCTGCCGCAGCAGCGAGACCTCGTTGTAGGCCAGGGAACCGACCGTGGCGCCGGACTCGGTCTGCGCCAGCATCTCCAGCGGATGCAGCACCGCCGGCTCGGCGGCGTTGATCCGCGCCAGCAGGTCGTCCTCGGCGCGGTACTGGTTCATCAGGAAGCCCACCGTGCCCAGCTTCATGCCGTACACCGGCTTGCCCAGCGCGCCGTGGCGATGCAGGGTCTGCAGCATGAAGCCGTCGCCGCCCAGCGCCACGATCACGTCGGCATGCTCCGGCGTGTGCACGCCGTGCCTTGCTTCCAGCATGGCGAGCGCGGCCCGCGCCTCGTCGGCGGGGCTGGCAAGCAGGGCAAGGCGCGGCGTGTTCATGCGGCGAGGATAGCAAGAGCCCACGTGACGCGGACGCCCCATCGGCAGGCCCGTCGGCACTGCCGCCCGCGGCACCGGAAAAAAGATGGGCGCCCCTTGCAGGGCGCCCATCCCAGGCACAACGGATGGAGAAGATCAGCCGCGCTGCGCCAGCTGCGCCACGCGCTGCACCGCCACCGACGCGGTGGGATAGTCCAGCGCCTTCTGTGCGGCCAGCTCGGTCAGCATGGCCAGGGTGAAGCGCAGCGACGAGTCGTCGCGGGTCAGCCATGCCTGCACCTTGGCATCCGCCTCCTTGCCCGACATCGCCAGCACCTGCGCCGTGAGCGCGCGTAGCTGGGCGAACAGCTCGTCGCGCAGCACCCCGCGGGCAACCGCGTGCCAGCGGCCCTCCACCTTCAGCGCCTCGATCTGCTCGCGCAGCCACGGCGCGTGCAGCGCATCGGCCAGGCGGAAGTAGACCTTGGCCACCTCGATCGGGCGCAGCTTGCGCTCGCGCGCCAGCTCGATGATGTCGGCGCTCGACTCCAGGTACGGCAGCGCGGCCAGCTGGTCGGCCAGCGCGGCCGGCAGGCCCTTCTCGCGCCACTGCTTGCGGCTGGCTTCGTACTGCGGGCGCTGCGACGGCGGCAGGATGCCCTCGCCGGCGCGGATATCGCGGAAGCCGTCGTGGTAGCGCTCCACCGCGGTGGCGATGGCCGGCACCGCGCCGGGGCGCGACAGCAGCCAGCGGGTGAAGCCGCGCTGCAGTTCCCAGATCACCTGCAGGGCATCGACCTGCACGCCCTCGCCCACCTTGCCGTCCAGCGCGTCGATCTGCGCCCACAGCTCGCGCGCGTCCAGCGTTTCGCGGGTGATGGTGAAGGCGCGGGCGATCTCTCCGATGCTGCGGCCGCTGTCTTCCTGCATGCGCATCAGGAAGGTGGCGCCCATCCGGTTGATGGTGGAGTTGGTGACCGCGGTGGCGATGATCTCGCGCTTCAGGCGGTGGTCCTCCATCGCCTTGGCGTACTTCTTCTGCAGCGGCTCGGGGAAGTAGCGCACCAGCTCCTTGGACAGGTACGGGTCTTCCGGCACGTCCGATTCCAGCAGCTGCGGGTAGGCCACCAGCTTGGCGTAGGACAGCAGGATCGACAGCTCCGGACGGGTCAGGCCCTGGCCGCGCAGCTTGCGCTCGGCGATCTGCGCATCGGTGGGCAGGAACTCGATCTGGCGGTCCAGCAGGCCCTGCGATTCCAGCGTGCTGATGAAGTGCATCTTCGAGCCCAGGCGGGTGGCGCTCATCCGCTCCATCAGGCTCAGCGCCTGGTTCTGGCGGTAGTTGTCATTCAGCACCAGCTGCGCGACCTCGTCGGTCATCGCCGCCAGCAGCTTGTTGCGCTCGGCCAGCTTCAGGCGCTTCTTCTGCACTTCGCCGGTGAGCAGGATCTTGATGTTCACCTCGTGGTCCGAGGTGTCCACGCCGGCGGAGTTGTCGATGAAGTCGGTGTTCAGCAGCACGCCCGCCTGCGCCGCCTCGATGCGGCCCAGCTGGGTCATGCCGAGGTTGCCGCCCTCGCCGACGATCTTGCAGCGCAGGTCGCCGCCGTTGACGCGCAGGCCGTTGTTGGCGCGGTCGCCGACGTCGGCATTGCTCTCGGTGGAGGCCTTGACGTAGGTGCCGATGCCGCCGTTCCACAGCAGGTCCACCGGCGCGCGCAGCGCCGCGTGCATCAGCTCGTTCGGGGTCATCGACTTGACGCCGGCGTCGATGCCCAGCGCCTCGCGCACCTGCGGGGTGATCTCGATCGACTTGGCCGAACGCGGGTGGATGCCGCCGCCCTTGCTGATCAGCTTGGCGTCGTAGTCCGCCCAGCTGGAGCGCGGCAGGTCGAACAGGCGCTGGCGCTCCTTGAACGAGCTGGCCGCATCCGGGTTCGGGTCCAGGAAGATGTGGCGGTGGTCGAACGCGCAGACCAGGCGGATGTGCTTGCTCAGCAGCATGCCGTTGCCGAACACGTCGCCCGACATGTCGCCGATGCCCACGCAGGTGAAGTCCTGCTTCTGGCAGTCGCGGCCGAGCGCGCGGAAGTGGTGCTTGACCGACTCCCAGGCGCCGCGCGCGGTGATGCCCATGCCCTTGTGGCTGTAGCCGGCGCTGCCGCCGGAAGCGAACGCGTCGTCCAGCCAGAAGCCGTGCGCCTGGGCGATGCCGTTGGCGATGTCGGAGAAGCTGGCGGTGCCCTTGTCGGCCGCCACCACCAGGTACGGGTCGTCGCCGTCGTGGCGCACCACGCCCGCCGGCGGCAGCACCTTGCCGTCCACGCTGAGGTTGTCGGTGATGTCCAGCAGGCCGTTGATGAAGCGCTTGTAGCAGGCGATGCCTTCGGCCATCCACGCGTCGCGGTCCACCGCCGGGTTCGGCAGCTGCTTGGCGTAGAAGCCGCCCTTGCTGCCCACCGGCACGATCACCGTGTTCTTCACCATCTGCGCCTTCACCAGGCCCAGCACTTCGGTGCGGAAGTCCTCGCGGCGATCCGACCAGCGCAGGCCGCCGCGCGCCACCGGGCCATAGCGCAGGTGGGTGCCCTCCACGCGCGGGCCGCACACCCAGATCTCGCGGAACGGACGCGGCTTGGGCAGGTCCGGCACCCGGGCGGTGTCGAACTTGAACGCCAGGTAGTCGGCCGGACCGCCGTCCTTGCGCAGGCCGTCCGCGTACTGGACGTAATAGTTGGTGCGCAGGGTTGCATCGATCACGCCGATGAAGCTGCGCAGGATGCGGTCCTCGTCGAGGCTGGCGACGCGGTCCAGCAGGCCCAGCAGGGTGCCGCGGGCGGCCTGGATCTGCGCCTCGCGGTTGCCTTCGCGCGCCTTGACCAGCGCCTTCAGCGCGTTCTGGGCAGCGGCATCGCCGGCGGCCAGCACCTTCAGCTGGCCGCCGAAGCGCTCCATCCCCTGCTGCACCTGGGCCGCGCTCTCCTTGCCGGTGGCCGGGTCGAAGCGAGCTTCGAACAGCTCCACCAGCAGCCGCGCCAGCAGCGGGTAGCGGGCAAGGGTGGCTTCCATGTAGCTCTGCGAGAACGGCACGCCGACCTGCAGCAGGTACTTGCAATAGGCGCGCAACATCGCGACCTGCTTCCACGACAGGCCCGCGGCCAGCACCAGCCGGTTGAAGCCGTCGTTCTCGGCGTCGCCGCGCCAGATCCGCGCGAAGGCTTCCTCGAAGCTCTCGTCCAGCGCGTCGACGTCAAGCTCGCCCTGCTGGGATTCAACCTCGAAGTCCTGGATCCAGACCAGGCGGCCTTCGACATCGACCTTGTAGGGATGCTCGGTGATGACGCGCAGGCCCATGTTCTCCATCATCGGCAGCGCGTCCGACAGCGGGATGTCGCGCAGCGGGCGGTACAGCTTGAAGCGCAGGCTGCCGCGCTGCGAACGGCACAGCTGCAGGCGCAGGTCGTCGTCGCCGCCCAGCGCGGCCAGATGCTCGACGTCGTCGGCCGCGGCCTCCGGGCTGACCTCCTCGATGTAGCCGGCCGGCAGCGCGCTGCCGAAGCGGGCGGCCAGCTTGAGCCCGGCCTCTTCGCCGTGGCGGGCCACCAGCCGTTCGCGCAGGTCGTCGCGCCAGTCGCGCACGATCTCTGCCAGCTTGGCCTCCAGCGCCGGCAGGTCCACTTCGGCGGTGGCGGCGTTGGCGCTGGGGCGCACGATGATGTGCAGCTGCGCCAGCGGCGAATCACCGATCTGCACGTTGGTGTCCACGCGCTCGCCGCCCAGCGCCTCGCGCAGCATCGCCTCGATGCGGTGGCGCACCTGCGTGCTCATGCGGTCGCGCGGCACGTAGGCCAGTGCGGAGTAGTAGCGGCCATAGCGGTCGCGGCGCAGGAACAGCTTGCTGCGCACGCGCTCCTGCAGGCCCAGGATGCCCATGCAGGTGCGGAACAGTTCTTCCTCGCCGGCCTGGAACAGCTCGTCGCGCGGCAGGGTTTCCAGGATGTGGCGCAGCGCCTTGCCGCTGTGGCTGCTGGGGTCCAGCCCGGACTTGTCCATCACGTAGTCGTGGCGCTCGCGCACCAGCGGGATGTCCCACGGGCGACGGGTGTAGGCGCTGGAGGTATACAGGCCGACGAAGCGCTGCTCGCTGACCGCGCGGCCCTTGGCGTCGAAGCCCAGCACGCCGATGTAGTCCATGTAGCCGGGGCGGTGCACGGTGGCGCGCGCATTGGTCTTGGTCAGGATCAGCGCATCGACCGCGCCGGACTGCGGCAGCGCGTGCGCGGCCAGCGACTTCAGCGGACGCGCGCCGCTCTCCTCGCCGCGCAGCAGGCCCAGGCCGCTGCCCGGCACCGCCGACAGCATGTCTTCCTTGCCCTGCTTGCCGACCTTGTATTCGCGGTAGCCGAAGAAGGTGAAGTGGTTGTCGGCGGCCCAGCGCAGGAACGCCTGCGCCTCCTGGCGGCCGGCATCGCCCACCGGCAGCTTGCGGGTGGCCAGCTCGTCGGCGACCTGGCGCATGCGGTCGCGCATCGGCTCCCAGTCGGCGACGATCGCGCGCACGTCGTCCAGCACCTGCACGATGCGCGCCTTCACGGCAGCCATCGCCGCCTGCGGCTGGCGGTCGATCTCCAGGTGCATCAGCGATTCGGCCGCGCCCTCGCCCACGCCGACCAGCTTGCCGGCCTTGTCGCGGTTCATGCGGAGCACCGGATGGCCCAGCACGTGCACGCCGATCCCGGCATCGGCCAGCGCCATGGTCACCGAGTCCACCAGGAACGGCATGTCGTCGTTGACGATCTGCACCAGGGTATGGGTGGAACCGGCCGGGTTGCTCAGCCGCACGTTGGCCTTGCCGCGCTTGCGGGTGCGCGCGAACTCCAGCATGTCGGCGGCCAGCTCGGCCCAGCCGGACGCATCGCGGCTGGCGAGCTCGTCGGCATCCATGCGCCGGTAGAAGGCGGCGGCGAACGCCTGCGCCTGCGCCAGGCCGGCCTTGCCCACGCGCTTGGCCAGCGCATCGAGGATGGGTTTGAGGTCGACGCTGGTGCCGGTTTCGACTGACTTTTTCATCTGCTTCACAGCCTCCAAAGGGAAACGGCCGCGCAGGGGGCGCGGCCGTCTTGGTGTCGTTGTCGTTTATCGCAGGCCGGTTTCGCCGCGGGCGATGACCAACCGCTGGATCTCGCTGGTGCCTTCGTAGATTTCGGTGATCTTGGCGTCGCGGAAGAAACGCTCGATCGGCATCTCCTTGGAATAACCCATGCCGCCGTGGATCTGCAGCGCCTGGTGGGTGATCCACATGGCCGCTTCCGACGCGGTCAGCTTGGCCACCGACGCTTCAGTCGTGAAGCGCTGGCCCTGGCCCTTCAGCCACGCCGCGCGCAGCGTCAGCAGCAGCGCCGCGTCCAGCTTGCACTTCATGTCGGCGATCTTGGCCTGGGTCATCTGGAATGTGCCGATCGGCTGGCCGAAGGCCTTGCGCTCCTTGACGTATTCCAGCGTCGCCTCATAGGCGGCGCGCGCCAGGCCGATGGCCTGGCTGGCGATGCCGATGCGGCCGGCGTCCAGCACGCCCATGGCGATCTTGAAGCCCTGCCCTTCCTCGCCCAGCACTTCGTCGGCCTGCACCACGTACTCGGTGAACTCGATCTCGCAGGTGGCGGAAGCGCGGATGCCCAGCTTGGGTTCGGTCTTGCCGCGGTGGAAGCCTTCGCGGGTGGTGTCGATCATGAACGCGGTGATGCCGCGCGCGCCCTTCTCCGGCGCGGTCATGGCGAACAGCACGATGTACTTCGCCACCGGGCCGGAGGTGATCCAGCTCTTCTTGCCGTTGACCACGTAGCTGCCGTCGTCCCGCTTCACGGCGCGGCAGCGCATCGCGGTGGCGTCGGAACCGGACTGCGGTTCGGTCAGCGCGAAAGCGCCGATCTCGCGGCCCTCGGCGATCTCGCGCACGTACTTCTGCTTCTGCGCCTCGCTGCCGAAGGTCAGGATGCCGTTGCAGAACAGCGAGTTGTTCACCGACATGATCGTGCTGTGGGCGGCGTCGGCCGCGGCGATCTCGACCATCGCCAGCACGTAGGCCACCGGATCCATGCCGGCGCCGCCGTACTCGGCCGGCACCTCGATGCCCATCAGGCCGTTCTCGCCCAGGGCGCGGATGTTCTCGAGCGGGAACTCGCCGGTGCGGTCGTGATGCTCGGCGCTGGGGGCGATCTTCTCGCGGGCGATGCGGCGCGCCACGTCCTGCAGCATCAGCTGTTCGTCGCTGAATCCGAAATCCACAACCGCCCCTTAGCGTCATTCGAAGATGCGGCATTGTATCCCCGCGGCGCGCAGAACCGTAGCGGGCGCGCGCGGCCCCGACGCTTCGCCGATGACCGCGCCCGAAATGCCCATGCGCGGGCGCGTAAACTGCGCTTTCCACGCTGCCGCGACGACGGATCGCCAGCCCGGCGCGCGCAGGCGGCGCCGGCCGCGCGCGCGGCTTGACCGCGCAGCGACATCGCGAGAGAATTATCTTTGAATCGCGATGGAAAGATATATATGGATCTGGAAGGCTGGTCCGCGCACCTGAAGGTGTTCGCCGACGCCACCCGCGTGCGCCTGCTGGCGCTGCTGGAAGGCGAGGAGCTCACCGTGGCCGAGCTGTCGGCGATCACCCAGCTGGCGCAGCCGCGGGTGTCCACCCACCTGGCCAAGCTCAAGGAGGCCGGGCTGGTGCGCGACCGCCGCGCCGGCGTGTCGGCCTACTACCGCTTCGACGATGCCGCCATCGAGCCGGCGCAGCGGATGCTGTGGCAGTCGATCCGCACCGGCAGCGACGACCCGCTGCTGCGCCAGGACGCCGAACGGGTGCCCGGCGTGCTGGCGATGCGCGCCGCCGACCAGAACTGGGCCGACAGCGTGGCCGGCGACATGGAGCGCCACTACTCGCCGGGCCGCACCTGGGAAGCACTCGCGCGCACCGCGCTGCCGCTGCTGTGGCCGGGCGACGTGCTGGACATCGCCTCCGGCGACGGCGTGCTGGCGGAGCTGCTGTCCCCGCACGCCGACCGCTACGTCTGCATCGACTCCAGCCAGCGCGTGGTGGCCGCCGCCAGCGAGCGCCTGCGCCGCTTCGAGAACGTGGAGGTGCGCGAGGGCGACATGCACGCGTTGCCGTTCGCCGATGCCAGCTTCGACCTGGTGGTGCTGATGCACGCGCTGACCTATGCCGCGCGCCCCGCGCAGGCGGTGGCGGAAGCGGCGCGCGTGCTGAAGCCCGGCGGCCGCCTGCTGCTGTCCAGCCTGGCCCGCCACGAACACCGCAGCGTCGTGGAAGCCTACGGCCACGTGAACCTGGGCTTCACCGGCAAGGAGCTGCGCAAGTTCGCCGAGAAGGCCGGGCTGAGCATCGCCAACTGCGAAACCGTGACGCGCGAACGCCGGCCGCCGCATTTCGAAGTGATCTCGCTGACCGGCGTGAAGCCGTGACCCAGCATCGCCGTCATTCCCGCGCCGCTTCTGGCAGTCGAATGGCTGCACCAGACGCAAGAGCGATTCCCGCTTTCGCGGGAATGACGGGCTAGGGCAAGAGCGATTCCCGCTTTCAGCAGTGACGGGCGGGGGCAAGAACAATTCCCGCTGTCATGGCAGTGACGGGCGGGGGCAAGTGCGATTCCCGCCTGCGCGGGAATGACGAACAGGAGCAGGACATGACGCAACTCCCGTGGAAAACCCCCGCCCGCGCCGAAGCGCTGCAGGCTGCGCTTGCGCGCCGCATCCTGGTCATCGACGGCGCGATGGGCACCATGATCCAGCGCCACGAGCTGCAGGAGGCCGACTATCGGGGCGAGCGCTTCGCCAGCGGCTATGACGCCCTGTTCGCGCCCGGTGGCCACGCCCACGGCCCCGGCTGCGGCTGCGAATCCCACGACCAGCGCGGCAACAACGACCTGCTGTCGCTGACCCGGCCCGACATCATCCGCGGCATCCATCGCCAGTACCTCGAGGCCGGCGCGGACCTGGTCGAGACCAATACCTTCAACTCCACCAGCATCTCGCTGGCCGACTACCGCCTGCAGCACCTGGTGCGCGAGCTCAACCGCGAAGGCGCGCGCCTGGCCCGCGCCGAGTGCGATGCCATCGAGGCCGCCGACCCGTCGCAGCCGCGCTTCGTGATCGGCGTGCTGGGCCCCACCAGCCGCACCGCTTCGCTGTCGCCGGACGTGAACCGGCCGGGTTTCCGCGCGATCAGCTTCGACGAGCTGGCCGAGGCCTACCGCGAGGCCGCGCGCGGCCTGATCGAAGGCGGCGCCGACGTGCTGATGGTGGAAACCGTGTTCGACACGCTCAATGCCAAGGCCGCGCTGTTCGCCATCGACGACGTGTTCGAGGAAACCGGCGCGCGGTTGCCGGTGATGATCTCCGGCACCATCACCGACGCTTCCGGCCGCACCCTGTCGGGCCAGACCGCCGAGGCGTTCTGGTATTCGCTGCGCCACGCCCGGCCGCTGGCGATCGGGCTGAACTGCGCGCTGGGCGCCAAGGACCTGCGCCAGCACGTGGACGTGCTGGCCACCGTGGCCGACACCCACGTCAGCTGCCACCCGAACGCCGGCCTGCCCAACGCCTTCGGCGGCTACGACGAAACGCCGGAAGACATGGCCGCGATCCTGCGCGAATTCGCGCAAAGCGGCCTGATCAACCTGGTGGGCGGTTGCTGCGGCACCACGCCGGACCACATCGCCGCGATCGCCGCGGCCGTGCGCGGGCTGCCGCCGCGCGAGGTGCCGGTGGTCGGTGCTCGGGAGCAGGCGGCATGAGCACGTCCCTGCCCCGCTTCACCCGCCTGTCCGGTCTGGAACCGCTGGTCATCACGCCGGAATCCAATTTCATCAACGTCGGCGAGCGCACCAACGTCACCGGCAGCGCGCAGTTCAAGAAGCTGATCCTCGAGGGGCGGCTGGACGAGGCGGTGGTGGTCGCCCGCCAGCAGGTGGAGAACGGCGCGCAGGTCATCGACGTCAACATGGACGAAGGCCTGCTCGACTCCGAGAAGGCGATGGTGGAATACCTCAACCTGATCGCCGCAGAGCCCGACATCGCCAAGGTGCCGGTGATGGTGGACAGCTCGAAGTGGTCGGTGATCGAGGCCGGGCTGAAGTGCCTGCAGGGCAAGGGCATCGTCAACTCGATCTCGATGAAGGAGGGCGAGGCCGAGTTCCTACGCCAGGCGCGGCTGGTGCGGCGCTACGGCGCGGCGGTGGTGGTGATGGCGTTCGACGAAGTGGGCCAGGCCGACACCGCGCAGCGCAAGGTGGAGATCAGCGCGCGCGCCTACAAACTGCTGACCGAGGAGATCGGGTTCCCGCCCGAGGACATCATCTTCGACCCCAACTGCTTCGCCATCGCCACCGGCATCGAGGAGCACAACAACTACGCGGTGGACTTCATCGAAGCCGCGCGCGAACTGCGCAAGCGCTTCCCGCACAGCCACATCTCCGGCGGCGTCTCCAACGTCAGCTTCAGCTTCCGCGGCAACGAGCCGGTGCGGCAGGCGATCCACGTGGTGTTCCTGTACCACGCGATCCGCGCCGGCATGGACATGGGCATCGTCAACGCCGGCGCGCTGCCGCTGTACGACCAGCTGGACCCGCTGCTGCGCGAGCGCGTCGAGGACGTGGTGCTGAACCGCCGCGACGATGCCACCGAGCGGCTGCTGGAGATCGCCGACAACTACAAGAAGCGCAAGGGCGAGAAGAAGGTCGAAGACCTGCGCTGGCGCGAACAGCCGGTGGCCGCGCGGCTGTCGCACGCGCTGGTGAACGGCATCGACCAGTACGTGGTGGAGGACACCGAGGAAGCGCGCCAGCAGGCCACGCGGCCGCTGGACGTGATCGAAGGGCCGCTGATGGACGGCATGAACGTGGTCGGCGACCTGTTCGGTGCCGGCAAGATGTTCCTGCCGCAGGTGGTGAAGTCGGCCCGGGTGATGAAGAAGGCGGTGGCGCACCTGCTGCCCTTCATCGAGGCCGAGAAGCTGCGCACCGGCGATGTCGGCAAGAGCAACGGCAAGATCGTGATTGCCACGGTCAAGGGCGACGTGCACGACATCGGCAAGAACATCGTCGGGGTGGTGCTGGCCTGCAACAACTTCGAGGTCATCGACCTCGGGGTGATGGTGCCGGCGCAGAAGATCCTGGATACCGCAATCGCCGAGAACGCCGACATGATCGGCGTGTCCGGCCTGATCACGCCGTCGCTGGAGGAGATGAGCCACGTGGCGAAGGAGATGCAGCGGCAGGGCTTCACCATGCCGCTGCTGATCGGCGGTGCCACCACCTCGCGCGCGCACACCGCGCTGAAGATCGACCCGCACTACAAGTCGCCCACCATCTGGGTGAAGGACGCCTCGCGCGCGGTCGGCGTGGCGCAGTCGCTGATGAGCCCGGAGCTGCGCGGCGACTTCGTGCAGGCCGCCGCCAACGACTACGCCGACGTCCGCCAGCGCCACCGCAACCGCGGCGACGGCAAGCGGCTGGTGCCGCTGGAGAAGGCGCGCGCGCAGTCGTTCAAGTTCGACTGGAGTTCCTACACGCCGCCCGCGCCGAAGCAGCCGGGGCTGCACGTGTTCGACGACTATCCACTGACCGAGCTGGTGGGCTGCATCGACTGGTCGCCGTTCTTCAACGCCTGGGAGCTGGCCGGCAAGTACCCGGCGATCCTCACCGACGAAGTGGTGGGCGCGCAGGCCAGCGAGCTGTACCGCGATGCGCGCGCGATGCTGCGGAAGATCGTCGACGGGAAATGGCTGACCGCCAAGGCCGTCTGCGGCTTCTGGCCGGCCAACAGCGTCGGCGACGACGTGGCGCTGCAGGTGGACGGCGAGGAGCGCTGGTTCCGCTTCCTGCGCCAGCAGGCCGACAAGCCGGTGGAGCGCCCCAACCTGTGCCTGGCCGATTACATCGCGCCGAAGGACAGCGGCAGGCAGGACTGGATCGGCGCGTTCGCGGTCACCGCGGGGCTGGGCATCGAGCCGCACCTGGAGCGCTTCCGCGCCGACCACGACGACTACAGCGCGATCCTGCTCAAGGCGCTGGCCGACCGCCTGGCCGAAGCCTTCGCCGAACGGCTGCACCAGCGCGTGCGCAAGGAGTTCTGGGGCTATGCGCAGGACGAGGCGTTGGACAACGATGCCCTGATTGCCGAGGCGTATCGCGGCATCCGCCCCGCCCCCGGCTACCCGGCCTGCCCGGAGCACAGCGAAAAGCGGGTGCTGTTCGACCTGCTGGGCGCCACCGCCAATGCCGGCGTGGAGCTGACCGACCATTTCGCGATGTACCCGGCGGCCAGCGTCTCAGGGCTGTATTTCAGCCATCCCGACAGCAAGTATTTCGTGGTCGGGCGGGTCACGAAGGAACAGGTCGTCGACTACGCCCGGCGCAAGGGCGTGGAGCTGGCGCAGGCCGAACGCTGGCTGTCGTTCAACCTGGACTACGACCCGGATTGAGCGGCAATCGGGGGCGGAGTCGAGTCACCAGACCAGGTCGTCTGGCACCTGGTATTGCGGATCGGAGTACGGGTCGTCCTCTGCGGGCGCATCCGGATCGACCTTCAGCGCAACGGCCGGGGCAAAGATCGCCTCGGCTTCAGCCAGCGTCGCGGCATCCACCAGCAGGTAGCGACCGTTCACCTGCACCACGCCCAGCTCGCCGGCGTTGAGCGCCTTCAGCTGCTCGGCGGTGACGTGCACGCGCTTGATCTTGCCGCCGTACTCGAAGTGGCGGACGTGCTCGGCCTCGGCGGCGTTCAGCGCCTTGTCCTTGACGAAGGCCTCCAGCCTCGCCTTGGCCTCGCGACGCAGGCGCGCTTCTTCCTGCTTGAGCCGTTCGGCCTCGATGCGTTCGTCCTTTTCCTTCTGCGCGCGGATCGCGTAGGCCTTGGCCAGGTCGATGTCCTCGCGCCGCGCTCCCTTCGGATGCGGCGGCTTGTGCGGGCGCTGCGGTGGCTTGCCGGCATGCGCGGGTTTGCCGGCATGGGCCGGCCGGCCGGCGTGCGTGGGCTTGCCGCCCTGCCCGGCCTGCGGCCTGCGGTGCTCCTGCTTCGGGCGCGGGGCGGGCTTGGGGGCGTCCTGGAAGCCCAGGCCCAGCAGCTGGTCGCGAAGGGAATTGCTCATGTCGGTCGCGGCGCTCAGTAATGCGGTGGGGGTGGTTCGCTGGCGGCATCGCCGGTGACCGGGCTGGCGGCCATCGCGCTGCGCAATTGTCGCAATTCTTCCAGCGCGCGATGCAGGCGCAGCGCGTTGCCGGCCTCCTCGCTGCGGGCGGCGGCCAGCGCGTCGCTGAGTTCCAGCAGCGCCTGTTCCTGGAAGGCCAGCCGGGTTTCCAGGTCGACCAGGCGTTGTTCGAGATCGGTCATGCCTCTTCCTTGCGCAGCGAGCGTCCGCGGCCGATGCCGTAGTAGGCGATGCCGGCGGCTTCCACTTCGGCGGGTTCGTACAGGTTGCGGCCGTCGAACAGCACCGCGTCGGCCAGCGCCTCTTTCAGCCTGGCGAAATCGGGGCTGCGGAACTGCTTCCATTCGGTGACCACCGCCAGCGCGTCGGCGCCTTCCAGCGCGGCGGCGGCGGAGTCGCACAGCACCAGGTCGTCGCGCTCGCCGAAGATCCGCCGGGTCTCGGCCATCGCCTCGGGATCGAACGCGCGCACCGTCGCGCCGGCATCCCACAGCTGCTGCAGCAGGCGGCGGCTGGAGGCTTCGCGCATGTCGTCGGTGTTCGGCTTGAACGCCAGCCCCCACACCGCGATGGTCCTGCCGCGCAGGCCTTCGTCTTCGCCCACGTCGTAATGGCGCTGCATCAGCTCGAACAGGTGGCCCTTCTGCGCAGCGTTGACCGCCTCCACCGCCTCCAGCAACCGTGGCTGCACGCCATGCTGCGCGGCCGTGCGCGCCAGCGCCTGCACGTCCTTGGGAAAGCACGAGCCGCCGTAACCGGCGCCCGGATAGATGAAATGCCAGCCGATGCGCGGATCGGAGCCGATGCCCTTGCGCACCATCTCCACGTCCGCGCCCACCTGCTCGGCGATGTTGGCGATCTCGTTCATGAAGCTGATCTTGGTCGCCAGCATGGCGTTGGCCGCGTACTTGGTCAGCTCGGCGGAGCGCACGTCCATCGCCACGATGCGCTCGTGGTTGCGGTTGAACGGGGCGTACAGGCGCCGCAGCGTGTCCAGCGCGGCCGCGCTGGAGGTGCCGATGACGATGCGGTCCGGGCGCATGCAGTCCTCGACCGCCGCGCCCTCCTTCAGGAACTCGGGGTTGGACACCACGTCGAAGCCGATGTCGGCGCCGCGCACGGCCAGCTCGGCGTCGATGGTGGCGCGCACCTTGTCGGCGGTGCCGACCGGCACGGTGGACTTGTCCACCACCACCACCGGCCGCGCGATGTGGCGGCCGATGGTGCGCGCCACTTCACGCACGTACTGCAGGTCGGCGCTGCCGTCCTCGTCCGGCGGCGTGCCGACCGCGATGAACAGCACGTCACCATGGGCGATGCCGGCCCCGGCGTCGGTGGTGAAGCGCAGCCGCCCGGCGGCGTGGTTGGCCTTCACCATCGGGGTCAGGCCCGGCTCGTAGATCGGCACGACGCCGTTATTCAGGCCTTCCACCTTGGCCGCGTCGACATCGACGCAGACCACGTCGTGGCCGACCTCGGCCAGGCAGGTGCCGGTCACCAGGCCGACGTAGCCGGTGCCGAAAATGCAGACGCGCATGCGCGGTATCCGTGGGCAAAAGAAAGGGGACGCATCGCAAGGATACGTCCCCCGGTGTTCGGCTTCGGTTAGTTGCCGGACGGCGCCTTGACGATCTCCAGCAGCTCGACCTCGAACTCCAGCATCTGGTTCGGGCCGATCATCGGCGGCGCCTGCTCGCCGTAAGCCAGCTTGGACGGGATCCAGAACTTGTACTTGGCGCCCACCGGCATCAGCTGCAGGCCTTCGGCCCAGCCCGGGATCACGCCCTGCAGCGGCAGCACCGCCGGCTCGCCGCGCTTGTAGGAGCTGTCGAACTCGGTGCCGTCCAGCAGAGTGCCCTTGTAGTTCACCTTCACGCCGTCGCTGGCGCCGGGCTTGGCGCCCTTGCCTTCGGTGACGACCTGGTACTGCAGGCCCGACGCGGTGGTGACCACGCCCTGCTTCTTGCCGTTCTCGGCCAGGAACTTCTCGCCCTTCTCGAGGTTGGCCTTGCCCTCCTCCATCATCTTGGCGATCTGCTTGGCCTGCATCTTCTGGCCGAACGCCTGCATGATCTGCTGCGCCTGCTCGTCGGTGACCAGCGCCTTGCCGCCGTCCATCTGGGTGCGCAGCGCCTTGACCACGGTATCGACGTTGACCTCGTCCTTGATCTCGGAAAGCTGCTTGCCCATCGCCATGCCGATGGTGTAGCTGACCTGCTCCTTCTCGGTCGGCAGGCCCGGGTAGCCGGTCTTGTCGGTCGCGGCCTTGTCGGCTTCGGCCTTGCTGGAGGAAACCTCGACGGGCTTGTTCTCGCCCTTGCAGGCGGACAGCGCCAGCAGCGTGGCGACGGCAATGGCGGTGGAACGGACGAGCGGCTTCATCTGCAGGGAACTCCGGGATGCGAAAAGGGGATGGCGACGGGCGCCGGTGGGAACACGATCAGCTTGGACTCATTCGACGCCCAGCAGTTCCACGTCGAACACCAGGGTGGAATTGGGCGGGATGGTACCGGCACCGCGGTCACCGTAACCCAGTGCGGCCGGGACCCAGAGGCGATACTTGGCGCCCACCGGCATCATGCCGACGCCTTCGGTCCAGCCCTTGATGACCTGGTCGAGGCCGAACACGGCCGGCTCGCCGCGGTCGATGGAGCTGTCGAACTTGGTGCCGTCCAGCAGCGTGCCGGTGTAATGGACGCGGACGCGCTGGCCGGGCTTGGGGCGCACGCCGTCGCCCTGCTTGAGCACCCTGTACTGCAGCCCGGTAGGCGTGGTGAAGACGCCCTTGACCTGCTTGTTCTTGGCCAGGAATTCCTGCTCCTGCTTCAGCGCGGCCTCGCCCTGCGCCTTGCGCTCGGCCTCGCGGGCGGCGCCCAGTCGCGCGGAGAGCGCGCTGCGGACCTGGCCGATCTGCGCCTCGTCCAGGGCCGGCTTGGCGGCCGGGTCGGCGCCATCCTTCAGGCCCCGCATGAACATCGGCATGTCGAACTCGCCGCGGAAAACGGCCAGGCCCTGGCCGATGTTGGTGCCGGCCAGCGTCCCCGCCTTGGCGCGATCCAGCGACACCAGCGGCTTGCCGGCCTTGCGCGCGCCGATGTTGAGCATCAGCGCCTCCGACAGGCGCTTGGCCTCTTCGGCGTCCAGCGTGGGCTGGCCGCCGGCCAAGACCAGCTCGATGGCCTGCCGGAAGGTGGCCAGGTCCAGGTCAGGCAGGCCCGGCCCGATGGCGCGCGCAACGTCCTGGCCCAGCATGTAGCCAACCTTGTCGCGCTCGCTCAGCGGGGCGCCGTCCTGGGCCAACGCCGGTGCGGCCGCCAGCATGGCGACCAGCAGCGCGCCCAGCGCGCGCAGGGAAAACTTCATCGTGACCCTCTCCTGTTGACCTGCTGCGAGAAGCCGCGTGCAGGCGCATGACCACCCTATTGTCGTTTGCACCGCGGTAACCGGCAATCCTGCGGCCGGATCGGGGAAGTGCGCGATTCAGGGACCTGTGCGAGGCATTCGGCCGCCGCCGTGGCGACCATGACTTCAGTTGGGTCAACCGGCGCTTGACGCGGGATTTTGTAGTGTTATAGTTGCCTACAACACCGAACCCCCAGAGCAGGACGTTCACCATGAACCGCAAGCTCCACAACTCCCTCAACGCGGCAATGGCCTGCAGTGCGCTGCTGACCCTGGCCGTGCTGTCAGGCGCCCCGATCGAACAGCCGGCTTCCGCCGCGACGACCAACGTCGCTGCCGTCTCCGCGCCGGTCGGCGCAACCGCCGGCGCAGCGCCGGCCGCGGCGATGGGCGCAAGCAGCGAGCGCCGGGTCACCCGCCGCTCCTACCACTCGGTACGGATGCCGTTCTTCTCCTTCTTCCTGCCGCAGGGCTGAATCATGGTTGCCGTCGAATGGAGCGATAGCGCTCCGATCTACCGCCAGCTGAAGGACCGCGTCGTCGCGATGATGCTCGACGGGGTGCTCAAGCCGGGCGATGCGCTGCCCTCGGTCCGCCAGGTGGCGGCCGAGTACCAGCTGAATCCGATCACCGTCTCGCGCGCCTACCAGGAGCTCGCGGACGAACAACTCGTCGAGAAACGAAGGGGACTGGGCATGTACGTCACCGAGGGCGCCAATGCGCGCCTGCTGCAGAGCGAACGCGAGCGTTTCCTCCGCGAGGAATGGCCGCTGGTCATGGAGCGCATCCAGCGCCTCGGCCTGAGCATCCAGGAGCTGCTGGAACCGCAGCAGAAGTGGGCACCCAAGTGAGTACCGCCATGACCACTCCCGTCATTGAAGCCCGCGGCCTGCGCAAGGCCTACAAGAACAAGCTGGCGCTGGACAACACCGCGTTCGACATCCCCGCCGGCCGCATCGTCGGCCTGATCGGCCCCAACGGCGCCGGCAAGACCACCGCGCTCAAGGCCATCCTGGGCCTGATCCCGTTCGAGGGCGACCTCAAGGTGCTGGGCAAGGATCCGCGCACCGAGCGCGACGAACTGATGAACGACGTCTGCTTCATCGCCGACGTGGCGGTGCTGCCGCGCTGGATCACGGTGGCGCAGGCCATCGAGTTCGTGGCCGGGGTGCACCCGCGCTTCGACGCCGCCAAGTGCCGCCGCTTCCTGGAAGGCACCCAGCTGAAGCCGGGCCTGAAGGTGCGCGAGATGTCCAAGGGCATGATCGTGCAGCTGCACCTGGCGCTGGTGATGGCCATCGACGCCCGCCTGCTGGTGCTGGACGAACCCACCCTGGGCCTGGACATCCTCTACCGCAAGCAGTTCTACCAGCGCCTGCTGGAGGACTACTTCGACGAGGACAAGACCATCCTGGTCACCACCCACCAGGTCGAGGAGATCGAGCACATCCTCACCGACGTGATGTTCATCCGCGACGGCAAGATCGCGCTGAACACGCCGATGGAATCCCTGGGCGAACGCTACATCGAGGTGCTGGTGGACGCCGGCAAGCAGGACGCCGCGCGCGCCTTGAAGCCCATCGACGAGCGCGCCTTGCCGTTCGGCAAGACCGTGATGCTGTTCGACGGCGCCGACCGCGCCCGACTCGGCGAACTGGGCGAGACCCGCACCCCCGGCCTGGCCGACCTGTTCGTCGCCACCATGAAAGGAACCTACGCATGAACGCCGCCATCGACGCCGCGGGCATGGATGTCGCCAAGTCCAGCGTGCCCCGCACCCCGCCGCACCCCACCCACAAGCTGAAGCTGCTGCTGCGCCGCGAATTCTGGGAGCACAAGGGCGGGTTCTTCTGGGCCCCGATCTGGGCCGGCGGCATCTCGCTGCTGCTGACCCTGATGGCGCTGATCTTCGGCGAAGTGGCGATGCGCCGCGAGGCCGTTTCCGGGCTGAAGGTCAACGGCCAGGTGATGATCAACGGCCTGGACCTGCGCCTGATCACCGAGAAGATGTCGCCGGAGGACGTGCAGAAGCTCGCCGACGGCATCAGCCTGAGCACCGCCTCGGCGATGTTCTGGCCGCTGCTGGTGCTGGGCTTCGTGGTGTTCTTCTACTGCCTGGGCAGCCTGTACGACGAGCGCAAGGACCGCAGCGTGCTGTTCTGGAAATCGCTGCCGGTGTCCGACCGCGACACCGTGCTGTCGAAGGCGCTGAGCGCGCTGGTGGTGGCGCCGACGCTGGCGATCGCGGTGGGCATCGCCTGCATGGTCGCCTTCCTGCTGGTGCTGAGCGTGTTCGTGCTGCTGCACCACGGCAATCCGTTCGTGCTGCTGTGGAGCCCCGACAACCTGCTGGCCAACGCCGGCGTGGCGATCGCGGCGATCCCGGTGTACGCGCTGTGGGCCCTGCCCAGCGCCGGCTGGCTGCTGCTGTGCTCGGCCTGGTCCAGGAGCAAGCCGTTCCTGTGGGCGATCATGATCCCGGCATTCGCCGGCGTGTTCATCAGCTGGTTCGACCTGATGAACCTGTTCAACCTGGACAGCAGCTGGTTCTGGAAGAACGTGGTGGCGCACCTGCTGGGCGGCGTGTTCCCCGGCACCTGGTTCACCGTGATGGACCTGGACGGGATGCAGGCGAAGGAGCTGGGCAACCACCTGGTGCTGCTGAAGGCGTTGTATTCGGCACTGGCCACGCCGCAGCTGTGGATCGGCGCCGGCGCGGGCATCGCCATGATCGCCGCCGCCATCCGCCTGCGCCGCTGGCGCGACGACAACTGATTCCCCTGGCCGCAAACGACAAGACCAAGGAACCCGACCATGCAGACCAAGCGCATCCTCTCCGTCGCCGCCCTGTCCCTGCTGCTGCCGCTGGCAGCGCAGGCCCAGCCGCCGCGCAGCGCGGACACCGGCATCACCGCCGAGATCCGCCGCGAACTGGGCGACGCCCGCAGGGAAGTCCGAGCCGAGCTGGCCAAGGCCAAGCAGGATCTGGACACCGGCGACCTGCAGCTGCAGGACAGCCTGCAGTTCGGCAAGCAGGCCAAGGCGAAGCGGACCGCCGCTGAAAAAGCGGCGGCGGCCATCACCCCGCAGGGCGACCTGCTGATCGACGGCAAGCCGCAGGAGATCGACGCCGGCCAGCGCCGCCAGCTGCTGGCCTACCGCGGGCTGGTGGTGGAAATCGCCAAGGTCGGCATCGACATCGGCCAGAAAAGCGCGGATGCGGCGCTGGACGCGGTCGACGGCTCGTGGGTGAGCCTGATGTTCGGCGCCATGACCGGCAGCCTGGAGCGGCGCATCGAGCGCACCGTGCGCGAGCAGGTGGAGCCGGGCGTGCGCGGCATCTGCCGCATGCTGCCGCGGGTGATGGATTCGCAGCAGCGGCTGGCCGCCAGCCTGCCGCAGTTCCGCCCGTACGCCACGCTGGAACGCGACGACGTGGCCGACTGCGAGAACAACGTCCGCCGCGAATTCGCCAGCCTCTGATCTGGAGAACCCGATGAAGCACGCTACCCTGATGGCCTCCCTGGTCGTCGCCAGCCTGCCGCTGCTGGCCTGCAGCCAGCCGCCCGCACCGCCCGCACCACCGGCCCCGCCCGCTTCGCCCACCGCCAGCAACGCCGACAAGGGTTTCATCGGCCGGCAGGTCGACCGCGCACTGGCCGAAGCGCGCAAGGAGCTGCACGCAGGCAACCTGAGCATCAACGGCGACATCGACATCACCGTCAACGGCAAGCGGTTCGGCAAGTCCGACGGCCACCTGCCCAAAGCCGAGATCAGCCCGCAGGGCGCGCTGCTGATCGAGGGCAAGACGGTGGAGACCACCGCCGAGCAGCGCCGGCAGCTGCTCACCTACCGCAACCAGGTGCTGGGCATCGCCGATGCCGGCATGGCCATCGGCTCGCAGGGCGCAGACCTGGCCGGCAAGGCGCTGGGCGGCGTGTTCGGGGTGATCTTCGGCGGCGAGCAGGAGGAGAAGGCCTTCGAGGCGCGCATGGAGGCCGAAGGCAGGAAGATCGAGGCCGAGGCGCTGAAGCTGTGCGCCCAGCTGCCGCCGCTGCTGGCCAGCCAGCAGGCGCTGGCCGCCAGCCTCCCCGCTTTCAAGCCCTACGCGACGATGACCCAGGAAGACATCGACGACTGCGGCAAGGATGCCAAGGGCAAGGGCATCGCCGTCACCAGCAACTGAGCCAGACCGGGCGCGTGCCGCTTACAAACGGCCGCGTCCGCAATATCCTTCCCCCGGCGTCCCCGCCGCTGCAGCGGCTACCGGGACGCCGTTTTTTTCGGCCCTACCCGCCTGCGCCGTCGTCCAATCCGAATCCGGCGCGACGCGCCAATGCGTCGAAGCCGGGGAACGACGTGGCCACCGTCGCGACGTCGCGGATCCGCACCTCGCTGCCTGACCGTTGGCCGGCCACCGCGAAAGCCATCGCGATGCGGTGGTCGTCATGGCTTTCGATGGTGCCGCTTCCCAACCTGCCGGGATGGAGGGTGGCGCCGTCCGCGGTTTCATCCACGCGCAGGCCCAGGGTGCGCAGGCCGGTGGCCATCACCGCGAGGCGGTCGGATTCCTTGACCCGCAACTCGGCCGCGCCGCGCACCACGGTGGGGCCATCGGCGCAGGCGGCGGCGATGAACAGCGCCGGGAATTCGTCGATCATGTCCGGCACCAGCGCCTCGGGCACCTCGATGCCATGCAGCGGCGCATGCCGCACCACCAGGTCGGCCACCGGTTCGCCGCCGTGGATGGCGGCATGCTCTTCGCGGATGTCCGCGCCCATCATCCGCAGGACCTGCAGCAGGCCGGTACGGCGCGGGTTCAGGCCCACTTGGCTCAGCCGCAGTTCGGAACCCGGCACGATGCTGGCCGCGACCAGGAAGAACGCCGCCGAGGAGAAGTCCGCCGGCACCGCCACGTCGGTGGCGCGCAGGCGCTGGCCGCCGCGCAGGCGGGCGAAACCGGGCGAGAACGTGATGTCCACGCCGAACGCGGAGAGCATCCGCTCGGTGTAGTCGCGGGTGGGGTGCGGCTCGCGCACCACGGTGTCGCCATCGGCATACAGCCCGGCCAGCAGCAGCGCCGACTTCACCTGCGCGCTCGCAACCTCCAGCCTGTGGTCGACACCGACCAGGCGCTGCCCGCCGTGGATGCACAGTGGCGGCACGCCGCCTTCTTCCGTGTCGATGCGCGCGCCCATCTTCGCCAGCGGCACGGTGACCCGCCGCATCGGCCGCTTCGACAGCGAGGCGTCGCCGACCAGCATCGAATCGAAGCGCTGCGCCGCCAGCAGGCCCGCCAGCAGGCGCATGCCGGTGCCGGCGTTGCCGCAGTCCAGCGGGCCAGCGGGCGGCTGCAGGCCATCGACGCCGACGCCGTGCACGACCCGCCGCGACGGCGAAGGCGTTTCGATGCGCACGCCCATGCGCGAGAAGATCGCGGCGGTGGCGCGGGTATCCTCGCCTTCGAGGAAGCCGTCGATGGTGGAAACGCCGTCGGCCAGCGCGGCGAACATCACCGCCCGGTGCGATACCGACTTGTCGCCGGGAATCGCCAGCGTCCCGCGCAGCGGCGCGCCCGTGCGCGCCACCCAGTCCATCGTCCCGCTCATGCCATCGCCTCGTCGAGCGCCGCCAGCAGACGCGCGTTGTCGACCGCCGTGCCCACGGTGATGCGCAGGCAGTCGCCCAGCCCGTAGCCGCCCATCGGCCGCAGGATCACCCCGCGCGCCAGCAGCGCCGCTTCGATGCGCGCAGTGTCATCGCCGAATTCGACCAGCAGGAAATTGGTCTGCGACGGCGACACCGCTAGCCCGCGCCCGCGCAGCGCGTCGGCCAGCGCCTGCCGCTGCGCGCGGTTGGCGGCCAGCGAGGCGGCCAGGTGCGCGGCATCGTCCAACGATGCCTGCGCCGCGGCCAGCCCCGGCGCATTGACGTTGAAGCTTTCGCGCACGCGTTCCATCACCGCGATGCAGTCCGGATGCGCCAGCGCGTAGCCCACCCGCAGCCCCGCCAGCGCATGGGCCTTGCTGAAGGTGCGGGTGACGACCAGGTTCGGATGCTTCGCCAGCAGCGGCAGCGCGCTGGCGTAATCCGGCGCATCCACGAATTCCGCATACGCCTCGTCCACCACCACCAGCATCTGCGCCGGCACCGCGGCCAGGAAGGCCTCGAAGTCGGCAGCGGAATACCAGGTGCCAGTCGGATTGTTGGGGTTGGCGATATACGCCAGTCGGGTGCGCGGGGTGATGGCAGCGCCGAGTGCAGCGAGGTCGTGGCCGCGCGGCATCGCGTGGTCGCGCGGCAAGGCCGGCGCCAGCCGCAGGGTCGTGCCCGCCGCCTGCGCGGCCAGCGCATACACGGCGAAACCGTATTGCGAGGCCACCACCTCGTCGCCCGGCCCGGCAAACACCTGCGCGAACTGCATCAGCAGCTCGTGCGAGCCGTTGCCCAGCAGGATGCCGGCGGTGTCAACGCCCAGCCGATCCGCCAGCGCGCGCTTCAGATCGCCGCCCAGCGGATCGGGATACACGTGCGCGCTTTCCAACGCGGCGATGGCGGCACGGACCGCCAGCGGACTGGCACCGTGCGGATTCTCGTTCGAGCCAAGCTCGAGCAGGGGCTGCGGCGCGGCGCGGCGCAGCGCCACCAGGTCATGGCCCGGATCGTAGGCGCGCAGTCCGCGTATCCCGGTATGGGCAAATGAAACGAAGTCGATCAAACAGCCTCCCTTTCCCGCGTCCCGCTTCACCGCCGGCGAAACGGGGCCCGGATCATTGATTCCCTCGCCGCGCGCGGCGAGGGAAGGAAAACCTCAGAGAATCGCCACCGGATAGGACCCCAGCACGCGCACTTCATCGCCGGCCGCGTTGATTTCCGCCAGCGCGTCCTTCAGCGGCGACTCGTCGCAGTGGCCGGCCACGTCGATGAAGAAGGCGTACTGCCATTTGTGGCCGTGCTCGGGCCGCGACTCGATCCGGTTCATGCTGATGCCGCGGCGGGCCAGCGGCTCAAGCACGCCGTACAGGGCGCCGGGGCGGTCGCGGATGAACACCAGCAGGGAGGTCCGATCATTGCCCGACGGCGGGAACGGCTGCCGGCCGATCACCAGGAAGCGCGTGGTGTTGTCGCTGCGGTCCTCGATCGGCCCGGCGATCTTGCGCAGGCCGTACACCACCGCCGCGGACTCGCCGGCGATGGCCGCCGAATCGTCGGCATTGCGTGCGCGCCGCGCGCCCTCGGCATTGCTGGACGTCGGGATCTTCTCCACCCCCGGCAGGTGGGTGCGCAGCCAGCCGCCGGTCTGCGCCAGCGCCTGCGGGTGGCCGAAGATGCGTTCCACGTCCTCCAGCCGGCCGCTGCGCGACAGCAGGTACTGGTGCACGCGCAGCTCCACCTCGCCGCAGATGCGCAGCGGCGAAGTCAAGAACAGGTCCAGCGTGACCTGGATGGTGCCTTGCCCGGAGTTTTCCACCGGCACCACGCCGAAGTCGGCGTTGCCGCTGGCCACCTCCTGGAACACCTCCTCGATGCTGCCCAGCGGCAGGCCGTGCGCGGAGTGGCCGAAATGCTTGTAGACCGCCTGCTGGCTGAAGGTGCCCTCGGGGCCGAGGTAGCCGATCTTCAGCGGTTCCTGCTGGGCCAGGCAGGCCGACATCACCTCGCGGAACAGCCGCACCAGCACATCATCGGCCAGCGGGCCGTCGTTGCGGTCCACCACCCGCCGCAGCACCTGCGCCTCGCGCTCGGGGCGGTAGTAATCCACCGCAGCAGCCAGCTTGCCCTTGGCCCTGCCGACCTGGTGCGCCCAGTTGGCACGCTCGGCGATCAGCTGCTGGATCTGCAGGTCGATGCCGTCGATCTGCGCGCGCACCTGCGCCAGGTCGAGCTTGGGCTCGGCAGCAGCCACGGGCTTCTTCGCGGACTTTCCCGCGGGCTTTTCCGCAGCCTTCTGCGCGGCCCGCTTCGGGGTGGCTTTCGTCGTGGTCGGAGTTTTCTTAGCCATGGGCCTGCTGGAACTCCCGCATGAAATCGACCAGCGCCTGCACGCCGGCTTCCGGCATGGCGTTGTAGAGCGAGGCGCGCATGCCGCCGAGCACGCGGTGGCCCTTCAGCGCCACCAGCCCGGCCTGCTTCGCCTCATCGAGGAAGACCTTGTCCAGGGCGGGATCGTGCAGGAAGAACGGCACGTTCATGCGCGAGCGCGCATCAGGCGCCACCTCGTTGCGGTAATAACCACCGGAGCCGTCGATGGCCGCATACAGCAGCGCCGCCTTGCGCGCGTTGCGGCGGGCGAACTCGGCCACGCCGCCTTGCTCCAGCATCCACTTCACGGTCAGGCCCAGCACGTACCAGTTCCAGCTCGGCGGGGTGTTCAGCATCGACTCGGCGTTCGCCTGCGCGGCGTAGTCGAAGATCGGCGCGCGCGGCTGGCCGCTGCGTTCCAGCAGGTCGCGGCGCACGATCAGCACGGTGATGCCGACCGGGCCGAGGTTCTTCTGCGCGCCGGCGTAGACCGCGCCGAACCGCGTCACGTCCAGCGGCTCGGA
Source organism: Thermomonas sp. LB-4 (assembly GCF_036409385.1). Taxonomy (NCBI): domain Bacteria; kingdom Pseudomonadati; phylum Pseudomonadota; class Gammaproteobacteria; order Lysobacterales; family Lysobacteraceae; genus Thermomonas; species Thermomonas sp. LB-4. Next base: position 7,834 of record NZ_JAXOFT010000001.1, on the reverse strand, counting down.
GACGATGGAGGAGCTGAAGTCGGCAATCAGCGGCGCGTTGCCGGCGGCCGGGATGTCGCGCCACTCCACGCCATGGATGGTTTCGTTGGCGGTGACATGCACATACGCGGCATCGGCCGACAGCCGCCATTGCGAGCGCGCCGGCACGTCACGGAAGCCGCCGCTTTCGCTGCTGGCGGCAATGCGCGCATCCACGCAGGGCGCCGCCTGCCTGAGTGCGGTCTTGCCCCAGTGGCCGCTGACCACGTAGTCGCAGGCCTGGCCGGGCGCGGCGAAGTTCAGCGGCAGCAGGGCCTGCACCGTGGTGGCGCCGCCGGCGGTGAAGATCACCGCGTAGTCGTCGGGGATGGACAGCAGCGTGCGCAGATCGGCTTCGGCCTGCTGCGCCACCGCGATGAAGTCGGGCCCGCGATGACTGATCTCGAGGATCGATGCGCCGGTGTTCCCGTACTCCAGCATCGTGGCCTGCGCCTGGCGCAACACGGGTTCCGGCAGGGTCGCGGGGCCGGGGCTGAAGTTGTAGGCGCGAGACATCGGGGCGGTCCGGTCCGGGAATGGCCTCCGAGTATGCCGCAGCGCAACACGATTGCGACTGCCGTTGCCGCAGAAACCATCGATGATGCCCGCGGAACATGGAGCACGCCGGAGCGGGTCAGAACCGTTCCTGCAGCACCCGCCGGATCTCCGCCTCGATCGGATCCTTGAACATGGCGGCCAGGAAGCCAAGCTTGGCGAACACGTGCAATCCACCGTCCTCCAGCGCGATGTGGCCATCGATGCCGGAGCGCGAGAAGTTGAGCATGTCGCCGGTCCAGCTGCAGTCGACCTGGAAGCGCTCCTGCAGCTTGCGTGCAACCTCGTCCACCGCCTTGCGGGCTTGCGGCTTGGGCAGGGCATGGGCATGGCGGATATCGATGCGGGACATGGCGGCGGCAATGGAGGGGATTGCCGCATTCTGCCGCGTGCGGCGGCGCGCGAACAGCCGGCGCACGCGCCGCGCATGCTAGATTCCGCCGCGATGAACGACCTGCACCTGCGGTTCTGCGATGGAAGCCAGCCCGACCTGCTATTGGAGTCGGGCGTGCACGTGCTTGGCCGCACGCCCGCCGGGCTGGGCCCGGTGGGGGCGGATGCGCCGGCGCTGCTGCAGCTGTGCAACGACCGCCGCGGGATCTGGCTGACCGTGAACGAGGGCATGCGCGGCGTCCACGTCAACGGCCGCCCGGTGCAGCAGGTGGCGATGCTGCGCGCCGGCGACAGCATCCACGCCGAGGGCAGCGAGCTGCTGCTGTATGCCGCCAACGACGATCGCACGCAGCCGCCGCCCGGGCCGCCGCTGCGCGACCCGGCGGGCAGTCTGCGGATGGTGCTGCGCGGCATCGGTGGCGCCCACCACGGCCGCTGCATCAGCTTGGACCGGTCGCGCCGGATTGGCAGCGCCGCCAGTGCCGACGTGCGCATCGAAGGCAGCGGCATTGCCCCGGAGCACGCCGTGCTGGAAGCCGGCAATGGCTGCGCGATGTTGCGCCATGCGGCCGGCGACGTGCTGGTCAATGGCCGGCCCGTGCGGCAGGCGCTGCTGCACAGCGGCGACCAGATCGCGTTCGGCGTGCAGCACCGGTTCGTGCTGGAAGGGCCACCGCCACCGAGCCCGGGGAGCGCGCGTTCCGGTCCCTCCAGCGAGGCCGATGCCCCGCCGGAGCCGCCCCGCCGGCGCTGGACGCAGGGCGTGCCGTGGCTGCTGCTGGCCGCACTGCTGCTGGCCGCGGCCCTGACCGCGCTGCTGGTGTTCGGCGCGCGCTGAATCGCCCGCACGGCAGGCCCGGCTCAGCCCGCCGGACCACCGAACGGATCGGGTTCGCCGGCGAACAGCCGCTGCATCGCCCGGGTCTCGCTGCGCCGGATGTCGCCCAGGAAATCGGCAACCTCGCCCAACCCCGCAAACGCCGCGCACCCGCGCTCCAGGAACGACTGCAACGCGCCCAGGCCCGCCGCCCGCGCCGGCAGCCGCGACAGCCGCAGCAGCGAATGCACGCCGGGCAGGCGCAGCGCCTCCGCCAGCCCCTGCCCCACCTCGTCGATCAGCTCGATCTGGCGCAGCCGCAGCCGCCGCAGGCCCACCCGCCGGTAGGCCCGCGCATACAGCGCCACGTCCAGGGCGCGCGGGCGCGGCGACAGTCCCTGCAGCGCTTCGGCCATGCGCAGGTCCAGCGCATGGCTGAGCGCCGCAAGGGCGATGCCATCGCCCACGGTTTCCAGCAGCGCCGCCGGCAGCAGCCGCTGCATCATCGGGATCACCCGCGCGATATCGGCGTCGCGCCGGCTGAAATCGTGATCGCCATAGACGTCGCTCAGGAAGAAACGGGCCGCCGGCCGCCGCGCAGGATCGCGCAGGAATGCCTCGAAGCTGCGCTCCAGCCGCTGCGCCTGCCAGGCCTGCAGCGGCTTCAGCCAAGCAAGACCGTTGCGCGGTTCGAGCGCCGGGTCGAACAGGCGCTGATGCAGCGCCAGGCGCCGCGCCAGCCGGCTGTGCAGGTCGGGGCGTGGTTGCATGCGTGCAGTCTCGCGCATCCTTTCCCGACGCAATACTCCAGGACGCTCCGCTACACTCGGGCAGTCCCGCAAGAGCCATACGCATGCTGTCACTGCACGCCGCCCACGCCCCCCGCCCGGACCGCGGCCCGCCGCGGATCGGGCTGGCGATCGCCGGCGGCGGACCGGTCGGCGCGATGTACGAACTGGGCGCGCTGCGCGCGCTGGACGAGGCCTGCGACGGCCTGGACCTGACCCGCCTGGACTGCTACGTCGGGGTCAGTTCCGGCGCGTTCTTCGCCGCCGGCCTGGCCAACGGGATGGATACCGCCGAGCTGTGCCGGATCTTCATCAGCGGCGACAGCGAGGACGTGCACTTCCGGCCGGAGACGTTCCTGCGCCCCGCGCTGGGCGAATACCTCAAGCGCGCCGCGTCCACCCCGACACTGGCCGCGCGGCTGCTGCGCGACGTCTGGTCGGGCCGCACCGATTCGCGCTGGTCGGACCTGCTCAACCGGGTCGGCAGCCTGGTGCCCACCGGGCTGTTCGACAACGCCGAGGTCGAGCGCTTCCTGCGCGACGTGTTCTCCCGGCGCGGCCGCAGCAACGACTTCCGCAAGCTGGACCGGGCGCTGTACGTGATCAGCGTGGACCTGGACAGCGGCGAGGCCGTGCGCTTCGGCGATGCCGGCTGGGACGACGTACCGATTTCCCGCGCGGTGCAGGCCAGCGCCGCCCTGCCCGGCCTGTACCCGCCGGTGGAAATGACCGACCGCGCCGGCCGCACCCGGCATTTCGTGGATGGGGCCCTGCGCCGCACCATGCATGCATCGGTGGTGCTGGACCGCGGCATCGACCTGATGCTGGGGCTCAACCCGCTGGTTCCGTTCAACCCCGGCACCGGCACCAGCGAAGATGCGCAGGCCCACCGTTTCAGCGACCGCCGCATCATCCAGGCGGGCTTGCCCGGCGTGCTGTCGCAGACCCTGCGCACCATGCTGCAGTCGCGGATGCAGGTGGGGCTGGCGCGTTACCCGCAGCAGTACCCGGGCATCGACCAGGTGGTGTTCGAGCCCAATGCGGCCGACCGCGAACTGTTCTACACCAACATCTTCAGCTTCTCGGCGCGGCGGCGGATTTCGCAGCTGGCCTATCGCAACACCCTCACCGACCTTCGCGAGCGCCGCGGCCAGCTGGAGCCGGTGCTGGCCCGCCACGGCATCGGCCTGCGCGAGGAAGTGATCGCCGACCGCCCGCGCTCGATCCTTGCCCACCTGCCGCCGCCCCCGCGGGTGACCGATGCCACCGCGCAGCTCGCCCGCGCCCTTGACGACATCGAGCGCGGCCTGCAGCGCCGCGGCATGGTGTGAATGCTCTAGACGGGCGATCGATCCTGCACTGCAATCCAGATCACGCATGCGTCGTCACGACGCGAGGAAAACGCCATGGCCAAGCTCAAGAAGTCCACCGGCAAGACCGTTCGCACCCCCGCGCGGAAGACCGGCACCCGCAAGGCCCACGCAGGCCTGAACCCGAAATCGATCACCGAGTCGGCGCAACAGATCTGGCTGGCCGGGATGGGCGCGTTCAATCGCGCGCAATCGGAGGGCAGCAAGCTGTTCGAAACCCTGGTGCGTGATGGCCTGTCGCTGGAGCAGACCGCGCGCAAGTTCGCCGGCCAGCGCGCCACCGTGGTCCGCGACGCGGTGGAGGGCCATGTCGGCCAGGCCCGCGAACGCGCCGCCGATACCTGGGACAAGCTGGAGAAGGTATTCGAGGAGCGCGTGCAGCGCGCGCTGGTCAAGCTGGGTGTGCCCGGCCGCGACGATCTCAACGCGCTGACCGAGCGCGTCGAGCGGCTGACCGATGCCCTGCGCAAGTCCGGTGGCAGCGTGCCGGCGCGCAAGGCAGCCAGCCCCGCCGCCCGCAAGCCGGCCAAGCCCGCCAGTTCCGCCACGAAGAAGCCCGGCAAGGCCGCCGGCAAGACCGCCAGCAAGGCAGTCCGGGCCCGCAAGCCGGCCAAGGCTGCCAAGCCGGCCGCACAGGCCGGCACCAGCGGCGAAGCCGGCGCCTGACCCTGCCTGGCCTGCGGATGCAGGCCACGCCCCCTCCAGCCGCTCGCGTCGGCAGGGCGGTGCAGCCGTGCCCTAGGGCCGGCTGGACGGGTGTCCGGTACGCACCTGCGTTCCACGTTCCAGTGGGTATAGTGACGCCCCCGCGTCCTCCCTTGCCCGAGCGCATGATGCCCACCCTGATCGCCCTGATCGCCTTCGCCCTGTCCGGCCTCGGACTCACCGCCTGGTTGCGCCGCAACCAGGCCGCCCGCCCGGCCCCCGCATCCACGGAACGCAGCGCGGAGCAGCTGAGCAAGCTGCGCTGGCGCGACTTCGCCAGGCTGGTCCTGCAGGTGATGCATGCCCGCGGCTACCGGGTGGCAGCAGAAGAAGGCCTCCCCGCCGACGGCATCCCCACCGACGGCAGCGACATCGTGCTGGAGCGCGATGGCGTCCGCACCCTCTTGTCCTGCAAGTACGGCAGCGCCGCCGTGGTCGGCGCACCGGCGCTGCTGGGGCTGGCCAAGTCGGCCACCCTGCGCGGTACCGGCGAGGTCATCGTGGTCACCCCTGGCCGCTTCGACGAAGAAGCCGCCCGCATCGCCCGCCAGCAGAACATCGAACTGATCGACGGGCAAAGCCTGTGGCCGGAAGTGCGGCCCTATGTGGCCAGCGAGGCGGCGGCGCCGGTCGAGGCCGGGCCATCGAATGCCACCACGCCGAAACTGCTCGGGTTGGCCTGGGGCGGCGCTGCGGTGATCGGTATCTTGGCCTGGATGCTGGCGCAGGGCCTGCAACCCGCCGCCGAAGAGGCTGCGCCGCAGGTCGCGCCGGTGCGGACCGCGGCGCCGGTGACCCCGGCCGCACCACAACCTGCGCCTGCCGGCGTGGTCCCCACCGATCCGGCCGCCCTGGAAGCGCGCAGGCGCGAGGCGGCCAATGCCATCACCACGCTGTTCGGCGTCGATCGCGCGCTGTGGTCGACCCAGTCCACCCTGCTGGTGTACCTGTCCGCGGAAGACGTGGACCCGACCACCGACCTGTGCCCGCTGCTCGAGCGCTATCCGGAGCTGGCGGCCTCGCGCGTCCAGCTGCAGCCGCCCGCCGGCAGCCGCAAGCCGGTGCGCTTCAAGCAGTGCCGGAGCTACTAGGCGACGCCAGCCGGCGCGCCTGGCCCGGGGCGCGATGGCGCCCCCATCGGCGTTGACCGCAGGCCGCCGGATGCCGCCGCTGCGCAGCACCGCAAAGCCCCGCGCGAGCGGGGCTTTCGTTTGCGCGCGCGCCGGCAGCCGGACAAAAAAGAAGCGCCCCGAAGGGCGCTTTCGAAGATGGAGGCGAGGTCGGAATTGAACGATCACGGGAAAGCCACTACTACCGCCAAGTTCTCGGAAACCGCCAATTTCATACCGCCAAAACTACCGCCATAGTGGTGTGACGCACTTGCCGGGATGTGCATCCTCGATCACGTGATCAATCTGGCTGACCGTCATCGGAGGTCCTCTCGGCTTGCGTCGCCTCGCTCTGCCGCACCAGACTTGTTGCGAGGGACTGGTCCAATACTTTCGGGCCGCTCTCCCACTGCTCGCGGTCCGCCTCCTCCGAGGTGTACGGAGGCAGACCACTGTGCAAACAGTGCCAAAAGGTCTTCTTCTCCATAGGCGAACTCTACCCCCACCCAATCTGACCTGAGTATGGAACTTGTAGCCAATCAGCCAGTGAGTCCGGGGTGGATGGTATCGGGTTCCGACCAGTTCCGGCGAACGGTTGCCGGGGGCTTGTAGCCATGGGCGCTGTGCGGCCGCTGCTCGTTATAGAACTGCCGCCAGCGCTCGATCAGCACCTTCGCCTCGGCGCGGCTGCGGAACCATTCCCGGTTCAGCAGCTCGTCCCGCAGCTTGCCTTTGCAGCCTCAGCGGCGATAGAAGTGGCCTGCTCCCGGGAAATCATGGATAGCTCCGGCCTCCAGTCGCAAACAACGCCAATCACACCAGCTCGAAACGCTCGGCTTCACCAGCCAGCGCATGCATCCGCGCAACCTCGGCCTCCAACACCCGCGCCGCGGCCGCTCCGCGCGTCGTAAAGATGTCGCTTAACCCGTGGTAGTAGCGCAGCGTTCCGTCGCGCTTAGCGGTGAATCGATCGAACACCGCCACGCCGACGGCCGGATCTTCTAGATCGGCGACGATGGCGCGGGCGTTGTGCAGCTTGTCGCAACAGGAGACCAGCAAGGCGTCGGCCTCGGTGTGCCGCAGATGTTCCAGGTAGGCAAGTTTGCGGCGGCGCCAATCGGCGAATTTCGCCTCCGGGGTATCCAGCGCTGCCTTGCCCTCCTGCGTGCCATCCGTGCAGGCCAGCACGATGCGCGCAACACGCTCGCCGAAGCGGTCCCGCACCGGCGCTTCGTGTTGCGTGCCGCAATCCTCGATCACGTCGTGCAGTAGGCCCGCGATGGCTTGGTCCTCATCGCCGCCATGGTCGAGCACCAGCGCGCTGACGCCGAGTAGATGGCTTAGGTACGGAATCTGTGTGCGCTTGCGAGTCTGGCCGGCGTGCTGCTCGCGGGCGTAATCCAGCGCCTCGGTGTAGCGGCTGGTGAGTTGGGTTCGAGCTTTGGTCTTGGTCATGGCGGTCTCCTCCGCAATCGGTCGTTGGTCTTTTTCATGCCTATTTTCCGCTTTTCCCGTCTCACGGACCGCGCCGGACCCTCCGTGATTGTCGCGCCCCCTGCGACGACACTGGGTTCCAATGGTCTCCATCAAGACAGACAGGGGGACGCCATGACCCGCTTCGACTTCGCCGACCGACTGAAACAGCGGCTCCAGGCCGCGAACCGCAAGGGTGCCGCCATCGGCATCGACCTGGGCACCACCAAGAGCTGCATCGCCCGCGCCAGCTACGACCCGGCCAGCGGGGAGCTGCTTTGCGAATGCCTGCCGCTGCCGCAGGCGGATGGCAGCCTGCGCGTGGGGGTGCCCTCGGCGGTGGCGGTGGGCCGCGACGGGCGCGAGTTTTATGGCGCGGAGGCGTTGGCCAAGCGCGGGCAGCGCGGCTTCCAGCCCAGGCAGCGCAAGGGCCTGTTCCTCGAAAGCAAGAACGAGATCGGCCTGCGCCACTCTTACGCCAAAGCGCCGGAAGGCTTCCGCAACGCCGGCGAGGTGGCGGAAAAATTGGTTCTTCTCCCAACTGAGGGGAAAGGCGCACGGCCGACCGGGCAGACTTGCTGATGTCTAAGGCAACAAACTGGGGCC